>JBPCMK010000070.1:0-36194 GCA_051002375.1 Pyrinomonadaceae bacterium | reverse complement strand
AGAAATGGACAATGCCAATCCAGAACTGGAGTCTGGCGATCAATCAAATGGCGATACTTTTCGAGGGCAGAATGCTGATTCCGGGACTGACAGAAAACTCATTTACACAAAATATCTGACACCCTCTTGTTCAGTCGAAAACCGTGTTATTAAGCCTTTGATTTAACTTTTCCGTCCGATGAAAATTGTATTTATGGGAACGCCGCAAGCGGCAGTTCCGACGCTCGAAAGAATTTTGGCGGACAAGCACGAAATCGCCGCCGTTTATACGCAGCCCGACAAACCTTCGGGGCGCGGCAATCGAATTTCATTCTCGCCCGTCAAAGAATTCGCTTTGCAAAACGGCTTGCCGGTTTATCAGCCGACGAAAATTAAAACGCCGGAAGCACTCGAAACTTTCAAGTCGCATAACGCCGAGGTCGTCGTCGTCGTCGCTTACGGGCGCATTTTGCCGGAAACATTTTTGCAGGCTTTCCCGCGCGGCGCGATCAATAATCATTTCTCGCTGCTGCCGAAATATCGCGGAGCCGCGCCCGTGAATTGGGCAATCGCGGGTGGCGAAACGAAAACCGGCGTTACGACGATGCAGATGGACGCGGGACTCGACACGGGCGGAATTTTGCTGCAGCGTGAACTCGAAATCGGCGCGGACGAAAACGCGATTGAACTGCTGCGAAGATTGTCTTTTTTAGGCGCGGATTTACTGTCAGAAACTCTGGCGATGATTGATGATTTAACCGTTCAGCCGCAAGATGAAAGTCGAGCGACTTTCGCGCCGATGATGAAAAAGGAAGACGGTTTGATTGATTGGAATCTGAGCGCGAAGCAAATCGCCAATCGCGTTCGCGGCTTTCAACCGTTTCCGACTTCTTATACGGAATTTCAAAATAAGAAACTTACAATTTGGAAAAGTCAGCCGTCAGCCGGCAGTCGTCCGTCGTTCGCCGTCGGAGAAATTTTAGAAGCGAAAGGCAGCGAATTAAAAATCGGCTGCGGATTAGATTCCGTTTTGCAAATCGAGGAATTACAATTAGAAGGCAAGCGTCGAATGTCGGCGCGGGATTTTCTCAACGGCGTGAAAATCAACGTCGGCGAAAAAATCATTTAGATTTATGGATTATCAAATCATCACATTTTACGAATTCAAACGGCTTGAAAATCTGCCGGAAATCAAAGCGACGCTCAAATCCGCAATGAATGAATTCTCGATTTTGGGAACGATTATCATCGCCGAAGAAGGTTTCAACGCGACCGTTTCCGGTTTGGTTGCGAACATCGAAAAATTCATCGAAATTCTGGAAAGCGTTTTTGAAACAAACCTGATTTGCAAATCTTCCTTTCACACGGAGCGACCTTTTTTGAAGGCGAAGGTGCGAATCAAAAACGAAATAGTTTCGCTGCGGCACAAAGTCGAAATCGAGCGAGGTGCAGGAACGCACGTCAAATCTCGTGATTGGAATCGAATAATTTCCGATGAAGAAACAATTGTTCTCGACGCGCGAAATGAATATGAAATCGTCGCCGGAACATTTCGCGGCGCGACGAATCCGCGCATCGAAAAATTCAGCGATTTGCCGAAATTCGTCCGCGAAAATCTCGATCCGCAAAAGCATAAAAAAGTTGCGATGTTTTGCACCGGCGGAATTCGCTGCGAAAAATTCGCGCCGTTGATGAAGACGTTGGGCTTTGAAAAAATCTTTCAACTCGAAGGCGGAATTTTGAAATATCTCGAAGAGATGCCCGAAAGCGAAAGCCTCTGGGAAGGCGAATGTTTTGTTTTCGACGACCGGATTGCCGTTGACAATAATTTGCGGCAGGGCGCGAGCGAGGATTTGCGCCCGCTAACTTTGAATCCGCCACAGAAAAAATGAAAATATCGCCCGCTCGCCTCGCCGCCTTTGAAATCCTGCTGAAAATCGAAACGGACAAATCGTTTTCTTCGATTTTGCTGCCAATTTACGAAGAAAAACTGGAAGCGAAAGATCGCGCTCTGTGCCACGCTTTGACGCTCGGCACTTTAAGAAAACAAATTTATCTCGACGCGGCGATTGATAAATTCGTCGGCAAAAAGTTGGATTCGGCAATCAGAGTTATTTTGCGAATCGGACTTTTTCAGCTTTTGTTCACAGATAAAATTCCCGCGCACGCCGCCATCAACGAATCGGTTAATCTCGCCGTAAAAGCGAAAAAGACTTCGGCTAAACATTTGGTCAATGCGGTTTTGCGCCGCGCCACACGCGAGAAAATCGAATTGGAATTTACGAACGAAACGGAAAAAATCGCGGTCGAAACTTCGCATCCGCGCTGGCTAATCGAGCGTTGGATTGAACAATTCGGTTTGGCTGAAACGGCGAAACTCGCGGCGGCAAACAACGAAACGCCGGAAATGGTTTTCAGATTGACGGCGAAATCGGACGAAAATACGCTTTCGATTTTGAAAAAATGCGGATTGGAAATCGTCGAATTGGAAATCGTCAAAGACGCTTGGAAGGTTTCCGGCGCGAACGAAATGCTGCGACTCTACGCCGCTGAAGGGAAAATTTATTTTCAAGACGAAGCCTCGCAGATCGTCGCGCAGTCGGTTGATTTGAAAGCGGGCGAAAGTTTTCTCGACGTTTGCGCCGCGCCGGGAAGCAAGGCGACTTATATCGGAAAAGAGTGGAGAGTGGAGAGTGGAGAGTGGGAAGTTAAAACGAATTCCTCACTCTCGACTCTCGACTCTCGACTCTCCGCTCTTTTCGTTGCCGGAGATTTGCATTCGTGGCGCGTCGAAACTTTGCGGGAAAATTGCCGGAGACAAGGCGCGGATTTTATTCGTGTCGTTCGCTATGACGCTGAAAACGCTTTGCCTTTTGCCGACGAAACCTTCGATGTCGTGCTGGTTGACGCGCCGTGTTCGGGAACGGGAACGATTCGGCACAATCCTGAAATTCGATATTTTTTACGCGAATCGGATTTCAAAGAATTATCCGATAAACAACTCCGAATTTTGGAAAACGCATCAAAGACGGTGAAGCGCGGCGGACGTTTGATTTATTCGACTTGCTCTTTGGAACGCGAAGAAAACGAAGCAGTCGTCGAGAAATTTTTGGCGCGAAACGAACAATTTTATAAAGCCGCTCCGAAAATTCCCGCGCTGTTCAATACCGGAGAAAAGTTTGCGCGAACTTTTCCGCAGAGAGACAAAACCGACGGATTTTTTATCGCTGAAATTGTTAGGAAATAAGAAATATAAAAAGAGACTTTCTTATTCGGTATAATTCTTGTTTCCCAATTTGCCTTTGCGATAAAATTCAAAAATGTTAGACTTTCGTTTTGGTTCTCTCCGTATAGAAATAAAATAGAAAAATGAGTTTTGTGAAAAAAGGCGCGTCGGCGTTCGGAAAACTATTTATCGTGATTGCGCTTGCCGGAACATTTATCGTCGGGCTGGTCGGCGTCGTTTATATGTCGCTGCAAGGACAAGCGATGAGCGTTCCCGAAATCGTCGGCAAGGATTACGTGCAAAGCGAGCAGGAACTGTCCGCGCTCGGTTTAAGAATCAAAAAACGCGCCGACCGTTTCAGCAATGAAAAGCCGAACACGATTTTGGAACAGCTTCCGAAGGCGGGCGAAACGGTCAAAACCGGACAGATGATTTTGGTCGTTACGAGCAAAGCGAATCCCGAAGGCGACGAAGCTCCGGCGACGATAAAGAAAAATACGAACGAGCAGGACGAAAGCCAAAAGATCGAAGATTTGATTTCCGACAAGCCGAAGAAAAAATCTAATTCAAACTCCAATTCCAATAAAAAGAAAAGTTCGACGACCCGCGACGTTTTGAGCAATAACTCGAACGACAATTCAAATTCCAATTCTTCAAACAGCAACGGCGCGACGAATAAAAATTCTAATTCGGGCGAGAAGATGAATAAAAACACGGCGACGAATTCAAACAAAGCGAATTCAAATAAAACGAATTCAAATCAGACGAAAACAAATACGAATAAAGCGGCGACCGGCAGCGGCGACGTGCGCCCGCGCCGAACGCCGCAGCCATAGAACGCCAAGCAACGAGAAGTTTCATTTTCGCAACCAAGTATTCAGAAAAAATTCAGTCATCAATGTTTGAAATCGCTCCTTCAATTTTATCGGCGGATTTTACCAGATTGGCGGAAGAAATCAACGCGGTTGAAGCCGGCGGTGCGAGTATTTTGCACGTTGACGTGATGGACGGACGATTCGTGCCGAACATCACAATCGGGCTTCCGGTCGTTCGTTCGATTCGCAAAATTACCGATTTGACGATTGACACGCATTTGATGATTGTTGAACCGAACCGCTACGCCGCCGAATTCGTCGAGGCGGGCGCGGATATGGTTTCGGTTCACGTCGAAGCCGACCCGCATCTGCAAAGAACTTTGACGGCGATTCGGGAAGCGGGCGGACAAGCGGGCGTGGCGATAAATCCGGCAACGCCGCTCATCAGTCTGGAAGAAGCCTTGCCTTTTGCCGATTACGTTTTGCTGATGTCGGTGAATCCGGGTTTCGGCGGACAGAAATTCATTTCGACCGCTCTGGATAAATTGCTCCGTCTGCGCTTGATGATTAACGAGCGAAATCTAAAAACGCGAATCGAAATTGACGGCGGAATTGACGCGACAAATATCAAAAAAATTGTCGAAGCCGGCGCGGAGATAATCGTTTCGGGAACGGGCGTTTTCGGCGGCGGAAACGCTACCGAAGGCGTGAAAAAATTGATTGACGCGGGAACGAATTGGGTGTAGCGATTTGGGATTTGGGATTGCGGATTGCGGATTTGTTTGGACGCAAATTTGCACAATCAAATTGAAATATAAAAAGTAAATGCAAGATTATAAATAATAAAAATCCGCAATCTCAAATCCCAAATCCCAAATCAATACAGAGGAATTATGTTTTTACAAAATTATTTACAAAGTTATAAAACAATCGTTTTGAGTTTATGTTTTGTTTTGAGTTTTGCGGCGGCGGGCTTGGCGCAAAAGAGCGAAGCGCAGCAAGAAACGGCGGCGCAGAGGCTCGAAGTGATGCGGCAAAAACTCGACGCGGCGCGGCGTTCTCTGTCCAGCGTGGTGTCGGCTTTCAAAGACGACAGCAAGGACGACAAATCGAAAAAAGATGATAAATCGAAACTTGACACGCCGCTCGGACGTTTGAAGAGTTTGGAAAAAGAAGCGTCGAGATTGCAGTCGGAAGTTAATACTCTGCGCGGCAAACTCGACCGTTCGGAAAAATACGACGCTTCGGAAGTTGATAATCTCGAAGCGCAAACCGACGATTTACAAAAGCGCACCGACAACGCTCTGACCGAAACCGCGAGTCTGCGGGCAAATCCTGAATCGCCGGTCGGCAAGCCGCGCGAAATTAAAAAGAAGAAAAAGTTTCTGGGCATTTTCGGCGGCGGCACAGATGAATACGAAGAACTTCTCGGAACGGTAACGCCCGGACGCGACCGCGAACTTTTTATCAATGGGACAAAGGAAGTTCGTAAAAATAATTACGATGTCGGACGGCTTCTTTTTCAAACGATTATTACGACTTATCCCGATTCGTCTTATTTGCCGATGGCAAAGCTCGCCGTTGCCGATTCGTTTTATCTCGAAGGTTCGACGAGTTCTTTGATTCAAGCGGCGGCGGCGTATCAGGATTGGCTGACGTTTTTCCCGACGAACCCGCTTGCCGGAAGAGTTTTATTGAAAATTGCCGAATCGAATATGCGCCGCATCGGTTTGCCCGACCGCGAAATAACTCCGGCGAAAATTTCCGAACAAAGACTCAAGGCTCTGCTTCAGCAATCCGAAGACCCGGTTTTGCGAAAGGAAGCCGAAGAGCGGCTTGAGGAAGTGCAGGATAATCTCGGTCTGCACAATCTTTACGTCGCCAATTATTATTACAAATTGTCGGTTGATCAAAAGAAGGGAACGGGACTCAAAGGAGCGCAATCGCGTTATCTGGAAATTTTGGACAAATATCCGAATTTCAGTTTTCTGGACGAAGCACTTTTCAAACTCGCCGTAACTTATCAAATCGAAGAAGAAACCGACCAAGCCGCCAAATATTTCCAAAGACTCGTGCGCGATTTTCCGAACAGCGATTACGTCGAGAAGTCGAAGGAGCAGTTGAAACTTATCGGGGCGACGATTCCCGAACCGGATCAGGCGCGAATGAAGGTTTTGCCGCCGGAGAAAAAATCTTTCATCTCGAATTTTAAAAACGAACTTTTCGGTCTTTATCCGCTGACGATTGACAAAGACGGCGTGCTGATGACAAACAATTTCGACAAAACGAAATTTGAATTGATTGACCAAGTGATCAAAAATCAAGGCGACATCAACGCTTCGCAGATTCCGAAATCTTTGACGACCGTCATCTCGCAGCAGCAAAAACCGCAGACCGACGCGAAAACGCCGTCGCCGGAAAAGTAGATATTTCGAGTTCCGTTTTTAGGCGTAAGGTTAAAATAGTTGCCGGAAGGCGGAACTCGAAACTTTAAAAACACCCGGAAATTATGGAAGAAATTTCCTCAGGAAATCGCGCTGAACTCGAAAAAAAATATCGCGCGACGGCAATTATTATCGTCTCGCAAATCATTTTGGCAGTTGTCCTGACAATTCTCGCTTTGCTTATCGCGCCGAACTCCGCCGATTCTATTTCGCAGCAAACTTTGACGACGCTCTGGGTGGCAATGATTTTCATTGCCATCGGCGCGTTCGTGCTGCGGCGAATGTTTTTTCGATGGGACAGGTTAAATGACATCGCGCTGCTCGGAGGCGTTCTCGGAGTCCTGCGAACTTTGCAAATCAACGCGATTATTTTGGGCGCGTTAGCTGAAGCCATTGCGATTGTCGGTTTCGTGATTACGATTTTAAGCGGCGCGAAATTTGAAACTCTCCGCGCTGCCGTCGTCGCTTTAATCGTGTTTCTGATAAACTTTCCGCGCAAATCGGTCTGGGAAAAAATTGTGGAGAGTCTGCAAAAAGTATAGAATCGTTTTACGGGTTCGCCGGTCAAAAGGCTGACGTAAATTTTATCAGAGGTTTTAATGAGCAATAAAAAAATTATATTCGCCGCAGCTTTCTTCCTTATCAATTATCAATTCGCGCTTGCCCAAATTCCGCCTCCGCCTCTCGCCACTCCGCAAACCGCCGAAACGCTCGCTAAAAATATCGAGCAAATCGCCGAAAAAACGCCGGTTTCGCGCGAACGGCGTGAGCAGGCTTACGCCAAGCTGCTCGAAGGTCAGCGTTATATTTGGAACGCTAATCCGAGAAATGTTAACCCGAAAATGCGTTCTGCGGCGACGATGACAAACGCGGCGCAGCTTGCCAGACAAGCGTTGCAGAAAGCCGTCGAACTCGACCCGATGCTTGCTGAAGGCTACACCGCGCTCGCGGAATTGGCGAAAAACGCGCCGCCCTATAATATTGAAGAATCAATTCTGCTCGCCGACATCGCCGTCAAAGTTGATAAGAATAATTTCGGTGGGCATTATATTTTGGCGCAGCTTTATACTTTTAAAAGCCTTCTGAATCGCGGAATTTTAGATGCGAATTTCGCGCAGAAGGCAATAATCGAATGGAATGAAATCGCGCGTCTCGATTCGCGCAACGCCGAAGCGTATGCGTTTTTGAGTGAATTATACGCCCGCACGAAAAAACCTGAAGAGCAAATTAACGCGCTGAGAAATTGGGTTGCCGCATCCGCGCCGGTGAGCGACGGATTTTACGGCAGAATTTTTAAAGGCGAAGACCTCGCGCCCGAAAACGCCTCGCTTAAACTCGGCGCGGCTTTGATAAAGGCGAAACAAACCGGAGAAGCTATCGAGATTTTGAGCCGCTTGATAGCAGACGAACCCGAAAACCAAGAAGCCGTCGAACTACTTACGCAAGCCGTTGTCTCGGTAGACGAAAGTTCGGCGACAATCGCCGCCGAAGCTCTCCAGCAAGCCGTCAATACCAATACTGAAAACACATCGTTAATCGTCCTTCTGGCGCAACTTAAATCACAGACGGGAAAAATTGACGAAGCCGCGAAACTCCTGCGCGATGCGTCGGCTAAAATCGCGGAAAAAGATAAAAGTTCAGCCGCCAATTTACAGGTCGCTTTGGGTGATTTGTATGTCGAGAAAAATCGTCTGGACGATGCGGTTGAAACTTTTCAGACAGCTTTGACGACGCGCGGTATTGGCGGCGCGACGGAAGCGATAACGGACGACGAACGCGATTTTGCGATTCGGGTTTATAATAAAATAATTGAAACTTACAAAAAAGCTAATCGTCTCGATGAAGCTAAAGCGGCGATTGAACGCGCCCGAATCGTTCTCGGAAACGCCGATTTATTTGCCGACAAAAAACTGATTTCCCTTTATCTCGAAACCGGAAAAAAGCAGGAAGCGTTGCAGGCGGTTCGTTCGCTCCGCGCCCGTAACGCCGACGATTATTCGCTTCTGCGTCTCGAAGCGACTCTTTTAACCGAAGACGGAAAAGTTGACGAAGCGATCGCGCTTGTGAAATCTTTAATCGGCAAAGTTAAACCGCCGGCGAAGACAAATCCGAATGGCGGACAGGAAAACGGCGACAAAATTTTAACCGTCGGTTCGCCGATGTATGACGATTTCAGTAATTATCTTTTTATCTCGACTCTTTATAGCCAAGCCAAGCGCGGCAGGGAAGCGGTCGAAGCGGTGAATCAAGCATTGACGGCGGCGCAGAGCGAAGACCGAAAACAAATCGCGCGGCTCACTCTGGCAAGTGTTCAGCAAACTACCGGCGATTTCCAAAGTGCGGAAGCCACCTTGCGCGGAATTTTGAAAGAATCTCCGCAAAATCCGGTCGCTCTGAACAATCTCGGATATTTTTTGACCGAACGCGGCGAGCGGCTTGACGAAGCGTTGCAGTTGATAAAACAAGCCGTCGAAATTGATTCGGGAAATCCTTCGTATCTCGACAGTTTGGGCTGGGTTTATTTTAAGCTCGGAAAACTCGACGACGCGGAAAAATATCTGAAAAACGCTCTGCGAATTGACGATTCCTCAACCACGATTCAAGAACATCTCGGCGACGTTTATCAAAAACAAGGCAAAGACGAACTTGCGAAAACCGTTTGGCAGAAAGCCTTGAGTTTAGCTTCCGACGCAGAAGACATCAGTCGTTTGAAGACAAAACTCGACGCGAAAAATCCGAAATAAACCGCAAATACGCGCGTCGAAATTTCCCTTCAAAAAATCTTGCTTTTTCAATCCGTAATTGCTAATTTTAATTCGTTCGCTTTTTCTGGAAATCAACACAATTTATCAATTTCTATTAGTTGGCAATAGTATCTCCCGCCAACTTTGCCGACGAAAAAAATTGACGGCTTTTTGCATTTAAATCAGCCGTGAACCTTGAACGATAAAGGCAACTCCGCAGCGATGCGGCAGACGCAAAATCGTGAATCTCAGATTCCTAAAATTTGAGATTGTCTGATTTCCGAAATTGAGGTTTGAATGAAAATCAAATTATTACTGTGTTTATTTCTAATCTTGTTTTCGCAAGCCGCGTTTTCGCAAAACGGCGCGGGCGAAAATAAACCCGAAGCGTATATTGTCAGCAGCGGCAATCCGAATTCCGCCGTTCGTCCGAACGAAATCCGCGGGCAAACATATCTTTTAAGCAGCGGCAGACAAACTTCCGAACCGGCGCAAACGCAGCGGCAGGCATATCTTGTCAGTGGGGGCAATTCCGATTTGGATTTATCGCGTCCGCGCGTCGCCGTCAATTTTCCGGCTAATCCGGTCTCGAAAGTCAGAACCGATTCGAGTCTCGAACGCCAAGTCTTCGCGCTTATCAATGAAAAACGCGCCGCGCTCGGACTCGCGCCGCTCGTCTGGAGCGACGATGTAGCGCGAATCGCGCGGCTGCATTCGGAAAATATGGCGAGCTTTAATTTTTTCAGCCACACGGGAATTGACGGCTTGATGGTCAACGACCGCGCCGACGAATGCGGAGTCAGCAAATGGCGTGCAATCGGTGAAAATATCGCCTACAACAAAGGATTTGCAAATCCGGTCGCCTTTGCCGTCGAGCGTTGGATGCAGTCGCCCGCGCACCGCGACAATTTATTAAACAGCCGTTGGAAGGAATCCGGCATCGGCGTTGCCATCACCGACGACGGAACATATTATTTTACGGAAGTTTTTCTCGTCAGAAAATAATCGAACTCGAATCTTGACAAACAAGGCGATGAAGCAAAATAATTGCTTCATCTTTCCTTTTTAAATTCAGAAAAAATGCTGGATGCTTCGTTTAAATTACCGTCGTTTGCGAAAATCAATTTACTGCTGCGCGTGCTCGGCAAACGCACTGACGGTTATCACGAACTCTGCACGGTTTTTCAAACCGTTTCGCTGTGCGATTATTTGACGTTTGCCGAAGGTAAAAAAATAACTTTGACCTGCGACGATTGTAAAATTCCGCTTGACGACAAAAATCTAATCATCAGAGCGGCGAAAATTTTGCGGGAAAATTACGGAGTAAAATCTGGCGCGAAGATTCATCTCGAAAAACGAATTCCGTCGCCCGGTGGTCTCGGCGGCGGTTCTTCAAACGCGGCGGTTGCTTTAATCGGACTGCTCAAACTCTGGAAACTCAAAATCGAACTCGAAGATTTGTGCGAACTCGGCGCGACGCTCGGCGCGGACGTGCCGTTTTTCTTTTTCGGCGGAACGGCACTCGGCAGCGGACGGGGAACGGAGATTTTTCAGCTAAAAGATTACGCCGCCGAACACCTTTTAATTGTTACTCCGAATGTCGCAGTTTCGACCGAAAAAGCGTTCAAAGGCTTAAATGCACCGGACTTGACAAATAAATTCTCAAAAAGTATTCTTCAAATTTGTCGCTATGAAGCAAATTCTCTTTATTTACGGCAATCACAGCTAACAAACGATTTTGAACGAACGGTTTTTGAAATCGAGCCGGAGACGGCGCGAACGAAGGATAAATTATTCGCTCTCGGAGCAAAACGCGCTTTGATGTCCGGCAGCGGAGCGAGCATTGCCGCCGTCTTTGCGAGCGGCGATAAAAAGCAATCCGCGCTCGACGCTTTACAGAGCGAAACGAATTGGCGCGTGTTTTCGGTCGAGACGATTTCGCGTCTCGATTATCGAAACCGGCTTGGACTCGACGGCGTTTTGCGCGTCTGATATTCACGGTTTTTTATTGGGGCGTAGCCAAGTGGTAAGGCACCGGTTTTTGGTTCCGGCATTCGTAGGTTCGATTCCTCCCGCCCCAGCATTTTTCGATAGAAAAAAGACGGGCAACTTACGAATTAAACGAGTTGCTCGTCATTTATTTATATTCGCCGAAAAACACAATGAGCGTAACGGGCAACATCAAAATTTTTTCGGGTAACGCGCATCCGAAATTGGCTGAGGAAATCTGCCGACATTTAAGCTGCGATTTGGGAAAATCGAGCAACGACAGATTTTCCGACGGCGAATTCGATTTTCAAATCGAAGAAAACGCCCGCGGCGCGGACGTTTTTATCATTCAGCCGACTTGTCCGCCGACCGACCAAAATTTGATGGAGCTTTTGATTATGCTCGACGCTTTCGGTCGCGCGTCAGCGGAGCGAGTAACGGCGGTGATTCCTTATTTCGGTTATGCGCGTTCGGATAAAAAAGACCGTCCGCGCGTTCCGATTGCTGCTAAATTGGTGGCGAATTTGATTGCGACTGCCGGAGCGCAAAGAGTTTTGACGATTGATTTGCACGCTTCGCAGATTCAAGGATTTTTCGATATTCCGGTTGACCATCTTTACGCCGCGCCGGTTATTGTCAAATATTTTCAGGAAAATCCGATTGAAAATATGATTGTCGTCGCGCCCGACACGGGCGGAGCGGAACGCGCCCGCGCTTATGCAAAACGTCTGAACACAGGTTTGGCGTTGTGCGATAAGCGGCGCGAAAAGGCGAATGTCGCGGAAGTGATGAACGTGGTCGGCGATGTCGAAGGCAAAAATTGTTTGATAATTGACGATATGTGCGACACGGGCGGAACGATTTGCAAAGTCGCCGACGCGCTCTACGCCAACGGCGCGAAAGGTATCTATGCGTGTTTTACGCACGCGGTTTTGTCCGGCAGAGCGATTGAAAATTTGAGCGCGTCGCATTTGAAAAAAATTATCGTAACGAACACGATTCCGCTCTGCGAAAAGGGAAAGCAGATGCAGGCGGAAGGCAGAATCGAAGTGTTAAGCGTGGCAAAACTGCTCGCTTCCGGCATCAAATCAATTCACGATGAGACGAGCGTTTCGTCTTTGTTTATTTAGAAAATAAGTTTCAGGTTTCAAGTTTCAGGTTTCAGGTTTTTGACTTGAACTTGAAACCTGAAACCTGAAACTTGAAACCAAATTTATGGCAGACAAAGTTACAGTAAAAGCGGAAAAAAGAGAAGGACGCGGCAAAAACGATTCGCGGCGTTTGCGGGCGGAAGGCAAAGTTCCCGTTTCCATTTACGGAGCGGGCGGCGAAGCGGTCGCGGCGGCGATTGAATTAAAAGATTTAGCGGCGATTTTGCGCTCGGATTCGGGACAGAATACGATTTTTACGATTGATATGGTCGGCGAAGGCACGGGCGACGTGATTTTTCACGACCGACAGATTGACGCTCTCAAAGGTCGTCTGGTTCACGCCGATTTGCGCCGTTTGGCGAAAGGCGAAAAAATCGAAGTTACCGTTCCGATTCATATCATCGGCGAAGCCGCCGGATTGAACGAAGAAGGTGCGGTTCTCAATCAAGCGATGCGCGAAGTTAAAGTTTTGTGTGAGCCGAGCAAGATTCCCGAATTTATCGAAGCCGATGTTGCAAGCCTCAACGTCAACGAATCAATTCACGTTTCCGATTTGAAAGTCGAAGAAGGCGTTGAAATTCACGAGTCGCCCGAATCGGTCGTCGCTTCGGTCGTCGTCGTCAAGGAAGAAGAACTCGAACCGCAGCTTGAAGAATCGGCTGAACCGGAACTCGTTGACCAAAAAGGCGAAGAGACAGGCGAAGGCGGCGAAGACAAAGAAGGCTAATTTCGATTTTCAGATTGCGATTTGATTTTATAAAAAATGGATTCGTCGTCTGAAAAAAATTGGCTGATTGTCGGGCTTGGAAATCCGGGATTGCGTTATGAAAAAACGCGCCACAATCTGGGCTTTATGCTCGTTGATTTGCTGGCGCGTCAATTTCAAACTTCGGTCAAACGCGAAGAATGCCGCGCTCTAATCGGACGCGCCGTGTTTGAAAACGAAACGGTCGAACTCGTCAAGCCGCAAACTTTTATGAATTTAAGCGGCGAGTCGGTCGGTTGTTTGTTGAAAAAGGAAAACCGTAGCGCGGAAAAGTTAATCGCCATCAGCGATGATTTGGCTCTGCCGGTCGGAACAATTCGGATTCGCCCGAAAGGTTCGGCGGGCGGACACAACGGTTTGAAATCAATTATCGCGTGTCTGCGGACGGAAGAATTTATTCGCCTGCGAATCGGGATTCAGCCCGAACACGAATTGAAAAATACTAAAGATTACGTTCTGGAAAATTTTTCCAAAACGGATTTTGAAACGATTGAAAAAGTTTTAGAGAGAAGCGCCGAAGCGATTCGCGCCGTTCTCGCGGACGGAGTTGAAAAAGCGATGGCAGTATGGAATGCGGAACGCGGAGTGCGGAATGCGGAATTGTCGGATGAATAATTCAATTTTTATTATTGGATAATTCCGCATTCCGCACTCCGCGTTCTGCAATATCAAAACCCTTCTTGCTTCATTCAAACGAAATGAGGCTCGAACAGCCAAAAGGAGGACAATAAATTGGCAGAAAAAAGAGTATATGAGGTGATGTATATCGCCACGCCCGATGCGGCGGACGAAGATGTTACCAAGCTGAATGAAGCGATTCAGCAATTAATCGAGAAGGAAGGCGGCAGCGTCGTCAAAACCGAAGTGATGGGACGGCGCAAACTCGCGTATCCGATTCAGAAGAAAACCGAAGGTCACTACACTTTGTTTGAAATCGAAGGTTCGGGACAAGAAATTGCCGAACTCGAACGCCGGATGCGCGTCAACGATGCGATTATTCGATACATCACCGTGCGCGTTGACGAAGAACGCAAAACGGCGGCGAAATTGACCGCGCGGCGTGAAAATCGTCAAAGCCGTCGCCGCAACGGTTCGGCGAATTTTAATCAAAACGATACTTCGGCAAACGATGCCCAAGACAATCAATAGGAGGAAAAATTATGGATAATAAGGAAAACGACATAGATGAAATTGGAGATTTAAATAATATTGATTTGGGCAAAGTCAGCGAACTGAAAAACGAACGGATGCCGCGCCGCTATCAACGCCGCCGCCAAGGTCCGAGCGTGCCGGATTATATTGATTGGAAAGATGTAGATTTGATGCGCCGCTTTACGCCGGAACGCGGTAAAATTTTGCCGCGCCGCATTTCGCAGATTTCCGCCAAAGACCAACGCCGCGTAGCGAAAGCCATAAAACGAGCGCGTTCGATGGCGTTAATTCCGTTCGTTACAGACTAGAAAAAGGAGAATTTATATTATGTCAACAACTACGATTCTTTTACGCGAAGACATTGACAACTTGGGCGGACGAGGTGAAATCGTCAAAGTGAAATCCGGTTACGCGAGAAATTTTTTGCTGCCGAAAGGCATTGCGACGCTAGCGACCAAAGGCAATGTCAGACAAATCGAACAGGAACGCGACGCGCTTCTGAAAAAAGCCGCGACCGAAAAATCAACCGCCGACGCGCAAGCCGAACAAATGAAGGATATTTCGTTGAAGTTCGAGCGCAAAGCGGGCGAAGGCGGAACGCTCTTCGGTTCGGTAACGACGATGGACATCGCCGACGCTTTGCAGGCAAAAGGCTACGAAATTGACCGCCGCAAAATCGTTTTGAAAGATACGATTAAAGAAACGGGCGATTACAAAGCGAGCGTCAAACTGCACCGCGAAGTTACGATTGACATTCCGATAACCGTAACGGCGGAAGGTGGCGGCGCGACGGAAGTGAAACCGAAAAAAGCGGCGAAATCGAAAAACACGGAAACTGAAACGACCGAACCGGAAGAAAAAGTTGTGGAAAATTCTGTGGAAACTTCGGGCGAAGAAGCCGAAGGCTAATAAACACGGGAAAAACAGGCGGCGAAAAATCTTTGTTTGTCCGCTTGATTTGTATTAAAATCAAAGACTGTAAGCCGAAACGCTTGCGGTCTTTTTTATTCAAATCGTAAACAAAACGACACAGCCGAAGAAAACGATGAATAATTGTAGAATTAATCCGTCGAATAAAAAACGCAATCCGCAATCCGCAATCCCGAATCCGAAATCGAAATGACTCCTGTTTCCGAATACAACACGCGCGAGCAATTTCTCGAACGACCGCTTCCGTCGAGTCCTGACAGTGAGCGCGTGATTCTCGGCGCGATTCTGCTCGACAACGAACTCATCACGCAAGCCATCGAGCAAATCAAACCCGAAGATTTTTATTCGCCGAACAACCGCCGTGTCTTCAAAGCGATGATTGCGCTGTTCGAGCGCGGCGAGCGAATTGACCCGATTCTCATCGGCGAGGAACTCAAAAAAGACGGCTCGATTGATTCAATCGGCGGCGTGGCGACGATAACGAATCTGACTTATGGCTTGCCGCATTTCTCCGACATTTTCGATTACACGAAAGTCGTCAAAGACAAATCCGTTACCCGAAATTTAATCAAAGTCTGCAACCAAATCACCAGCGAAGCACTCGCCGAAGAAGACGAAGCGGAAGTGATTCTCGACCACGCCGAACAGATGATTTTCGCGCTGGCAGACGAAAAAACTCGCCAAGGATTTTCGCACATCCAGCCGATTGCCGAAACCGTTTTGGCAAAAGTTCAGGAATTTGCCAAACGCGAAACGCACGCGCTCACCGGACTTTCGACCGGCTTTCGTGATTTGGACGAGAAAACTTCCGGCTTGCAGCGAACCGATTTAATTATCATTGCGGCAAGACCCAGCATGGGAAAAACTGCTCTATGTCTAACATTAGCGCAGAATGCCGCAATTTTAGAAAACGCCGTCGTCGCGGTTTTTTCTCTTGAAATGTCGAAAGAGCAACTTGTGATGCGAATGTTGAGTAGTGAAGCAAGAGTTGACGCGCATCGTTTTCGCACCGGCTATTTAACACGCGACGAATGGGGCAGACTCGCGCAATCAATCGGCACTTTATCAAACGCCAGAATTTTTATTGACGACACGCCCGGCATTTCCATTTTGGAAATGCGTGCGAAAGCCCGACGACTCGCGGCGGAACAAAAGCAGTTGGATTTGGTTGTCGTTGACTATTTGCAACTGATGTCGGGCGGCAAACGCATCGAATCGCGCCAGCAGGAAGTTTCGCAAATCTCGCGCGAATTGAAAGGTTTGGCGAAGGAATTGAATGTTCCCATTGTCGCATTATCGCAGCTTTCGCGTGCGCCCGAAGCGAGAAATCCGCCGAAGCCTCTGATGTCTGATTTAAGAGAAAGCGGTTCAATTGAGCAAGACGCGGACGTAGTAGCGTTTATTTATCGTGAGGATTATTACAAGCCGTCCGAAGAAAACGCCGGAATTGCCGAACTTTTAATCGCCAAACAGAGAAATGGTCCGACCGGAACGGTGAAGCTCGCGTTTTTGAAGGAGTTCACCAGATTTGAAAATTATTTCGGCGAATAAGGCGAATTGGCGATTTTCAATTTGCGATTTGCGATTGCTTATTTTCAATGTTACAAATTGATTTCAAGAGTCAAAATTAAAAATTAAAGGTGCAAGAATATGAATGAAGATTTGAGTTATCCGATTGGAAAATTCGACAAAAATTTTGAAGTTACGCCGGAGCTAAAAAATCAGTTTATTGGCGAGATTGAAAAACTTCCGGCGAATTTAAAAAGTGCGGTTGAAGGTTTGAACGACGAGCAGCTTGACACGCCGTATCGTCCCGAAGGCTGGACGGTGCGGCAAACCGTTCATCACGTCGCCGACAGTCATCTGAATTCTTATACTCGTTTCAAACTCGCGCTGACCGAAGATGTGCCGATGATTCGACCGTATTACGAAGACCGTTGGGCGAAACTTGCGGACAGCGATTTGCCGATTGAACATTCGTTGAAAATCATCGAAGGTCTGCACGCTCGCTGGACGAATCTTTTGAATAAAATGAGCGACGAAGATTTTCAGAAAAAGCTGATTCATCCCGAATCGGGCGAATGGACGTTGGACAAACAACTCGCGCTTTACGCCTGGCACGGTCGCCATCACACGACGCACATTACGAAATTGCGGGAGAGAAACGATTGGTAAATTTTGTTTGAGAGGAAAAAGCAGATGTCTGAAAATGCCGCGCCAAATCGCTTATTGTCGCTCGACGTATTTCGCGGAATGACCGTTGCCGGAATGGTTCTGGTCAATAATCCGGGAACGTGGAGCGCGATTTATTCGCCGCTCGAACATGCCGAATGGCACGGCGCGACACCGACCGATTTCATCTTTCCTTTTTTCCTTTTTATCGTCGGCATCGCCATCACGTTCGCGCTCGGCAAGCGCGTTGAAGCGGGCGGAATTAACCGCGACATTTATCTGAAAATCTTCCGCCGCGCCGTTGTCATTTATCTGCTCGGTTTATTTTTAGCGACGTTTCCTTTTTACAATTTTACCAAAGGCGAATGGCTCGACATTTCGACCGTTCGCATAATGGGCGTTCTGCCGCGCATCGCGGTTTGCTATCTCGCGGCGGCGTTGATTTTCATTCATACGAATTGGAAACAGCAAGCGATTATCGCCGTCGCGCTGTTGTTTATTTACTGGATTTTGATGACTTCGATTTCCGTTCCGGGCTGCGAAGTAACGACGATTGACGACAAAGGCTGCAATCTCGCGGCGTATCTCGACCGCTTGATTTTGACGGAAAATCACACCTGGAAACAATCGAAAATTTTCGATCCCGAAGGATTGCTTTCGACGATTCCGGCAATCGCTACGACGCTCGCCGGCGTGTTGTGCGGTCATTGGCTCAGGCGCAAAAAAGACGATTACGAAAAGGTCGCGGGCGTGTTTTTCTTCGGCGTGGTTTTGACGACAATCGGCTGGTGTTGGAGTCTTTGGTTTCCGATTAACAAATCTTTGTGGACGAGTTCCTACGTCGTTTATACGGCTGGTCTGGCGTTGTGTTTTTTTGGTTTTTGTTATTGGCTGATTGACATCAAAGGTTATAAAAAATGGACGAAACCGTTTGTCATTTTCGGCGTGAACGCGCTCGCTCTGTTCGTCGGTTCGGGCGTGATGGCGCGGCTTTTGGGAATCATCAAAGTTCCGGGCGCGGAAGGCAAAAGCATCTCGCTGCAAAGCCGGATTTTCGATTCGATTTTTCTGCCGCTCGCTTCGCCGATTAACGCTTCTTTGATGTTTGCGATTTCGTTTATTTTGCTTTGGCTTTTTCTGATGTGGCTTCTTTATCGCAAGCGCATTTACATAAAAATCTGATAAATAAGCTCTATTGATTTTTGTTCTTTTCTTCGGATTTGAATTTGTCTAACTGTTTTCTGTAATCCTTACAGCTTTTCGCCAATTCTTCCGTGTTGTTTTTGTTTTCCTCGATGCTCTTTTTCTCGCTGTCGCGGATTCTGTTTAAGAAAAATTCACGGGTCGCCTTTGTAACATAATCATCGTTCTGGTTTTTCGATTGTTCGGAAATATAATCGAGCAGTTCGTCGCATTCGGGAACGCCGATTTTGTCTTCGTCGTCGGTCGAAGTAGTAGTTTTTTCAGACGTAGATTTGTCGTCTGATTTTGAAGTCGTCGAATTATTGTTTCCGGGCGAATCCGCGCTTCCTTTTAACGGATTATAAAAACTGCAAGCCAAAACCGAAACGAGTAAAATTAAAAACGCCGCCGCCAAACCGAATTTATTTTTCATATTATTCACCTGAATTTTCCTGACAAGTATTTTCTACCTTTTCGCAGAAATTGCAAGCGTCATTTTTAAATATCACGCGAGCAAAACGGTCGAATCGTCCGCGCAAATTGAAAAAGGAAACGGTTGCGCCGCAAAATCTCGACGCGATTTAAAGCATAGAGATTTAATGTTCGGTCGTCGCCGTAGACGGTCGAAAAAGCGGCGATGTAACCTGCGTCTCTAACAATTTTCTGCGCCGCGTCGGTAAAAAAACCGGCTGGATAAGCAAACGTCCGGCAAGATTTTTGAAGCAGATTTTCTATTTCTCGTTTCGATTCTTCAACCTCGAATTTGATTTCTTCCGGCGCGATTTGATGCAGCAATTTATGATTCAAAGTGTGCGAGCCGAATTCGATGCCGAATTCCGACATCTCTAAAATTTCCTCGCGCGAAAGATGTTCGCGTTCCGCTTCGCCGTCGGCGACGACCTTTTTAGTCGTTTGCCCGATGCACGACGGGACGAGAAAAATCGTCGCTTTGATTTGAAGCTCGCGCAACACGGGAAAGGCAAAACGATAATTGTCCTTCCAGCCGTCGTCGAGCGTAATCGTTATCGTCTTCGCCGGAAACGCGCCGCGCTCTCGATAAAAATCAATCAGTTCTGAGGCGGTATAAAAAACGAAATTACGCCTTTTCAAATAAAGCATCTGCCGCGCGAAATTTTTCGGCGAGGTGAACGCGCCGCGCAATTTTATGTCGGCGGTCGGCTGGTCAATTTTGTGATAAGCGAGAACGGGAGCTTTCATAAAAATTCAATTTTAGATTTTTATGCAAAGAGCGTTTTTTGAATTGAAATTCGCTGTTTGGAAATCATAAATTCGGCTCTTCAAAAATGCTTACGTCCGAATCGCCGCGCGTTATCAGCCATTTGCCCGCGTCGTAAAAAAGCTGTTGCTGTTCCGCCGATTTGACGATAAGTTGAAGCGGATTTTTTACTCGCCCGAAGCCGAAAAAACGCAGCCTTTCCTCGATTAGCGAATCCGACACATCAATTACCAAAGCACCGGCGCGGCGTTCGAGCGCAAGCTGCAACGCGCCTTGCAAAAGCGCGTCAATCGTCTCCGTCGGCTGCGCCGGATGATAACAAAAGTCTGTAATAGCGGCTTTCGGCAAAGCTCCGTTCGATTCGGCTTTCCGAAAATAAAGAACCACATAGCCGAGCAGTTTTTCGCTCGCGTAAAAACCCAGAACATCAAATTTTTTATCCGGCTGTTCGGCGTATTGCCATCGAAGAAACGCCGCTTCGCGCGAGACCGCGCACGACCAATGCGCTGATGCCTGCCGCCACAAATCGTCAAAATCCGCGTCAATTTTTTCGATGAATCGCAGGCGATTGTTTTTATTAAAAAAATCTTTGATCGAGCGTGGTCGCAGCGGCGCGAAAGAGAAGTTTGCAAAGCGGCGCAAACTTTTTATGCGGGAAATTTCGCGCACGGCTTCGCCGGGAAAAAGCAGTTTGTTATAGCGCGGAATTTTACCAATCATTCGCCAGCCCAAACCTTCAAACAAAGCCGTCGAATGCTGCCGAACCGTGTTAATCGCCATCAAGCGCGGACAAAAATCTTCGGCGGCGATAACGAGATTTCGCGCCAAACCTTTTCTGCGGTAATCTGGATGAACTACCAAATCAACCGCCCAAATCGCGCTTTTCTGTTCGTCGCCGATTTTCAAACGAACCGGAATCGCACCCAAATGTCCGACGATTTTTCCATCGTCTTTAGCAATCCAAGCGGACAAATTATTTGTTTCGACGTATGGATTTTGCGGGTAATGCCAATTCCAAAAACGCGATTCGCTCAAGCGCGGATTGTTCGGATAAACCGCTCGCAGAAATGAAAGCAAACTGTCTTTTTCAGTTAATTCAAGCTGCTTTATTTGCATCGCGTTCCGTCTAAGCCTTTTCCAAATTAGCAAATTTCTCGATTAATTTTTTCTGACCGAAACCGGGAAAACTGATTGTCAATTTCACATTATCGCCCGTGCCTTCGCGCCGCAGAACGAGACCTTTGCCGTATTTGGCGTGGCGCACGTGCGAGCCGGGAACAAAGCCATTTTCAATTTGCGGTTTGCGATTTCCGATTTCCGTTTGGCTTGAACCGGCAGCTTTTAATTTGTCGAAACCGGAAAGCGGTTTGGGCTTTTCACTCTCGACTCTCGACTCTCGACTCTCGACTTTTTTCTGTTTGAAAAATTCGGCAATCGCGTCCGCGCTGTTGTAAGTTTTGCCAGCGTAAGTCGTCCGCGTCTTTTCGGTTTCGGTTTCACCTTTCAAAACTTTTACCGCGTGTTTGTTCGTTTTAACGGCGGAGCTTTTCGCATACGACAGCCACGACGCGCCGCGCGATAAATCTTGAATCATATCGAGCGGCATTTCATTCAAAAACTGCGAAGGTTCAGCCGCCATTTCTTCGCCGTAAATGCGGCGGCGCATCGAATGCGTAACATACAAAATTCGTTCCGCCCGCGTGATGGCGACATACGCCAGACGGCGTTCTTCTTCGAGTTCGTTCGGGTCGTTGATGCTTCGCGCGTGCGGGAAAATTCCGTCTTCCAGACCGACGAGAAAGACAACCGGAAATTCCAAACCTTTCGCCGCGTGAACGGTCATCATCGTAACGCTCGCGTTGCGGTCGTATTTGTCCGTATCGCTGGAGAGCGCGGCGTGGTCAATAAAATCACGCAAACCTTCGGCTTCCTGTTTGTCATAATCAATCGCCGCGTTGACTAATTCCTGCAAATTTTCGAGCCGCGCGGCTGACTCGTCAGAGTTTTCTTCGCGCAGCATATTCGCGTAATTCGTGTCTTCAATCGCGGCGATGACGACTTCGGAAACGGGTTTGTCGGTTTGCGCCGCATCGCCGACTTTTAAGGTTAATTTCTCGATTAGCTTTCTGAAATTTCTGAGAGATTCCAAAGCCCGCGGCGTGAGATTTTTCGGCTTGTCGTATTTTTCATCGGTGATAATCGCCAGTGTTTCCCAGAGCGAGACGCTGAAATCTTTTGCACGGAAAGCCAATTCGTCAAGCGAAGTTTTTCCCAAACCGCGCGTCGGCGTGTTAATGACGCGCAGCAAAGCGATGTCATCAAACGGATTCAAAGCCAATTTCAGATAAGCGATAACGTCTTTTATTTCGGCGCGTTCGTAAAATGAAAATCCGCCGACGATGTTATATTCGATGCGCTGTCGTCGGAGTGATTCTTCAAAAACGCGCGACTGCGCATTCGTCCGGTAGAGAATCACCATTTTATCCTTCGGGTTTTTGCGCTGATGCTCTTCGATTTTCGAGGCGACAAAACGCGCTTCGTTGTCCGCGTCGTAGGCTTGATAGTAAAAGATTTTTTCGCCGCCGCTTTTATTCGTCCAGAGTTTTTTTTCTTTGCGCCCTTGATTGTTGCTGATAATCGCATCGGCAACGTCGAGAATCATCTGCGTCGAGCGATAATTTTGTTCGAGCATAATGACTTGCGCGTTCGGGTAATGTTCTTCAAACGATAAAATGTTTCCGATGTCCGCGCCTCTGAAGCTGTAAATGGATTGCGCGTCATCGCCGACAACGCAGATATTTTGCTGTTTCTCGGTCAAATAACTTATTAGAGCAAACTGCAAAGCGTTCGTGTCTTGATATTCGTCAACCAAAATATATTTGAATTTATTGTTATATTTTTCGCGGACTTCCGGCGCGACGCGCAAAAGTTTGACGGTTTTTATCAGCAAATCGTCAAAGTCGAGCGCGTTGGCGTTGTTCAGACGTTCTTCATACATCTTGAAAACGCGGGCAATCGCAGCGCGTTTCTCGTCCGTGTATTCGACGCGCGACGCATACATTTCAAAATCTTCGCCGCGATTTTTCGATGAAGAAATCGCCGACTGCACAGCCCGCGCCGATAATTGTTTTTCGTCAAATCCGATGTCTTTAACGCACGCCTTGATAACTTTTTGCGAATCATTCGTGTCGTAAATCGTAAAAGATTTCGTGTAGCCTTCCGATAAATGTTCGATGTCCTGACGCAATATGCGAACGCAAAAACTGTGAAAAGTTGAAATCAAAGGCGCGGATTGCAGTTTTTGTCCTTGCAGCAAAACATTGACGCGCTCGCGCATCTCCCCCGCCGCTTTGTTGGTGAAAGTAACGGCGAGAATGTTATACGGCGGCACGTTTTTTTCGGCAATCAGATAAGCGATGCGTAAAGTTATGACGCGCGTTTTGCCCGAACCCGCGCCCGCCAAAATAAGCAATGCGCCTTCGGTTTGCTCGACGGCTTTGCGCTGCTGCAGATTTAGAGAAGATAAAATTTCCATAAATTTTTCGGTGAAAGTATTATGGTAAATCTTGAAATGTGATGCGTCAAAGACAAAGATTTTCTTGACACTACTCTCGCAAAATGAGAGATTAAAAATTGCTGCTTTAATTAGGATGCGTTCCTAGCGAACCGAAATTTATTATTGTGTGCCAGTAAAAAATGCACATTATTACGAAAAAGCGTCTGCGGGAATTTTGGGGAAAATATCCCGACTCAAAAGAGCCGCTTCTGAGCTGGTATAAACTTGTAAAAAAGGCAGAGTGGAAAAATTTGGCGGAAGTCAGAAAAGATTTTTCACACGCCGATTTGGCGGGAGTTTGCACTATTTTTAATATCGGCGGCAACAAATTTCGTCTAATTACAAAAATCTTTTATCCGAATAAAAAAGTTTTGATTAGATTTGTAATGACGCACGGCGAATACGACAAAAAAGGTTGTAAAAATGACTGCGAATGTTGATAAAACAAAATATGGATTGTTGCTGATGGAAACATTGCCCTCGGCTATTTCAAGTGAAAAGGAACTTGAAAGATTGACGGAGGAAGTTGACCGTTTGATGACGAAAGGCATCAAACAAGGTGAACTTAGTCCTGAAGAAGAAAGTCTATTGGAATTATTGGCGATTTTAGTCGAAGCCTATGAAGACGAACACTACCCGATTCCTGATGTTCCGCCTAATGAGATTTTGAAATTTTTGATGGAAGAAAACGATTTAAAGCAAAGCGATTTGCTTCACATTTTCGGTTCGAGCGGAATCGCTTCGGAAGTGGTCAACGGCAAGCGTTCGATCAGCAAAGCGCAGGCGAAAAAGCTGGCTGAACACTTTAAAGTTTCGGTCGAGCTTTTTATTTAACCAAATTTTGAATCGCCTTAAAATGTTCGTATTTTGAATCAAGCATCAATTCAAACAAAGCCATCTCGACCGACGACGGCACAACGCCGCTCTCCTGCATTTTTCGCAAAGCCGTTTCTTTATCCGGCGAAAAACGCGAACTGACGCAATCGAACAAAAGATGAACCGCGTAATTTTCGTTTAATAAATCGTGCGCGGTTTGATTGACGCAAACGTGCGTCTCCAATCCGCACAAAACGATTTGGCTCGCGCCGGTCGCCTCTAATCGCTCCGCAAACGCGCTTGCGCCGCACGAGCTAAAAGCGGTTTTTTCAATGAATTCAAATTCCGGCGGCAAGCTGAAAAGAATTTCTTCCGCCGTTCTGCCCAAACCTTTCGGATATTGTTCGGTGATGATAACGGGCAAGCCGAGAATCTGAAAACCGCGCACGGCAAGCGAACAGCGCGAGGCGATTTGCGCGAAGTCGTTGATCGGTGAGCGAAACGCTTCCTGCACGTCAACGACGACCAGCGCGACTTTATTTCGGTCTAAAATTTTCGGATGCGGCATTTTGATTTCGGATTCAGGATTTCTCCGTTTTGAAAATCGAATTAATATCTAAAGAGTTTAACTTAATCGGCAAAGCAACGTAAAGAAGCAGAATTTACGTCAAAGCAGCCTTTTTCAAACGAAAATTCAAGTCTGCAAAATTACAATTTTCCGCGCTGAAGACGCAACAGAAAAGCCTTCGTCAGGTCGCGGGCAGCTTGTTGATGTTGACCAGACATTGCACGTCTGGATGTCTTCTGTTCACCGCTTCGCGGCGCAGATAAGATTTTTCAGACCCGCTCTGAAATCAAACTTTATTTTCGGCGTTTTCCTTTTCGGCGCGTTTCAGCTTTTTCAGTTTTTCCCTTTCGGACATTTCCCGCTTATATTGACGAAAGAAAAAAAACACCGCCGCCGCGCAAATGATTAAAATCAAAATCATCATCGCGGAGATAAAATAAATTTCGGCTCGAAAAGCGTTTGGCATATTAATAAGTTTAACTCACCTTTCAGCGAGTAAGCAAAAAACGTCCGCCGCTGCCGATTTGCGGTTGCCTCGATTTATCAAGTATGCTCGAAACGCAGCGAAGTTTCGGCAATTATGAAAGTTGATTTGATTATCAAAAACGCCGCGCAAATCGTTACGTGCGCGAGCGCGGGAAAACCCAAACGCGGCGCGGAGATGCAGGCAATCGGCATCATCGCCGACGGCGCGTTGGCAGTCAAAGACGGCTTGATTGTCGGAGTTGGAAACTCGGACGAAATTGCGAAAAACTACACGAGCGAAAACGTCATCAGCGCGGAAAATAAAACCGTCTGTCCGGCATTTGTCGAGCCGCACACGCACGTCGTTTTTGCGGGAAATCGGCTCGACGAATTTGAACTGAAAATCAAAGGCGCGGATTATCTGGAAATTCTGGAAAACGGCGGCGGAATTCTTTCCACCGTGCGGCAGACACGCGCGGCGACTCTGAAAAATTTAGTCGAGCAATCGCTCAAGCGTCTCGACAAACTCCTCGAATCGGGCGTTGCGACTTGCGAAGTTAAAACCGGCTACGGGCTTGACGCGGACACTGAACTGAAAATGCTCGCCGCGATTTTCGCGCTCGACAAAATTCACGAAATTGATTTGATCCCGACTTTTCTTCCGGCGCACGCTTTTCCTCCCGAATACAAAGGCAAAGAAAATGATTACGTGGATTTGATTTGCAATGAAATGATACCGAGCGCGTGGCGTTTGTTTTCGATGAATACGATTGATTTTGAAAATAGAGAATCTCGCATCATCGAAAATATAAAGTCGCGCATACCCGAAGGAGAAGGCGCGGGCAGCGGTTCTTATAAAATTCCCGAATCCGAACGAATTTCGCTGACGCAGAACAATCCGTTTTTTATAGATGTGTTTTGCGAGAAAAACGCTTTTAATTTAGAGCAGTCGAGGCGAGTTTTAGAAGCGGGCAAGCGTTTCAGAATGAAAATAAAAGCGCACGTTGACGAATTTACAAATCTCGGCGCGGCGCGAATGGCAATCGAACTCGGCGCAACGAGCATTGATCATCTGGACGCGACGAGCGACGAAGAAATCGAACTGCTCGCCGCCTCCGACACAATCGGAATCGTAACGCCGACGGTGAATTTTAATTTCGGAAGCTCGCATTTCGCCGACGCTCGAAAGATGATTGACGCGGGCTGCGCGATTGCCGTCTCGACCGATTACAATCCGGGTTCCGCGCCGTGTCCGTCGCCAGCGATGGCGATGGCGATTGCCTGCCGTTATCAAAAACTTTTGCCGTCCGAAGCCTTTAACGCCGCGACAATCAACGCGGCTTTCGCCGTCGGTCTGGGCGACAAAATCGGCTCTCTGGAAATCGGCAAGCAAGCCGACGTTTTAATTTTGGACGCGGACGATTATCGCCAAATCGCATATGAATTCGGCGGAAACTTAATCGAAAAAGTCTTTAAGCGCGGACAATGTGTTTTTGAAAATTGACAAATAAGACGTATCATTATTTGTTGGAAAAACGGGTAATGTCTCAAATTTTATGCTGAATTATTTTTCGGAAATTTTCAAAAAAGATTTCGAGAAACAGTTGGCGAGCAGCAAATTTTATCAAATGTTTTTGGCGGGCAAATAGTTTATCGTGAAGGAAATTATTTTAGACGGCGAGAGCCTCACATTCGAGCAAGTTCTGGCAATCGCTTATGGCGAGCCGAATAAACCGCGCGTTTTATTATCGGAAAAAGCAAAGGCGCAAGTCGAACGCTCTGCCGAAGCCGTGCAAATTTTGCTCGAACGCGGCGAAATCGCCTACGGCATCACGACCGGATTCGGCGCGTTCAAAGACAAAATAATCTCCCGCGCGGAAGTCGAACAGCTTCAAAAAAATATCCTTTTAAGCCACGCCGTCGGAGTCGGAAAACCGTTTGACGTTCCGACGACGAGAGCGATTATTTTGATTCGCGCCAATACGCTCGCCCGCGGATTTTCCGGCATTCGTCTTGAAACTTTAGAGTTGCTCCTCGAATTTTTAAATCGCGGCGTTCATCCGGTAATTCCCGAAAAGGGAAGTCTCGGCGCGTCTGGCGATTTAGCTCCGCTCGCGCATATGTCGCTGCCTTTAATCGGAGAAGGCGAAGCGATTTACAAAGGCGCAAAACTTTCGGGAAAAAACGCACTCGAAAAAGCGAATTTAAAACCGATCACGCTCGCCGCTAAAGAAGGTTTGGCGTTGACGAACGGCACGACCGTGATGACCGCCGCCGGATTGCTCGAAACCGTCAAAGCGCAAAGGCTCGCCCGCATTGCCGACGTTGCGGGCTGTCTTTCGCTCGAAGCATTGAACGGAACAACTTCGGCTTTCGACGAAAGAATCCACGCGCTTCGCCCGCATCCGAGACAAATCGAATGCGCGAAAAATCTCCGGGAAATTTTAGAGGAAAGCGAGTTTGTAAGATGTTTCGATCCGGCGAATTGTCAAGACGCATACACGCTTCGATGTATGCCGCAAGTTCACGGCGCGTGCCGCGACGCGATTGCTTACGCCGAATGGGTCGTTAAAATCGAACTCAACGCCGTTACCGATAATCCGCTGATTTTCTGTGATGAAAATTATAAAAATATCGAAGTCGTCTCCGGCGGAAATTTTCACGGCGAACCGCTCGCTTTAGCGTTTGATTATCTGGCGATTGCTTTGTCGGAAATCGGGAATATCTCGGAGAGACGTTTGATGCGTCTGACCGACGAATGCTCGAACGCGCACATTTTACCGGCGTTTCTGACCGAAAACGGCGGATTAAATTCCGGCTTTATGATCGTTCAATACACCGCCGCCGCGCTCTGCACGGAAAATAAAATTCTCGCGCATCCCGCGTCGGTTGATACGATTCCGAGTTCGGCAAACGTCGAAGACCACGTTTCGATGGGCGTAACTTCGGTTTTGAAACTTCGCCAAATCGCCGCGAATCTCGAACAAATTCTCGCGCTCGAACTTTTCGCCGCCGCGCAGGGAATTGATTTTCGGAGGCAGGTTATCGGAGAAGAAAAAAAACTCGGAATCGGAACGAAACCGATTTACGAAGTAATCCGAAAAAAAATTCCGTTCATCAAAGAAGACGTTTATATGAAAGGCTACATCGAAGCGGTGTGCGAAATCGTCGCCGACGAAAAAATTTGGAGATGAAAAATGTCAAAACGGAATAATTCTACGTTCACTAAATTTGCAAAATGGATAGCCCGCGAAACGGGCAAGTCAATAACTTTTATTTTAGCCGTCAGCGTGATAATCGTTTGGACGATAACCGGACCATTTTTTCGTTTCAGCGACACTTGGCAGCTAGTCATTAATACCGGCACGACGATTGTAACTTTCCTGATGGTTTTCCTGATTCAAAACACGCAAAACCGCGATACTGAAGCATTGCAGGTAAAACTTGACGAAATTATCCGCTCTCTCAAAGAAGCCAGAAACGAGGTTTTGGATTTGGAAGAATTGGATGAAAAAGAGCTTGACGAAATTCGAGAAGAATATCTGATACTGGCAAAAAAGGCGCGGAAAGAATCTGAAAAAAAATAATTCATTCTTTGATTTTTATGAATTTTATTGTTCAGGAAAACGTGCCGCTCGCTGAAATGACGACTTTGAAAATCGGCGGCAAGGCGCGTTTTTTTGCGTCGGCGAAAAACGAAACGGAAATCGTCGAGGCTTTAAATTACGCCGCGATAAATCAGCTTGAAGTTTTTATTCTCGGCGGCGGCAGCAATGTTTTGATTGCGGATGAAGGCTTTGACGGTTTGGTTTTGCAAATCGCTTTAAAGGGGATTTCGATTTTTCAGGACGACAAACAAATCGTTTGCGTTACGGCGCAGGCGGGCGAAGACTGGGACGCTTTTTGTAAATTCTGCGTCGGGAGAAATCTGCAAGGCATCGAATGTTTAAGCGGCATTCCGGGTTTTGTCGGCGGAACTCCGGTGCAGAACGTCGGCGCATACGGACAGGAAGTTTCAGAGACGATTCGTTCGGTGAGAGTTTATGACCGGACGGAAAATCAATTCAAAATTTTAACGAACGACGAATGCGGATTCAATTACCGGACGAGCATTTTTAATACGGCGGAGAAAAATCGCTATATCGTTACGTGCGTCAATTACGCTTTGAAAAAAAACGGCGAGCCGGAAATTATTTATCGGGATTTGCAAAACTTTTTCGGCGAGAGAAAGCCGACGCTGAAAGAAACGCGCGAAGCCGTTCTGAAAATCCGCGCCGCCAAATCAATGGTTATTGACGCGCACGATCCGAATTCACGAAGCGCGGGTTCGTTCTTTAAAAATCCGATTGTTGATTTGAAAAAATTTTCCGAAATCGAAATGAAAGCTCGAACGCTCGGCGTAATCGGCGAAGGCATTCCGAGATTCGACGTTGACGAAAATTCGGTGAAAATTCCCGCCGCGTGGCTGATCGAGAAAAGCGGCTTCGAGAAGGGATTTCATCTGGGAGAAGCCGGACTTTCGAGCAGACATATATTGGCGATAGTTAATCGCGGAAACGCCAGGGCAAAAGATGTTTTAGCATTAAAAGATAAAATTCAGTCGAAGGTTAAAAATCGCTTTGATATTGAATTAAAACCCGAACCGATTTTCGTCGGTTTCCAATAATTTTAAGTTACCGCGCCGCCGTCAACAATCACGACTTCGCCGCTCATAAAACTGTTGCGCGGGCTGACCATAAAGGCGGCGAATTCGGCGAGTTCCGCAGGTCTTCCCAAACGCTGCCGCGCCACCCAAAAATCGTGCATCTGCAATAATCTTTCAGGCAAAGAATGTCCCAAATCGGTGTCGAAAATTCCGGCGGCAATCGCGTTGACGGTGATGTTAAAGTTTGAGGCTTCGCGCGAAAGGCATTTCGTAAAGCCGATCATCGCGGCTTTCGATGTCGCGTAATGAACCGAAGTCGGTAGGGAACGAATCGCGCCGATTGAAGTGATATTGAGAATCGAGCCGCTTCGTTTTCTAATCATTTGTTTGTAGAAAGGTTTCGTTACGGCAAACAAACTGTTGACGTTCGTATCAATCACCCAATCCCAGGATTTGTCGGTCGTCGTCGCAAAATTATCGGGTTTATTGACGGCGGCGTTGTTGACTAAAATATCAACGCCGTCCCACGCTTCGACAATTTCACGCGCCGTTTTTTTCATTCCAACGCGGTCGGTTACCGAAACCTTAAAGGCGAGAGCGCGTCTGCCGTGCCGCTCGATTTTCGATTTCATTTCTTCGGCGAGGTCGTCGCGCGAATGATAATTAAAAGCTACGTCCGCGCCTTCGCGGGCGAAAACTTCGCAGATTGCCGCGCCGATTCCGCGTGTTCCGCCGGAAACAAAGGCGCGTTTTCCTTCGAGTAAAAGATTCACAAAATTTATTCGCTCCAATAGACTTTTAAGAGTTTAAGGTAAGTTTGCAGAAAAAGGCAAAACGAAGAATTTACTTAAAATTTGATATTTGGAAATTTATCGTTTGTCAGACTCCGACTTGCAAAGGTTCGCGGACAGTCCTTTGATTTTCGGGAAGCAGGGCGGCGATTTCTCTGATAATTATTTCGGTCGAATTCGGAGCCGCCAAACCGATGGTTGCCGCTTTCATCGCGGCGTATTTTTTAGAATCGGAAAGAAGATTTTGAATAGTCGGCACAATATCGGTCGCTCGTTCGAGAAGAATTCCCGCGCCGCGTCTGGCAATCAAATTTACCGTTCCGGCTTCTTGCGGCATCGGCGGTGTGGTCGCGTCGGCGATGATCGGCAGACGGCAGGCGAGAGCTTCAAAGGTCGTCAAGCCGCCGAGTTTGCTAATCATCACGTTCGCCGCCTGCATCATTTTTTCTATCTCGTCCGAATATCCGATGACTTTGACCGGAAACTTTGCGGTCTTCGCCAATTCTTCGGCTTCACGGCGTAATTCTTCATTTTTACCGGCGAGAAAAATCGCCTGCACGTCGAGTTCACCGCGCACGAGTTCGCGGAAAATCTGCGGAATATTGCCGCCGCCAATCCAACCGGCATTGACGAAAACCGTAAATTTTTCCGCGTCTAAACCGAATGCTTTTCTGGCGGTTTGCGCGTCTTTTTCATCGAGTTCGTGAAACTTCGGATTAATCGGCATCCCCGAAATTTTTATTTTCTCCGGCGTGATGCCGTAATCAATCAACTGCCGCCGTGCGTCGTCGTTCGCCACCAGATAAAGCGAAACATCGTCGCACGCCCAGCCTTTCCAGAAACCGTAACACGGGTCGGTAACGACCGTTACGAGCGGAATTTGATTTGATAAATTCAGGTTTTTTAAGATGCGCGCGAAAATATGCTGCGTCAAAGGATGAACGCTGACGACGATGTGCGGACACCATTTTTCAAAAATCTCGGTGCAGAAACCAATGCACCGACGATGAAAAAACTCGCGCGTTTCGGGACGAAAACGGTTTATCGCCCAAAACATATACTTCATCCAATGCTGCTTGTTTCGCAAAATCCAATTATAAACGCCGACGAGTCTGCCGGTTAAGTGATGCGATTCTTCGATGGCTTTGACGACCCGCACGACTTTCGAGTCGCCTTCCCAAACGCGGTTAATTCCCTCAACCAAAGCCTGCGCCGCCGAACGGTGTCCGCCGCCGGTGTCGGAAGAAATGATCAAAATTTTCGGTGTGTTTTGCGGCATTTTAAGGTTTTGGAATTTCCAATTGAATGCAAATCTTCATCGCTGTATATTCGACAATTTCGTTATGACGCGGAACGGCAGTCCGTTTTTTGTTTTTCACGTTTCCCAAAATAAATCGGCTCTTCCAAATTAGATTCCACATCTGTTATTCGAGGATTCGGAACAGGCAGCGATTCACCTTCGAGCAAAATTGTCTCTGCCATATCAACCAACGCGCTTGCCAGCAGACGACGCGCTTCGGGCAAATCTTTCCCGCAGGTTATCGCGCCCGGAAAATCTAAAATTTCGCCGGGAACGCCGTCGCCTGTAAATTTATACATTGCTTTATAAGTCAACATATTCTTAGACTTTAACCGCAATCCCTTCGCTTTGCGGAATTTGTTTTTCCATTTCCTTGCTCGCTTTTTTCATCTGGCGTTCGAGCTTTTTAATCTGAATCAGATGCTTCGGATTAAATATTCAAATCAGTTTAATAAATTCTTCCGCGCTCAAATCCGCATCCTTCAAAATCGCTCTTAAAGTTCCGACTGGAATATCTTTGCCTTTGTGAACCGGCACGGTTACGCGCCTTTTATCCGTTTCCCTGAACAAGTGAACGTGGCTTCCTTTTTGCCGCTTTCTGACAAATCCGCTTTTTTCTAAAACGCGAATTAGCTGCAGACCGTTCACGCTTGGAAATTTGCGGCTCATACGGCGACCGGAACGGACAGGCGCGTAATCAAAAACGGCTCTTTCTCAATCGGAATCGTTTCGCCGTCTTCCGCCATACTTTCAACGTGCAGTTCCAACGCTTCGGCGATATTCTTTTTGGCTTCGTCAAGAGTTTCGCCGAACGAATGACAGCCCGATAAAGCCGGAACAAAAGCGTGATAGCCTTCTTCGTCGGGTTCAATCACAATGGTAAAAGTATATTTCATAACTTTCTACGCCTTGACCGCGATGCCTTCAGATTGCGGAATTTGTTTTTCCATTTCCTTGCTCGCTTTTTTCATTTGGCGTTCGAGCTTTTTAATCTGAATCAGATGCTTCGGATTAAACGGCAAACTCGGATAAAAAGAATTCGATTCGTGCGTACAGAAACAGCCGGATTTCGCTTTTTGACGACGCGCCTTCATTTGCGGAGAGTTCCACGCGCCTTGAAAATTCCAATCGTAATCGCGCAAGTTTCCGGTTGCTTCCAAATTTTCGCACGACGAAATCGTGCCTTCGTCAAAGATGACCGCGCCCGCCGTTCCCGCGTAGCAAGTCATTTGCGCTTCTCCCGTTTCTTTGGTTTTGGCGATTACATCGTGCATATAAATATCAATCGCCGCTTTGAAAAATCCCGCGTCGCCGCCGTAATTGTTTTTGATGACCGCGTTTTTCGTATCGTCCAAAATCATCTGCGACAATTCGGCGTAACGCTGGTGGTCGAAATCGAGTTCCGTCGGATCGGCTGACGGCGGGCGAATGTAATTGATATTTACCTTGTCCGGTTTCAAATCGTATTTCAGAAAATCATACCAATCGAAAATCGTGTCTTCGTTCGAGCGCATCACGCAGGTGCAGGTTTGCACGTCGAGGTTGGGAAATTCTTTTTTCATTTCCTTGAGCGTTTTGGCTGTGTGAATCGCTTTGTCCCAACTGCCTTCTTTGCGGCGAATTTTCTCGTGCGCGTCCTTCAATCCGTCAATGCCGAGCGCGATGGTTACGTTCAGATTCGGGTTTTCCTGCAAAACTCTGGTTACGTCGGGGAAGATGCGCGGGTGAATTTGCCCGTTCGACATAATATAAACCGAATCTAATTTGTTGTTGCGATAAAAAGCGTTGCAGATTTCGGGCAAATCTTTTCTGGTGAAAGGCTCGCCGCCCGCGAGAATCAAAACGCCGAGATTGCCGCCGAGCGTTTCGGAAATTTTCTCGATTTCGTGCGTTTTCATTTGCAGCTTTTTGCGCGGACGGTCATCGAGTTCGTCAGTAAAAAAACAATGCGTGCAGCGCATATCGCAAACGCTCGTAACTAATATATTCAATAAAATCGGCGCGAACGGCTGACCGATGGCGAGTTTCGCATAACGCTTTAATAATTCTTTGGTTGTAAAATCCATATCAATAATTCCTTTATTAAAAATCAAACTTCGGCTTAGATGCGCGAATAATTTCCCACGTTTAACTTTATCTTACACAGGCGGTTTCGGGCAAGATAGGTTTGTGAAAACGAAATTTTTATCTTCAAATTTTATCTCTTCAAAATAGTAAGTAGAGAAATATTAAAATGTGCGCTTGACATAAATGCGGGGGGGGGGTTAGAGTTATAAAGTTTCAAAAACAAATACGGTAAATTCATCGCTTGATTTTAAGCAAATTTTGATTTGCCTTTTTCGTGAAGCTCCGAACGCGCGTTCTCCGCTTCTTACAAAGACATCCTGACGATAATTTACTCAAAAACGCTTACAACTTAAGGAGATTACGATGCGTAAGAAAGTTATCATTACGGCTTTTGCACTTCTCGGTTTTTTTGTGGCAATTTCTAGCTGTGTAAATAATATATATGCTCAGGATGCTCCATCAAATACTGAGGCTCAGATGGGCGGCATTGATAATTATGATGTTAGTCAGACTAACATTGTATATAATTTTAACGAACTTCCTTTATACTCTATTTATGGTCAAATCCAATATCAATACGCTCGTTTTACACCGTATCCTTACGGAAATCTTCAGGTATATAATCAAGTAAATCCATATAGCTATTATCCTAATTTTATTGTGAATCCTTATCCGATTTTTGGTTTTGGCGGTATTGATGTTCAGTTTTTCCAACCAGTAAGAAATCTTACTTTTTCCACGATTGGAGTTGACGGCGGATATTACAAAGTGGATATATATCAGAACGGTTCTTTTACTCAACAAATTACTGTAAATGCTTATTGTGGTTTATATATAAATTGTTTTACGAATTTAAGCGGCTATCAAAATCTTACAAGAATAACTATTAACTCTATAAATGATCCTGCCGGATTAGGTTTTGATGATTTCAGTTTTACTTTGGGCGGAACTCCTACACCTACCCCGACACCGACTCCGCAAAATCACGCGCCGATAGGCTATCTTGATAGCGTTCAAGATAACGGCATTGCTGATGGCTGGACGTTAGACTCTGATAATCAAGATGTGTCCAATCCGGTTCACTTTTACATAGATGGATTAAACAGTGCTAATTTCGTCGGTGCGATAGTGGCTAGTATACCTAGACCCGATGTAAATCAAATTACAGGTTATCGAGGAAATCACGGCTTTCAATTCAGCATTCCGTCGAGATTTATGGACGGTGTTAATCATACTATTTACGCTTATGGGATTGACCTTACCTCTGGACAACCTGCAACATTATTAACTGGTTCCCCAAAAACTTTTAATATAAAGCCGCCTGTCCAGTCCGTAGTTTTTGAACCTATTACCAACGAAACAATAAATAACGAATTAACTAACAGCGAAATAGATAGATCGATTTACGGGTATCCTTCGCAAAGAATCTTTGCAGAGAAAAAATTTCCCGAAGATACCGTAAATCACAAGCGAGTGAGAGTAAAGGCAACTGTCGGAAAACCAAATGTCGCGGTTTATTTCCAAAATTATGATGTTGATGATCCAAGTGATGACGATATTATTGATGATAACGGGAGTGCAGGAAATGACAATCGAGAAGGGCGAATTATTGGGCAACCGTATCCGCCGTCTGCCGCAGGTACTCTAAGCGATGGCTCAACCGTTTGTCCGCCTTCAAACGGTATGCTATGTCGTTTAACTGATAGTAATGGTGTAGCAACTATTACTTTTTCAGTTACTAAGCAACCAGGTGATAATTTCAGAGTTGCCGCTAGCACTGACCCTGCTTATTTGAGCGGAGTGACGGTTAATGGAACGGGCTTAAAAGATTCTGCAAATATTTCGCTACCGACTATGAAAGCTCAACAAACGGATATGTTGATGGTCTGGCGCAAGGTTCATCTGGAAGTTGATTCAATGGGTCCCGTAGCATTCAATATAGTTAATGGACGCATTCAAAGTAAATCGATTGTGGGGCAAGACCCGATTTGGATATACCTTTCTAATACAATCGGAAACTTGGATGTCGGTAGATTTCGAGCAACGTGCAGTCAAAACGAAGATATACCAACTTGTTAAGTAGTCGGACACAAAGATGGTATATTATTTCCCGAAATGGGAAAAATCAAAAAACTTGAACTGAGTGTAGCAGAAAGCGAAGCCTTAGAAAAAGGTTATCGCAGCGGAGAAAAACATACT
>JBPCMK010000069.1:0-8781 GCA_051002375.1 Pyrinomonadaceae bacterium | reverse complement strand
CAGATACTGCTGCATCGTCGCCGCGTAATTTTCCGATTCCGCGCCTTCCGGCACGGAAATTAAAAGCACTTAGTTATCGAATTCGTCGGCGAGAAGTTTGACGAGCGGCAAGACGCTTTCGGCTTCCGCAGAGCCGTCGAGCGCGACGATTATTTTTTTGAATTCTGAAAAGCGGCTCGCCCAATCGTCGGTCGGTCGAAGCAGCAAAATCGGCAAATTCGTCTGCTGAATCAAACGATGCGAAACGCTCGCCGAAAAAAGACGCTCCAATTCAAAACCGCCGCGCGTGCTGATGACGATTAAATCGGCTCTCGATTCCTGCGCGATGCGGTTTATTTCCCGCGCCGGTTCGCCCTTCGACTTTACGCAGTCGGCGGAAATCGAATCGCCGTTTATCAATTCGACCGTGCGCCGCAGATGTTCATCACAGTTAAACGGAACGGAAAAGGCTTTTTCCGATTTTTCCGCGTTCGCTTTGCCGGATTTTTTATCTTCCTCAACGGTCGCCAAAATCAAATCCGCCTCGAACGCGCCGGCTAAAAGTCTGGCAATCGGCAGCGATTGTTCGGCGAGCATTGAACCGTTGAGCGGAACGAGAATTTTCTTGAGCTTTACGTTTGAGCCGTTTCCGTTATTCGTAAAATCGGGCAGATATTTCTGCTCGCAGACGAGCAAACCCAGACGGTCTTCGACAGACGGCGGCGCGCCGAGTTTTCTGCGGTAATACGTGAAAACGAAATAAAGCGCCGGAATAAATAAAAGATACGTCCACGCGCCTTCAAAAAATCGTTCGCGGAAAATAATCAAGGTCGCGGCGGAAGTCAGAAGCGCGGCGACGATTGTTCCGGCGAGTGCAATTAAACGGGCGTTCGAGAATTTCCCGCGCATTTCGCGCAAAAGGCGTTTGCTCGCCGCCCAGCCCGTCATACTCAGAAGAATAAAAACTCCGGCGGCGTAAAGCGCGAGATACGTTTCTTCCTGCGTGCCGAAAAGCAAAAAGCAGATGATGACGATTCCGACTTCGAGCCAGACGGGTTTGTCCGCCACGTCGAAACTATTTTGCTGTCCGTAACTTGCCGGAATGTAATGACGATAACGCAAGCCGAGCGACAAATTTTGCAAACCCTGTGCGCTCGCCGCGCAAGCCGAAAGCAAAACGGCGACTCCGATTAAAGTTCCCAAATAGGAAGCCCAAACGGGAAGCAGTTGATTCATCGTTTGCGTGAACACCGAAACGGCTTCGGTGTTCACATCCGACAGCGCGAAAATCGCGGGACCGACGACGAGCATCGTCAACGAAGTCGTTCCCATAATAATAATCAAACTGCCGAACGCTTTGCGGCTTCGCTGCTCGCGCGTTCCGTCGTAAGCGGCGACGAGATTGGCGAAAATTTCGATGCCGGTCATCAAAGCCAAAATCCGCGCGTAACCGCCGAGCGTAAAATTCAAATTCGCAGGCGCGAACGCCTGAAAATTTATCGTCGGAAGGTTAAACCCGAATTTCAAAACGCTGGCGATAATCATCACCCAAAGCAAAACGAGAATCGCAAAAGTCGCCGGACCAAAGGCGCGAGTCGCCATTTTCGGACCGCGATTGACGAGCCAGCCCGTCAAAATACTCAGCGCGACGGCGAGAAAAACGCGGTATTGAAAATGAAAAAACGTATCGTTGAGCGCGGGAAAACGGTCAGCGATAAACGTAACGAGAGCCGCCATACTCACCAGAAACGTCAAAGTATATTCGGTAAAAGTAATCGCGGCGTTGATTTTCACCGCCCAGCCGCCGAATTCTTCCTCGCTCAAACCGCTACCGCCGCTGCCGTCGGTAATCCATTTCATCACTTGCCGATACATCGCCGACACCATCACGACCGTCAAAACGGCGAGCCAGACGGTCGCGCCGAAAGTGATTTGCGCCACGCCCGCGACGACTACCAAACGCAGAAAAGGTCCAAAAACATAAAGCGGCGAAGTTGCCGGATCGCCGCCGCCGGCAAGTGCGCCTTCAAAGGAATTCGATAATTTATGCGAAACGTGCGCCATAATTTTGCAGGTAAAAACCGCGCCGGAGTGAAAGCGTCAACAGCCGCGATTTTTATGTATTAAATAATCTATCATATAGACGTTCTAATTCTCTCCCAACTTCAAGAACAAATTAAAATTCGCGTGAAACAGCAATTACAGATAACGGGCAATCACTAAAAATGAAACCTGAAGCATAAAAAAGTTTCTGTATTTGAAACACACGAGATTTATCGTTGTCTCGTCAAGACTTTTATTTCCCTTTGACTGAAAGCCATCTTGAAAGTTACTCTTGACAAGCGACATCGGACGGAAAAAGTCTTTCACCAATGGAACACATATCCGAAATCATCGAACAATTCGGCATCTACGCGGTCTTCGTTCTCTGCACGGTCGAAGGCGATATTACTTTGCTGCTGTCGGGCGTGATGGCGCACGGCGGATTTTTCGGGCATTACAGTTTTTTTAAGGTTTTCCTCGCGGGCGCAATCGGCGGCGTGGCGGGCGATACGGTCGGTTATTGGTTCGGGCGGCTGTTTCGGGAAACCATCAAAGATTACGGTTTTTACAAGTTGGCGCAGCCGCGAATCGAACGCTTGATTGAAAAATTCGGCGGCTTTGCGATTATCATTTCAAAATACATCTACGGCATCCGCGCGGCGATGTGTCTGTTTTACGGCATCGGCAAAATGCCTTACTTGCGCTTTTTGCTGCTCGACGTTATTAGCTGCTCGATTTGGGCGTTGCTGCTCTCCGGTGTCGGATTTTTCTTTAGCGGCGCGATAACGAACATCATCGGCGATTTTAAACATATCGGCGTTGCGCTTTTCTTTATCGTGCTGACCGGCGTAATTATTTTCTACGTCGTCGAGCGTTATTATCTGTCGGAAAAAGTCGAAGAAGTCAAACCCGAAACGATTCACAAAATCGAAGTCAAAATTCACAACATCGAAGAATCGGCGCAGGCGAAACTTCACGACCTCGGCGAGCGGCTTCATTTAACGAGTCCGCCGAATAAGGAAGACGGGGAAAAAGGGAGAAAGAGAGGCGAGGCGAAAAGCGACGCAGAAGTCGAAAACCTGAAAAAGTCCGCGACCAAATAACTTGAAACTTGAAACCTGAAACTAACTATTTATGATAATCGAAGCATCTGCTCCGACGCGAGTTGATTTAGCGGGCGGCACGATTGATATTCCGCCGCTTTTTCTTTTTCACGAAGGCGCGGCGACCGTCAATTTCGCCATTGATTTAATGGCGCGTTGCCGAATCGAGACGCGCGACGACGATAAAATTATTCTGTCTTCGATTGACCGCGACGTGCGGTTTGAAACTTCTCTCGGAGAAATAAAAAATCTCTACGACGAGCCGCGACTGGAGCTGCTCGCAAAGCTCGTCTATTTTTTCAATCCCGAAACCGGATTTGAAATGACGACCGAATCCGAAGCTCCGGCGGGCGCGGGTCTCGCCGGTTCTTCGACGTTAAATATCGCCTGCATCGGCGCGTTAAATAAACTCGTCGGGAATCGTTACGCACCGGAAAAATTTATTTCGATTGCGGCAAATGTCGAATGTCAGGTCATCAAAGTTCCGACCGGCTTTCAGGATTATTATTCGGCGCAATACGGCGGCGCGGCGTGCATCCATTTCCGCCCCGACGGAATGGAGCGCGAGCCGCTCGACGTTGACGCAAAAATTCTGGAAGAGCGCGTCGTCGTTTGCTACACGGGCGAGCCGCGCGATTCGGGGACGAATAATTGGGAAATCACCAAACGCCACATAGACGGCGACGTGGAAACTTTTGCGATTTTTGAAGGCATCCGTGATACGTCGAGAGATTTGCGCCTCGCGCTAATCGAAAACGATTGGCAGCGAGTCGGCGAAGTTTTGCGTGTCGCGCATCCGCGCCGCAAGATGCTTTCGCCGAATATTACGACTCCGCAGATGGATTTGCTGATTGAAAAGGCTCTGGCAAACGGCGCGATTGCCGCGAAAATTTGCGGCGCGGGCGGCGGCGGCTGCATCGCTTTTTTCTGCGAGGAAAATCGAAAAAGCGACGTTGAAAAATCTCTCGCCGAAGAAACGGACGCGGAGGTTTTGCGCTGGCGCGTGAGCGAGCAAGGTTTGACGGTGCGGGAATTATAAAATTCGTGCTAAATTAAAATTGATTTTGGATAAAGTCTCTCCCACAGCTTTAGAAAATTTCGCGGTCGAAAAAGTTTTTCCAAACGACAATGAATAGTTAAAATGAATAATAAATAATTCGGCTCAAGTAATTGTTCACTATTCACTTTTAACTATTCATTGTTTTTCAATTATTTTTACTCGACTGTAAAAATTTTCATTTTCAACTATTCGATACTTTTTCAGGAGAAAAATTTATGAAAAAATTCGTTCTTTTCGTTTTGTTTTCGATTTTAGCTTTCAGTTTTTCCGCGTCGGCGCAGGACGTTGACCGTTATTCTTCGTCGCGGCTGACTAATCTGGTCAATCAATTAAAAGGTCAGACGGTTGATTTGGTTGACCGCTCGACGGAAGATTTGCGGCGCAATGCTTCAAACAGCCGCGCCGATGTCGAAGCGGCTTTTCTCGCGCAGCAACTCGATGCGAGCGTCGGACTTTTCCAGGATATAATGCGCGACAATCGCCGCGCGTCGGAGTTGCGCGACGGCGCATCAATTTTGAGCGATTTGGCGAGACGCGCTCCGAATTACGGCACTAACAATTCCTTGTGGCGCGACGCGCAGAGAACAATCGCCGACATCAACCGCGAACTCGGCGGAAATAATAACGGCGGCAACGGCGGAGGAAATAATGGCGGAGGAAATAACGGCGGCGGGCAAAGAACCGGCAAAGCGTTTTGGCGCGGAATGGTTGACTCCGAAGTTCATCTGATAATCCAAAACCGCAACATCGAGACGCAGACCATCTCCGGTGCGCCGTATGATAATCCGACTTTCAGTTTTACATCGCCGCTTCCGACGCGCAACGTAACGGTTGACGTGGTTAAAAAATCCGGGCGCGGCACGGTTCGCGTCGTCGAGCAGCCGAGCCGCAATAACAATTACACCGCCGTCATTCAAATTCTCGACGAAGGCGGCGGCGCAAAAGAATACGAGTTGGACATTAATTGACGATAGCTTTGTGAATTACGCATTTCAAATTACGAATTGAAGAAAGATTTTCAAAAACTCGTAATTTGAAATTCGTAATTTATCTTCGCTCGATTGCTTTGGTGAGCGAGCGAAAAATATCGCGACCGTCGTTCGAGCCTAAAAGCTCTTCGCAGGCGCGTTCCGGGTGCGGCATCATTCCCAGGACATTTCCGTCTCGGTTGGAAATTCCCGCGATGTTCGAGCGCGAGCCGTTCGGATTTGCTTCGCCGGAGAGTTCGCCGTTTGGGTCGCAGTAGCGAAAAACGATTTGATTGTTATTTTCGAGTTCGGCGAAAGTTTGGTCGTCGCAAACGTAATTGCCTTCGGCGTGGGCAATCGGGATTGATAAAACTTCGCCCGCTTCGAGTTCCGAAGTGTAAGGCGTTGCGCTATTTTCGACGCGAATGTTGACGTGCCGGCAGATGAAATGCAATCCCGCGTTTCGCATCAACGCGCCCGGTAATAAACCGCTTTCGCAGAGAATCTGAAAACCGTTGCACACGCCGAAAACGAATTTTCCTTTGGCGGCAAAATCTTTAACCGCCGTCATCACCGGCGAAAATCTCGCCAACGCTCCGGCGCGCAAATAATCGCCGTAAGAAAATCCGCCCGGCACAATCAGCGCGTCATAACCGCTCAAATCCGTCTGCTTGTGCCATATAAAATCAACCGGCTGTCCGACGTGCTTCGAGACGACGTGATAAGCGTCGTGATCGCAGTTCGAGCCGGGAAAAACTACTACTCCGAATTTCATAAGGTTTTCTGACAAACGATTTTTGATTTTTGACCTTGTTCGATTTCTAAGATCAAAAATCAAAAGTCAAAAATCAAAGGTCAATCGTTAATTTCCACGCGATAATCTTCAATAACAGGATTTGCCAGAACATCTTTGGCGATGCGTTCGGCTACCGCCCGCGCGTCCGTTTCCGACAAATCCGCGTCGAGCGCGATCTCGAAAAACTTGCCTTGCCGCACGTCCCGGATTTGTTCAAATCCCAATAATTCGACCGAATGGTGAATCGCCTTGCCCTGCGGGTCAAGCACGCTCGGTTTTAATGTTACATAAACTTTCGCTTTCATTTTCTATATCTCCGAAAAAATTATTTAAATCTTGACGTAAAATCTTGTTTTAATCAACGGCTTTGTGTTAGATTTCTATACATTGATTTTCCATTCCCAAATAGTTTCTAATTCAAAAGGAGATTTTTAAAAATTATGCAAAATATGTCTGGCGGAAAAACCGCTCTTGGGCTTGATACTAATGTCGGAGCGATGCTTTGTTATCTGCCGGTTTGCGGCATCAGTTTGATATACAGCATTATCGTTTTGGTTACCGATAAAACAAATAAAATGGTGCGTTTCCACGCATTCCAATCGCTTCTTTTAACCGCCGCGTATGTCGTCGGAATTATTGCCGTCGCCATTGTCGGCGGCGGATTAACGATGGCGACCGGCTCCAGCATACTCGGTTCGCTGGTTTTTCTTCTTTATATGGCAGTTATCGTCGTGTTTCTGGGACTAATGATTTTCGGCTGTATCAAAGCCTATCAAGGCGGAAGTTTTAAACTTCCCGTCGTCGGCGATATGGCTGATAAATGGTCGAACTAATATGTTTTTCAATTTTGGCAAAAAGCGAGGGTTTCGGCTCTCGCTTTTTCTTTAATCTATGGTGAAAAACAAATACGCATTGCAAATTTTCTGGAGTGAAGAAGACAAATCATTCGTCGCCATCTGTCAAGAGTTTCCCGGACTTTCCGCTTTCGGCGAAACGCGCGAAGAAGCGTTGCGCGAAGCTCAAATTGCTCTGGACTTAATGATTGAAACTTATCGAGAAAAAGGTTTTGCTTTGCCCGAACCGCAAGGCGTTTTGCTTGCCGCTTAACAAAGGCGGAAGCCCGCGCATCGAACTTGGGCGCGTTTTTACTCGTTTCATTTGCGCCCTTGCTCACGCGCGGGCTTCTGCCCCAAACACTCGCGCGAAAACTTTCCCGACATTTCGCAGATAGTATTCGTAAGAAAAAATTCGCTCGATTTCTTCGGCTGATAATTTGTCGGTAATGTCTTTGTCCGCCGCAACCAAATCCTTAAATTCGCCGCCTTCGTCCCAAACCTTCATCGCATTTCTCTGCGCCAAAACGTATGCGTCTTCGCGCGACACGCCTTTTTGCGTCAATGCCAGAAGAAGCTGACCGCTAAAAATCAAACCGCGCGTCAGATTTAAATTCTTCAGCATATTTTCTGGATAAACAACCAAACCGTCAAGCAATAACGCGGTTTTCGCCAAAATATAATCGAGCGCGGCAGAAGAATCCGGCAGAACGATTCGTTCCGCCGATGAATGCGAAATGTCGCGTTCGTGCCAGAGCGCGACGTTTTCCAAACCGACGATTGAATTGGCGCGAATCGTCCGCGCCATTCCGCAGATTCGCTCCGACAAAATCGGATTGCGTTTGTGCGGCATCGCGCTCGAACCTTTCTGTCCGACTTTGAATTTTTCCTGCGCCTCGCGGACTTCCGTGCGCTGCCAATGCCGAACTTGCAGCGCGAATTTTTCGAGCGATGACGCGATTATCGCCAGCGTCGAAAGATATTCGGCGTAACGGTCGCGCTGGATAATTTGCGTCGAAATCGGCGCGTAATTGATTCCTAATTTCGCGCAAACCCGCTCTTCAACGTCCGGGTCGAGATGCGCGAACGCGCCAACCGCGCCGGAAATTTTGCCAACGGAAATCACATCTTTCGCTCTTTCAAGACGCGCTTTATTTCTCTGCATCTCGGCAAACCAAAGCGCGAACGTCATTCCGAAACTCGTCGGCTCGGCGTGTATGCCGTGCGTTCGCCCGATTTGCGGCGTGTCCTTAAATTCGTAAGCGCGTTTCCGCAAAACTTCCAAAAGCGCGTCAATCTTTTTTAATAAAATCTCGCAAGATTCCTTCAACAACAGCGCGTTCGCCGTGTCCACGACATCACTCGAAGTCAAACCGTAATGCACAAAACGCGCCGCATCACCGATGTTTTCCGCCAGATTCGTCGTAAAAGCGATAACATCGTGGTCGGTCGTTTGCTCGATTTCATTGATTCGCTCGACGGAAAAAGCCGCCTTCGTTTTAATTTCACGAAGCGCGTCCGCCGGAATAATTCCGTCCTCCGCGTGAACTTCGCAAACCGCGATTTCCACGTCGAGCCATTTACGAAATTTATTTTCGAGCGACCAAATCGCGCCCATTTCCGGCAGTGTGTAGCGTTCAATCATAAAAGAAATCGTCTTAAAGAATTTTCTTATCAACCAGCAATTCCGCATTCAAAATCGCCGCGCCCGCCGCGCCGCGCACCGTGTTGTGCGACAAGGACACAAAACGGTAATCGAAAATCGTGTCGGGGAAAATTCTGCCGACGGTGATGGTCATGCCTTTGCCGTTGTCGCGGTCGAGGCGCGGCTGCGGGCGCGAAGGCTCGTCGCATACCGCGATAAAATCCTTCGGCGATGAATACAGATTAAGCGACGGATAACTTTTCATCGCCGCGAAAACGTCTGCCAGAGTGGCGCGTTGTTTCAATTTCACACGCGCCGAAACCGTGTGTCCGTCCAAAACATCTACGCGAAAAC
>JBPCMK010000068.1:0-12179 GCA_051002375.1 Pyrinomonadaceae bacterium | reverse complement strand
TTTGCCGTATAACGGCGCGACGGACGAAGGCGATTGGACGGGGTTTATTCTGTTTGAAGAACTGCCGCATTTATATAATCCGCCCGAAGGTTTTATCGTTACGGCGAATCAGCGAACCGTTGGCACGAATTACAAATATCCGCAGTTTGCGCGTGATGTGGCGATGCCTTGGCGGGCGCATCGGATTTACGAATTGTTAAAAGCGAACTCCAAAATAACGATGAACGACGTGCGCGATATTCAATATGACGTTTTCAATCTGCCGCTTTCAAATCTCGCCCGCGAAATCGTCAAAGCGAACGCCGCTTCGACGGAAAGTTTAGCGGTCTTGCGCGGTTGGGACGGGCGAATGACTCCCGATTCGCGCGGCGCACTCTTGGCAAATTCGATTCGCAGTTGTCTGGCTGAGCAAATCTCGGCGAACAATAAATCAATTCCGGCAGGTTTGATCAGTTCGAGAATCGTTGATTTTTGGGGCGATGAGAAAACGGCGCGTTGGATTCCGAAAGAGTTCGCCGATTCCGCCGCGTTTTTGAGAGCCTGCGACGCGCTGACCGAAATAAATCTGAAGAGCAATTACGGCACGGACGAAACGAAATGGGTTTGGGGCGCATTGTTCAAATCGCGCTTTCCGCATCCGCTCGCCGCCGCGCCTTTAATCGGATTGCAGTTTGCCGCGCCGAACGTGCCGATTGCGGGCAGCGGTCAAACGCCGAACGTCGGATCGTCGGTTTCGATGCGCCACATTTCGAGTCCGGGAAATTGGGACGCGACGCGCTTCGTAATTCCGCTCGGCGAATCGGGAAATCCGCAATCCACGCACTACAAAGACCAATTCGAGGCGTGGCGCACGGGCGAGCCGTCGGTTTTTCCATTCTCGAAAGATGCGGTCGAGAAGGCAGCGAAGGAAACAATTTTATTAACTCCGCAAAAATAGAAATGAAATTAACAAGATGGACAGGATTAAAGTTTTCTTGATTTAAATATCCTGTTCATCCTGTCCATCCTATTTGAATTTATTTTTCAAATCCAGAAAATCACTTAGAATAATCGCGGCGGCTTCGCTGTCCACTTGGTCCCAAATTTCCTTTTCGCTCAAACCGAGTTTTGTCAAATAGCCTTTCGCCGCGTATGAAGTCAATCGTTCGTCCTGCAGAAAAACGGGAACACTCAAAGAGAGAGAAAAATTTCTCGCCAGCCGTCTGGCTTCCCGCGACATTTTGCTTTCGCTGCCGTCCGTGTTAAGCGGCAAACCAATTACAAGTCCGACCGCATCAAACTCGGCAAGAAGAGCGATGATTTGTTTGAGAAGTTTTTTCCAAGCGCGGCGTTCCAGAACGCAGACGGGGCGAACCGTAAATTGCATCTCGTCGCTGACGGCAACGCCGACGTGTTTCATTCCCAAATCGAGCGCGAGCAATCTGCCGCTCGACGGAGCGCGAGAAACATCTGTAAAATCGTCCGAATTAGTCGTTTCTTTGTGTTGCACGAAAATAATTGATAACGGATAATAAACAAGCTGTTTGTTTGATTCGTAAATAATAACAAAAATACGAGAGGTTTTAGAATGTCATTTCGCGGAAAAATTTTTATTGTTTTAGTTTCAGTGGCGATTGCTTTTTATGCGGTGTTCGGCGGTCTTTTGAGAAATTTCTCGCTGACTTCCGCGCAGCAGCCGATTAACGACGCGGGAGCGCAGATTCGGATTTTCGAGAGCGTTCTCCAGCATATTCAAAACGATTATGTTGACGAGCCGAATTTGGAAAAAGTTCGCGCGGGCGCATTGCGCGGACTCGCTTATGGGCTTGATCCGTATTCGTCATATCTGACGGCTGATCAAGTGAAAGATTATCAGGCGAAAAAATCATCGAATGAAGTCGGCATCGGCGCGGAGTTTTCGCAAGTTTCTTCTTATCTATACGTTATCTCGCCGATCAAAGATTCGCCCGCCGACAAAGCTGGACTTAAAGCCGGAGACGTTATCGAATATATTGACAACAAAGCGTCGCGCGATATTTCGCTTTATGATGCCGAGCAACTTCTTCTCGGCGAAGCCGGTTCAAAAGTAAATCTTCGGGTTTTGCGGGCGGGCGCGAAACCGCAAACGATAACCGTTACTCGCACCGCTTACAAAATTCCCGAAGCGACCGAAAGAATCGAAGACGGAAAAGTCGGCGTGATAAAAGTTTATGATTTGGAAACGGGCGAAGCAAAAGACATTCGCGCCCGCGTCGCGGATTTGACGAAACAAGGCGTGCAGAAAATAATTCTCGATTTGCGCGGCGTGGCGACGGGAAATTTGAACGAAGCCGTCGAAGTCGCCAATCTTTTTATCAAAGATGGCACGCTCGCCGAAATCATCGGACGCGAAAACAAAACTTTGCAAACATTCACGGCAGACCCGAACAAAGCTATTTACGACGGCAAACTCGTCGCATTGATTGACTTGGGAACGAGCGGCGCGGCGGAAGTCGTCGCCTCGGCGATTTTGGATCGGCAGCGTGGCGAAGTCGTCGGCGAAAGAAGTTTCGGCGCGGGAACGCAGCAACAATTATTCACGCTTCACGGCGGCGACGGTTTGTTGCTGACGACGGCGAAATGGGCTTCGCCGAGCGGCAAAACTTTTTTGGCGAACGAACGCGCCGAGTCGGGTGTGAAACCGTCAATCGAAGTCAAACGTCCCGACACGCCCGAACCTATCGAGGTCGAAGATTTGATTGACCAGAAACAAAAGGAAGATAAACAACAGCCGAATCCGCAAGCCACGCCCGCGCCGACTCCGAAAGTCGAGCAGCCGAAACCGCAACCGACCGAAGATTTGCAAATGAAAAAGGCTCTGGAAATTTTGCAGGACAAAGCGCAGGCGGCAAAAGCGGGCTAATAAATGTTTCGCAAATAAAAAGCGAAAAGCAAAAGTAAAAAGTGAAGAATTCGTTTTCTAACTTTTTACTTTTGCTTTTTTACTTTTTATTTTACAATCACTTTTTAATGACCGGACAAATTTATTCGGAAACGACTTGAGCTTAACGGCGTATCAAAGTCTCGGCTGCGAAGAAACTTCACGGCTCGCGCATTTGCGGAAAGATTTGGTTTGATTATTAACGCGAACTCGCAAAAGGATTTGGGAGAATGAAAATGAAAAAGCTGTTTTATAGATTAGCCGCGTCTTTGCGTCTCTGCGCCTTTGCGTTAATAATCCTTTTTTCAACATCGCTCGCTAATGCTCAATCAACCAATCAAAGCTATCCGACTCCGATAATCACGAACGAAATCAGCGGAAAAATTCCGGCGCGGGATTTGGGCGACGCGCGTTTGACGAGTTATTTTTACACTTTTGAAGGCACGCAGGGCGACGTTTTTATCAACGTCGTAACCACGAATTTCAACGGCGACATAGACATTTTCACCGCCGCGAATTTGAAGCCTTTGACGAAAATTACGATTTACGCCAATGAGACCGGCAACGAAACCGGGCGAGCGATTTATCTGCGGCAGCCGGTCAAACTTATTTTGCGAGTTGAAGGACGCACGCCGAACGACGACGCGGCGACGTTTCGGATAAAATTCGCGGGCAGTTTCGCGCCGTCGCCAGTCGTCGCCGAAAATGCGGAAACGGAAACGCCGGAAGTCAAATCGGATAATCAATCGGACATCCGCGTTAATTCCGTCGGCACGATTATCGAAGTCAAACCGAAACCGACTCCGCAGCCGAAGGAAATAATCGTCAAAAAATCCGAGAAAAAAACGAAAACGATTGCGAAGGCGAAAAGAACTGCGGAAGACGCGACGATTGACAACAGCGAAAAGAGCGAGGTCAAACCGGCAGAAAAAGAAATAGAAATTCAAACGGCGACAAAGAAAACAGATGAGCCAGCCGAAAATAAAACTGAAGAAAAAAACATCGTCGTTACCGTAACCGAAAATCCCGAAAAAAAAGACGAGACGGAAACGACGAATGAAGCGAAAAAAGAGACGACCGCCGAGACGAAAACGAACGAAGAAACTTCTGCCGCAAAAAAGGAAACGAGCGCGGTAAAAGTGAAAAAGGAAAACAAAAAACCGACGCTTCCCAAACCGCTTCCGCCGTCGGCTTTGGAGAATATTCGGCTCGTAATTTTATTCAAAGACGGCACGAAAATCGAACGTCCGATGAGCGAGATTTTGAAGTTCAGCGTTGACCGAGGCGTATTGACCGTCATTTCAAAAGACGGCGCGATTGGACGTTATTCGATTCTCGACATCGAGAAAACGACGATTGAGTAACTATCAATTTTGCGAAATCTTTTGTCGAAGTTTTTCCGCCAACGGGCTTTGCGGATTAATCGCTTCAAGTTGAGTTAAAATTTTATTTGCTTCTTCAAGATTTCCTTTTTTGAAATAAGCGATGCCGAGATTGTAAAGCGTCGGTTCGTGTTTCGGATTAGTTTGCAGCGAAGTTTGAAATTCTTTAATGGCGCGGTCGTAATCGGGATTTTCGCGCTCGACGAAAGTTATTCCCAAATCGGTTCGCACATTCACGTCGTCAGCCTTTTTCGCTAAGGCTTGCTCATACCAATTTTCCGCTTTTTCATATTGTCCTGCGTCAAAATATGCGTTGCCGATTTTAACGATTGTCGCGTAATCGTCGGGTTTGATTTTATTCGCCTGCTCGTAAAAAGCGGCGGCTTTATCAAATCCTTTGATTCGCGCATACAAATCTCCGGCTTTGATTTGCGCCTCGAAATTGTTCGGCTCGTTTTTAGCTTGGTCGAGCGTTTCGGAAACGCCGGGCAGCATTCCACCCTGCGTCGCCGATTGGTCTTTAACGGAAGCATTCGGGATTTGCTGATTCAAAAACGGCGCGTTCGCCGGAGTTTGTAAAGCGGCTTGCGGCGCAGTTTGATTAATTCGGTTGGCGACGAAAAATCCGATGAACAATCCGATAAGCAAACCGCCAATGCCGAAAAGAATATTTTTATTCATCTAAAAATTAGCAAATCTAAAATTGAAAATTATTAAGCGTAGCTATGAAGTCCCGGCAGCAGATAGCTCACGCCCAAATATGTAAAGACGACAAACAAAAATGCAACGACGGCAAAATATGCCGAGCTTCTGCCCGTCCAGCCGCGCGAAATTCGCGTGTGTAGAAACGCCGCGTAAGTCAGCCACGCGATAAGTGCGCCGGTTTCTTTTGAATCGAAGCCCCAAGGTCTGCCCCAAGATTCGTTCGCCCAAATCGCGCCCGTAATTAAAAGCATCGCCAAACCCGCAAACGCCAAGCACGCCGTTTTATACATCAAGCCGTCGAGCAAGTCCAAAGAGGGAAGCCGCTCGCGCAGTTTGTCGGTTTTGAAGCCGAATAAAATCACGAAAAATGTTCCCGCCAAAGCCGTCAGAAGTCCGGCGAGTTCGACCGGATTCGTATTCAAACTCGTGAACATTTTATTACCGTTTGTTTGTAGATATTGTTTTGCCGCAAGCTCGAACTGCGTCGGCGTGAGCGCGGAAAATTCCTGCGCCGAAAGTCCTTGATGCGAAGCGATTTCTTTTCCGGCGACGATGTATTGACTCGGATTGCTTGCAAGCTGCGCTTGCAGTTTCGGGTAAATATCGGTCGAAGATTTGATTCCCGAAACGAGAAGCGCAATGGCTAAAATTTGCGCGACAAAGGCTAATTTCAAAAAAATATGTCCGGCTTTTTTCGCCGCTTCGTTCGTTTGATAAACGTAAATTAAAAATGAAATAATCGTGCCGACGAGCAAAATTCCCGTAATCAAAAGCATCGCTCCGACATAAGGAACATCGAGACGAAACGGCGCGGAAAACGGTTTTGACGCGGCTTGATTCGGAACGAAAAGCCCGGCGCGATAAACGAATTCGGTAAAGACCGAAAACTTGCTGATTGTGCCGATGACGGCGAGCGAAAAAATGCTCGACCAAATCGCCATCGCTTCGACTTTTACGCCGTCCTTCAAAAGATAAATCACGGCGACGGCGAAACAAACCAGAGCCACGCCGTAACTCAGAGAAGCGTCGCCGACGTGAATTGGTCGCCAATAAGAATCAAGCACGGGCGGCAAATCAATAAATTCTCCGCCGATAAATCTCGCTAAAGTCAAAATCAAAGCGGCGAGCGGCAAGGTGAACGCGCTCAAAAATTGGAAGTGTTTTCTATTGGCGAAAAGCAGCGTCGCAATGCCCGCGCCGAACGCAAACGCCAAACTCAAATCGTAAAGATTGGCAAACGGAATGTATCGAAACATCCAGGGCGCGGCGTGGTTTCCGCTTTCTTTTAATTTCAAAATCTCGCGGTCATAAGCTCCGACCCAGCGCACGAGCCAGCTCGACAAATTAAAAAACACGCCGAGCGTCGCCGTCCATAAACCGATTCTTTGAGCCATCGCTGACGGCGCGTAAAGATTCGTTAATTGAAACAGCGCGGCGAAAATATAACAGGCGAGGGCGAGCATCATCAACGCGCCGTCGGAAATAAAACTCGCGCCGATTTCCAACCGGAGAGCGAGCATCAAAAACGCGCCGACAATCGCCAGAATCGCGGGCAGATATAATTTCCAAACTGCCGGAATTTTGCTTTCGGAAATTTCGCTGCCGATTAAAATTTCGTTTTGAATTTTTCTTGCTTCTTGCATAGTTTTACGCCACTTTCTTGCGCGGCTTGCTTTCCGTATCTAAATTTGAATTCAACTCCGCCATCCATTTCGGCGTTCCGAAAATGCCTTTCATCAAAGATGAAACCTTAAAATCCGTGTCGAGTTTTTCCCAATGCAAATAAACTCCTTCCAGCCATAATTCGACTTCCGCCAAATCCTTATCCGAAGCTCCGCGCAATCCTTGAACCAACTCGGTTGGAATTATAAAGGTTACGCCGTATCGCATCTCGACAATCAACCGTTTTGTTTTCGGGTCGAATTTAGCGGAGACGGCTTTTGGCGCACGGATAAATTCTTCTTCTCCGCGCCGCGTCGCTTCTTCGTATTGGCGGTCGAGTTCGGCTTCTTCTATCTCGAATTTTCCGAGTTTTACTTTAGCCATAAATCTCTTTCCATTTTTCCTGCAAAATTTTTTGGTGTTCGCCCGCTATTCGTAAAGCCTTTTTTTCCTCGCTTCGCTTCATACCTTATATTTTGTCTTACGGAAACAGGACTTTCTTTATCACCTAAGTTTATCAAAATAATCGCGCCTTGCTTCCAAATATGAACGTGCATCGGCTCGTGGTCGTCGGTATTGATTTTAAAGTCAAACCCGTTTTGTCTAAGCACGGTCGGCATCGAGTTTTTCTCCTAAATCGCCGGCTATTTTCTTGAATTTATCTTCAAAACCTTGCTCGTTGCGGTTCGTATTTCCGCCCAAAACTATTTCGTTATTATCTTCGTCAACCAACGCCCAAACTCTTTTATGCGAAATAAAAAATACAAACATCAACGCGCCGACAAGTCCAAAACCGCCGATATACCAGGCAATAAATGAAGCGTTAAACGGATCGTACTTAATTGAAAGAACGTGCGCGAGCGGTGATTTTTCATAATCTTTCAAACGCCATTTGTAACCGGCGACGGGTGCGCCGATTGGCACGTTGTCGGGCAGTTTCGCGCCGAAAGCATAGGCGCGTTTGCGCTCGCCGCCGGGCGTTGTGATGTTTAAAACCGCCGCCGGATTATTGTATTCGCCGGAGCGCGTATCGGGCTTTCCTTGATTCAAAACGAAGTCTGGAAAAAAAGCTTCGTAATCAATCTTTGTTCCGTCGGGCAAATCGGTCGAACCGTTTCGCGCCAGATTGACGTTTATCGGCTCGCCGCCGTTTTGCGGCGTGAGTTCGAGCGTCATCGTTCTCGCGCTGCCGACGGTGATTGCGCTCGCTTGAAAAAAACGATAACCGCGATAGCTGAACGGGCGATTCAAACTCACGTCGGCTTGTGTTTCGCCGTATTGCGGGTCTTCGATTTTGATGCGCGTGTGCCAGTCCATCGTGTTGTTGATTTCAATCGAGCCTTTCGGGTCAATCAAATTCTGCTCGATGTCGGTGCAGATTATCGTGAACGGCAAGCCGACGCTAAAGCGTTCCTGTTTGTCCAGATTAAATTCGATAAGCTGAATTTCACTTGTCGTCTGACCGGGCATCAAGCGCACGTCGGCATCGAATCCGGTTTGCAGCGCGGTGAAATGACCCAGGAACAATGTGAGCAAAAAAACGTGGACGATATACGCGCCGAGACGATTCCATTTTCCGCTTTCGCCGAAAATAAAAGTTTTGCCATTGCCTTCGCTGACTCTCGCTGATAAACCTTGCGCTTTGAACGCCTCGCTGACTCGTTTGACCGCTTCGCTTTTATTTTTCGACGCAAAATTGATGACCGCATTTTGTTTTTGCCCCAAGAGCCAACGCCGCGAAGCGTCGAGTTTCGGGCGCGAAATATAACTCCAAGCTGACGGGAAACGGTCAATCGAAGCCAGCACGATGTTAAGCGACAGCACTAGAAGCAAAAGATTAAAATACCAAGTGTGATAAATATCGAAAATTCCCAGCGTGCTGTAGACGAGTTTTTCGGCGGGCGTGCGCGATGCGTAGTATGCGTCGAAACCATTGACGTTTTGCTGAACGATAAGCATTCCGACTAGAGCGAGCAAAACCAGAATGCACAGCAAAACAACGCCGAATCGGACGGAACTTAAAAAATCCAACGCGCGATTGACGATTGACGCGGGTTTCGGTTCGGAAATCTCGACGGCTTGCTTTTGTAATGTTTCTTCGGCTGTGGACATCGGTATCAATTTAGATATAAAAAATCATAACTTAGCCGAATTGGTTTGTCATCTCGCGCATAAATTAGCTCGGCTGTTCAGATAAAGAAGTTTTATTTAGCGTCGGCAAATTTGGAAAAATAATTTTTACAAGTTATTCTGTTCAAAACGAATAGTTACTTGAACAATCAATGGAAGTAATCACGGCGGACATCTCGGAAACAAAGGCAATCAAGCTGAAGGAAAAACTCGCGGCTTATTTTGAATTAACCAAACCGCGCATCGCGTTTATGCTGGTGCTGACTTCGGCGGCGGGCTTTTATCTCGGCGCGGCGAAAAATTTCGATGTCGCGCTGTTCGTCAATTCGATGATTGGCATAACCTTGCTCGCTTTCGGCGTGGCGACCTTAAATCAAGTTTGGGAAAGAAAAACCGACGCGCTGATGGAGCGCACGGCAAAACGCCCTTTGCCGACGCAGAAAGTTTCTTTTGTCGAAGCGTTGATTTTCGGCGTTTCGCTTTGTTTGGTCGCGGAAGTTTATCTGGCGTTTTTGGTCAACAGTTTGACGGCGATTCTCGGTTTGGTAGTGATTGTCGGTTACGTTTTGCTTTACACGCCTTTGAAAACGCGCACTTCCGCTTCAACTGCAATTGGCGCGATTCCGGGCGCAATTCCGCCTTTGATGGGTTGGACGGCTTCGGCGAATGAGATAACTTTAGGCGCGTGGGCTTTGTTCGCGCTGCTTTTTTTGTGGCAGTTTCCGCATTTTTTGGCGATTGCGTGGATGTATAAAGAGCAATATAAAAAGGCTGGAATTCTGATGCTGCCGGTCATTGAACCGGAAGGAAAAATCACGGCGCGGCAAATCGTTATTTTTACAGTAATGCTTCTGCCCGTCAGTCTCGCGCCGTTTTTTATCGGTTTTGCGGGTTGGATTTATCTTGTCGGGGCGAGCGTTTTAGGCGTGTGGTTTTTAGCGGCGAGTATCAAAGCCGCCCGCGCCAAATCAGTCGAGCAATCAAGAAAACTTCTGCTCGTTTCCGTGCTTTATCTGCCGTTGATTTTTGCATTGATGGTTTTTAATCACAAATAAGTTTCAGGTTTTCGTATCGTCCGTTCAATTTTGAATTTAAATATTCAATTCTTTAACCTTAAACTTGAAACCTGAAACCTGAAACCTACAAACCCGAAGTTTTATGAAAATCGGAACAATCGAAACAACTGTTGAAGAAAAAGAGCGCGAGAAAAAACGCGCGGGTTTGAGCGGCGGCTTCGGCTCGAACGGCGGAAATAAAAATCGCGGAGGCGGCGGAGGCGGAAATAACGGCGGCGGAGGCGGCGACCGCGACGACGATTACACGAAGGAAGCCGATCCGTATACGTCGAATAAATTTCGGATTGCGATGTGGTTTCTGCTGCTCGCCGTGATGATGACCTTCGGCGGTTTGATTGCAGCTTATATTGTCGTCGCCACCAACGGCGTGCTGGAGTGGAAGCCTTTCGCTCTACCCGTTCAGGTTTGGATTAGCACCGTTTTGATTTTACTCAGCAGCGTCGCTTATCAAATCGCGCAGAGTGCTTTGAAAAATGATAATCAGCAGAGAGCGAAAAATTGGTTTTTGACGACGACCGTTTTCGGCGGAATGTTTATCGCCTCGCAAATTCTCGCGTGGTTTGAACTCGTCCGGCGCGGCGTGTATATGGCGAGCAATCCATACGCCGGATTTTTCTATGTTTTAACCGCCGTTCACGCCGCGCACGTTATCGGCGGAATCGTCGCTCTCGGTTTTATTCTGCTGCGAACTTGGCACAAAACCGATTCGGAAGCGGAACTCGTCAAACGAAAACAAATCTCCAACACCGTCGGCTGGTATTGGCATTTTATGGACGCGCTGTGGATTGTTCTGTTTTTGCTTTTGGGATTTTGGAAATAATTTTTATGGATTTACTGCAAATTTTTCCGCATTTGAACGCCACTCTAAACGGATTGAGCGGCGTTTTTTTACTTTTAGGATTTTATTACATTCGCACCAAACAAATTCACAAACATCGGGCTTCAATGCTCATCGCTTTTACGCTGTCGAGCATTTTCTTGATTTGCTATTTGATTTATCACGCTCTCCGCACGTATTATTTCGGACTCGGACCGACAAAATTTACCGGCGAAGGAATCGTTCGACCGATTTATTTTACGATTTTGACGACGCACACGATTTTGGCGGTCGTCATTGCGCCGTTCATTCTGGTTACTCTATGGCGAGCCTTAAAAGGGAAATTTGAAATTCACAGGAAATTGGCGCAGTATGTCTTTCCGGTTTGGCTCTATGTTTCCGTTACGGGCGTAATAGTTTATTTAATGCTTTATCAGTTTTATCCGGCGAAATAAAATTTGATTTAAGTCTTGCAAAAACGAATTTTAGGTGCTACATTATTGATTGTTGAAAACTTATCGCCGAAGTTGTTTGACGCAAGAAAAACAGCGCGGGGGAACCAATGTTTTACAAAGGGATTTGTATGACGCGGGGCGAAGCGTTTTTTAGGAGAAAACGCGGGGACACTTCTTCAGTTCCTAGCCCGACAGCTAACCTCGTAGGTGGGTGAAGAAGACACTGAGAAATTTATGCCGTAACAAGCACGATTTTGCGTGTGCTTCGTGCCTTTGATTTTTTTCAACAAATCAAATGAGACATCCAGTCTTCTCAAAGAAAAAAGTTCCGCGTGTGTTGCGCGGAACTTTTTTGTTTTGCAGTCTTTTTAGTGAGCGTTATTTTTAGCCGTCGTGAGAGATTGAATTTTCACGGATTTGAGCGGGATTTTCTCGTCTTTATCAAAGACGATTTTCGTCGGTTTCTCGTCTACTTTCAGCGAAAAATTTTCCGTCCGATTTTTAATCTCGATTTTTTCCGTCTTCTTTCCCTGCGGCGTTGTGATTTCAATTTCCATCGGCAAGATAAACATTTCGGGCGTTATCTTATCTAGTTCTTGCGTTTGCGTTACGGTCAAATTTAATTGTTTAGCTGCCGGATTATAAATCGGTTTGACGTTCAATTTCGGATAACCCGCGCCATAAACCCATTGATTGAAAAACCAATTTAAATCTTTGCCGGAAGTTTCTTCCATCGCTTTTTGTAAATCAGGCGTTTCGACATTGCCGAATTTATGACGATTCAGATAAATGTTGAGAGCCTTCCAAAAATTTTCCGTGCCGACGGTTTCGCGCAAAGTGTGAATTACCGCGCCGCCTTTCTGGTAAGTCGTTATATCGAAAATCGAATGGTCGGGGCGCGCTAATACATTGTATAAACCGTGACGGTTTTTATTGATTGCCTCGTCAACAAAAAATAGCGCGGCGTTTTCGCGGATTTTTTGCAGATAATCGGCGCGACCGTATTTTTTTTCGCGGTAAGCGGCTTCCATATAAGTTGCAAAACCTTCGTTG
>JBPCMK010000067.1:0-17437 GCA_051002375.1 Pyrinomonadaceae bacterium | reverse complement strand
GAGGAGGAAGCTCTTCCCCCCCCCCCCCCTCCCCCCCCTCCACTCTCTACTCGTTTAATAGAATCCGCTGACTTCTTCGATTTCCAAACTTATTTCGTCGTCCAAATCGTCAAACGGATTTTGCTTTTTGCCGTTGCCGTTTGTTTGGACGGCGGCGATTTTCGGCGGCGACTTTTTCGGTTTGCGAGCCGTTTCGACGCGGGCTTGATTGTTCCACAATTCCTCGCGTGCTTCGGAGGTCAGAACGCCGCCGGAAGAAACTCTTTCCGGCGGTTTTTCGCTTGCCGAAACGGTTTCGCTGCGGCGCGGCAGCAAGTCTAAATTGTCGGCGACTTCTTCGACGACGGCGCGGCTGACGACCGTATCTCCGGCGGCATACGCGGTCAGCATCGCGTTGTCGCAAAGATTGTTGATTTGGCGCGGAATGCCTTCCGAACATTGAAAAATAAAATCCATCGCGCCGGGCGTAAAGATATTCGGTTGCCCGCTTCCGGCGATCAAAAGACGCTCGCTGATGTATCGCTCGACTTCCTCAACGTCTGGAAACGAGTGCATTTTGCAGCGCAGGGCGACGCGCTGTTTTAATTGCCGCAAGTTCGGCTGATTTAATTTCTCGCGCAATTCGGGCTGTCCGGTTAAAACGATTTGCAGATGTTTGGCGTTATTCGACTCAAAATTCATCAGCAGACGAATTTCTTCCAGAACGTAATCGGACAATTCGTGCGCTTCGTCAATAATCAAAACGGTGCGAAGCCCGCGCTTGTGCCGATCTTCCAAAACTCTGCCCATCTCGGTTAAAAGCTCGGCTTTGTTCGTCCAATCGCGGATGCCGAGCATCTGCGAAACGTGATGATAAAATTCATCAATCGAAAGCCGCGGATTGAAAATATACGCCGCGAGAACCGACGAATCGAGCCGCCGCAAAATCCACCGCAGCGCAGTCGTTTTTCCCGTGCCGACCTCGCCCGTCAAAACGATCAAACCTTTGGCGTTTTCCAAGCCGTAGTAAAGACTCGCCAGAACTTCGTTGTAGCTCGGCGTGAACACGATAAAGCGCGGATCGGGCGTTAGGGTGAACGGAGTTTCTTCTAAACCGAAAAATTCTTTATACATTTTTGCCTCTCAAATGATTCAATTTTCTACTTTGAATTTCTTATGAAACCACGCGCTCGAAGATGCGCGAAGCCGTCAATGCCATAATGATAATCGGAATTGCACCGACCGCGACGGCGAAACCCGCCAGCACTTTCAGCCAATACGAACGCGCCTGCCAAGCCTTTTCCTTGTGCGAAAGAAGCGGCGGAACGGACGCTAAAATCGGAAGTCCCGTGTAATGTTTTGCGTCTTCGATATTTTGAATTTTCAAAACGCGCGGCAGTTCAAAGGCGGCGGCTAAAAACAATCCGAGCATTAAACCGATTGCCGCGCCCATCGCCGTCAGCAGAGCGCGTTTTGGCGCGACCGGCGAGGTCGGCAGATTTGCCGCGTCCTGAACGCGAATCGTTTCTCCTTGCGCGTTCGATTCGCGGTCAACCTGAAGGTTCGCGTCGTTGCGTTTTTTCAATAAATCGTCGTAAGTAGTCTTCGACGATTGATATTGATTGTTGATGCTTTCGAGCGCGACTTTGACGTTCGGAATCGTGTTGATTTTCGCTTCGAGCGCGGAGATTTGCACGCCGTTTTGTTTGACTTCCTCGTCTTTGGTCTGCATCTGCTGGTCAATCTGCGCGATTTCGCTTTCGGCTTTCTGCTTTTCGATTTCCAGATTTTGTTTTTGCAAATCGGCTTTCCGCGAACTCGAAACGCTCGCGCTTTTCACCCGCGCCGCCGTGTTTTTTCGTAGCGCGTCAATTTCGTCGTTCACCTTGTCAATATCGTTTTGCCCTTTGATTACGTCCGGGTGTTTTTCGCGCAGAGTCATTTTCAGATTTTCGAGCTTCGCGTTTAACTCGGCGCGTTTCTGCACGAGTTGAGCATACGCCGGAGTGTCTTCGATTTTAGTCGCGTCGTTAATCGCGTCCTGCGTTTCCTTTTCGCCGAAATCTTCGATGATTCGGGCTTGGCTGTTGAGCGCACGAATGCCGTCGCTCAACTGTCCTTTGCGTATCATCAAGGATTCCTTTTCTTTGGCGATAGTTTCCTCGCGCTGGCGAAGTCCCTGTAGTTGAGCAATCAAACCCTGCGAAGAATCCGGCAAAGTGTCAACATTCTGCATCATCACGTCGAGACGCTGTTTTTCGTAATCGTCGAGATTCGTTTTCGCCTGATTAAGCTGATTGTCAATAAATTCGCGCGTGTCTTCCGCCGTTTTCGTCGAAGCCAAAACTTGCGCGTTGACGTATTTACTGGCGAGTTCCCCCACGACGTTTCGCGCGGCTTCGGGCGAGCGGTCGCGGTATGTGATATGAAAAGCCGCAACTTTCCGGTCGTCTTCGTTTTTCTCGGTCTCGACCACGATGTTTTTCTGCATCTGCGCGATAATCAAACCCATATCCATTCCCGCGTCTTTTTCCAACTGAAAAAGTTTATATTTCGCCACCATCGGCTCTAGGGACGAGCGCGACAAAACTTCTTGATTGATGGTTTGCAAACGCTGGGTTAAATCTTCGTCTGTTAAAGACTGCACGACTTTATCCGAGATAGTCGGCGGTTTGACGGTCAGCAAAGTCTTCGATTCGTAGACGCTCGGCAGTTTATAGACGACGTAGCCGATTGCCGCCGTCATCGTCAGCACGGGCAGCATAATCAGCCACTTTCGCCGCTTTAACATACGGATAAATTCGCCCGCCGTTCTTTGTCTGAATTCAACGCTCATCTTTTTTATTCCTCTGTAATTTTCTCTCCGCCGCGCATCGCTTCAAAAGCCGGAAACGATTGTTTTCCGTTTTCCTCGTTGCGATTGAAGATCCAACGCAAGCTAACCGCGAAGGCAATCAATCCGATGCCGAAAAGAAGCAAGCCGAGTGATTCGGGTATAAAGCCCAAAAGTAAATTTTTGTTCGTCAGGTCAAATAAAATTACAAGCATAATCAACCTCATAAACTAGCCAGCAGATTCTTCGCGTCCTGCACTTCTTTGTCGCTCAAATCTCTGACGTTTTGTAAAGAAATTTCCACTTCGCGTCGCGCCGACGGTTTGTCGCCCGCCGAAGCCAGAGCCATTCCCAAACGCAAACGATACGACGAATTCGGTCTGTCGCCGCTTCGCGCCGCCGCCGCTTCGTCAAGCGCGACGGCTTTTTTCATCTGCTCGACGGCTGGCGAATACAATCCTTTTTTGTAATAAATCCAGCCGAGCGTGTCGTAATATCCGGCGACCGATTGGTTGCCGTTGATAACCTTCTGCGCCAACGCCAACGCTTCGTCCAGATTTCCTTGATTGTCGGCGAGCAGCCACGCCAGATTGTTTGCGGCAATCGGCGAATCGGGCGCGATTTCCAGAGCGCGTCGGTAATTCGTCTCGGCTTCCGCCGTGTTGTTCCGCGCATCTTCGAGAATTCCGATTAACGTATAAACCGAAGCCGAAGGTTTTCGTTCGACGATTTGTTTGTATTGCTCGACGGCTTCGTTCGTTTGATTTTTGGCAATCAAAATCGCGGCGTAAGACGAATAAGCGGGCAAGTATGCGTTGTCAATTTCAATCGCTTTTTTGAGTTCCGCTTCGGCTGCGTCCGTGTTTTTCTGCGCCGTAAAAACCGTCGCGTTCAAATAATGAAGCGCGGGCAAAGCCTCTTTCGGCGTTTGACTCGCTTCGGCGGCTTGATTGATTTTCGAGTGCGCCGCGTCAAATTGTTTTTGCTTGATCAAAACATTGACCGCGCCGCTCAGCGCGTCGAAGTTTTTCGCGTCCGCCGTCAACGCCCGTTCGTATAATTTCGAGGCTTCGTTTAAGTTATTTTCGGCGGCGGCAACCTTCGCCATATTAACGAGGGCGGCTGACGAGTTCGGCGAAAGATTTAAGACTGTCTGCAAATCCGTCCGCGCTTCGGTTAATTTTCCGAGTTGCAGATTGGCAAGTCCGCGAGCCGTCAAAGCGCGAATTCGCATATCTTCCAAACTCTGCGCGTCCGCCTGCGCGTTCGGGTTATTATTTTTCAGCGCGTCGAGCAATTCGTTTGATTGACGAAGCGCGTTTTCCGATTCGCCGTTTGAAAAGCTGGCTTGAATTTTCAGCAATCTCGTTTTCAAAAAATCCGGGTGATATTTTTCCAAATCGCCGATAAACGCGCGGGCTTGGTCAATTTGTCCGAGCGCGAGCCGCGCCTGCGTCATATAAAAAAGCGCGTCGGTCTGGCTCGGCTGTTTTTTCAAAACTTCTTCCAAATCCTTAACCGCTTCGTCGGGCTTATTTTCCTGCATCGAAACGCGGGCGCGAAGCATCAAGGCTTGCGCGTCCGAATCGTTCAGACGAAGAAGCTCGTCCGTCTGTTCGAGAACTTTTTGATTTTCCTTCCGGTCGAGATAAATTTCGCCGAGCCGGTAACGGGCGCGGGCGTATTCGGGTTTATCTTTGATAATTTCGCTGAAAACGCGAATCGCGTCGTCTTCGCGTCCGATGCCCGCGTAAAAATTTCCCAAATCCATACGGCTTTCGGGGCTGTTTTCCTGAATTTCGACGAGTTGTTTATATTCTTGTTCGGCGCGGTCGAGTTGTCTCTGCGCGAGATAAAATTCGGCGAGCGAAGTGCGGGCTTCGATGTTTTTCGGCTCGACTTCGACGGCTTTTACAAATTGCGTTTCGGCTTGCGCGGGGCGTTCGGCGGAAACTAAAAATCTGCCGTATTCGAGATAACCGGGCGCGGCGTTCGGATTTGCCGCGATTCCCCTCTGAATCGCTTGTTCGGCTTCCGGCAGACGATTGATTTTCGTGTAATAACGCGCCAGCGCAATATATGATTCCGTCCGGTTCGGATCGAGCGAGACGGCGTAATCGAGTTCGTCTAAAACGTCCTTTTCCGGCTTTTTCTGTGTGGCGAAAAGACTCGCCTTTAAGATATGACCTTCGATAAAATTCGGGTCGCGCGAGAAAATATCTTCGAGCAATCGTTCGGTTTCACCAATTTGCGGCGGCTGTCCGAGCAGATAATAATTGCCGAGTTTCGCTTTCGCTTCGAGATTGTCGGGCGCGAGTTCGGCGACCGTTTTCAATTCTTCGACGGTTTCGTAATAGCGTCCGAGACTTTCATACGCGCGTGCCAAACCCCAATGCGCGTCAGCCGCCGATTTATCAATATCGGAGGCGGCGCGAAACTCCATCAAGGCTTCTTGAAATTTGCGTTTCTGCAGATATTCCTCGCCGCGCGTGATATGTTTTTGTTTGGATTGGGTGCAAGCAGATGCGGCAAAAATAAGACCGATGCCTAAGGCTAAGGCAAGCAGCAACGTAAGTCGTTTGTGAAAAATTTGGCACTCTCTCATATTAAAAAGACATTTGTTCCCGAATTTTTTCGCATTGTAAATTTGATTGGTCGGGGCATTGACCGCAAAAATTTTTCAATTTGACTGCGCTCGAAAAAGGCAAATTCTGCGAGCGCAGGTTACGGGAAAAATAAATTTAATTTTCAAGTCGTTCGCGTCGGCAAATCTCTCTGCCAACCTTAAACCAACGAATTATCGCTGGCGTATGAAGAAAACGGATAATCGAATTAAAATTTCAGAAAAATTTCCAATCGGGTGTTTTGGATTTTTATTTGTCGGGCAATCGAAAGAACAATTTCCAAAACTGCTGAAACATCAATCTCCATTCGCAATCCTTCAGGGGAAGTTGTGATTATACTCTAATTTTTTTGAAAATCAAACGAATTTATTCGGGCTGTGTCCTAATTTTTGCCGTTGAAGAAATCTAACCGCGAATTAACACGAACCGACACAAAATAAGCGCAATCTTTTTCGTGTTGTTTCGTGTTGATTCGTGGTTTCAAAATCTTAACGACACGAATTAAAATACCGCTTTTATTCGGGAACGAACGCAGATAAATTATCTGCCGTCCGCGCGGCTAAATCAATCGCGGCTTCGGTCGCCGCCGCTTCGTCGCCGCCGATGCCCGTCATCACGCGCACCATCGCGCCGTCGGTTCTCCGCCTGAGAACGCTGTCCCGAATCGTGTTGATTTTATCAATATACTCGCTCGCCGCCGCGCGTCCTCTGCCTTGATACCAATAAATCAAAACTTCGTCGTAGACTCCGTTTTCGATGATAAATTTATTGGCGGTAAAAGTTTTCCCCTGCGGCGATTTTATTTCGACGTATTCCGGCTGCCGCATCACCCAGCCCGCGCCCGGCAGACAATTTTGCGGACTGTGATAAGTCGCGCCCGTGCGCTGCGAAGCGTAGTAGCCGACGTAAAGATTCGCTATCCGTCTGTCCGGCGCGGCGTATTCGCGCATCGTATAATCGGTCGCGCCGAGAATTGATTCGGTCTGTGCGTCGAAACGAATCGCGTCGCCTTTTTGCCGCCAATCGCCGAGCCGCGCCGGAAATTCGATTAACGGCTGACGTTTGATTTCCGCTTCGCCGCGCCCGTTCAGCCAGTTGATAAAAATGCCGCCGATTAAAAGCGCGGAAACCAAAATCAAAATCGCGTTTCCACCGTTCGCCGACAACTGACGGCTGACAACTGACGGCTGACAACTGACGGCTGACATTAAAGATTTTCTTCAACGCGAGATTTACCGCCATCAAAAGCGCGAGCGCGACGACATAAACGAGCCAGCCCGAAAGTTCGTGCCACGCGCCGTCGAGCGCACGCATTCCATAATAATATGTCAAAACGCCGGTCGCCGTAACCCGCGCCGCGTTCGTCAAAATCGCAATCGGAACAGCCGATAACATCAAAATCGCGCCGCGCCAAACGTCCGGGTTTTTCAGAAAACCAAATTGTTCGCCTTCCGGCGTTTGATTTTTCGTTTTCGTGAAATACGCCAGCACGAGCGCGAGCGTAACGAGTGTCATCAAGGAACGAATGCCGCTGCACGCTTCGACGACTTCGAGCGAGATGGTCTGCAATGCGCCGTTCGGCAAAATCTCGATGACGTTTCCCTTTCTCACCGACGGAATTTCAAAAAGACGAATTCCCCAAACCGCCATCTGCGAAGCGTAAATCTGGAGTGGAAACGCGATCCGGTTAAAAATTATCTGCGGAATCGGAATCGCCAAAAGCAAAAGCATAAACGGCACGGCGAGCGATTTTAGAATTTTCGCGCCGAAAAAATAAACGAGGATTCCGGCGAGCATCAAGACGAAAGAAATTCTCTGCGTAAAAAGCTCCGCGCCGAGCGTTCCGCCGAACAGCAAAAAAAGCGCGAGCGTAATTAATGCGCCGCCGAGTAAAACCGACGGATTTCGCGCCGCCTTTTTCAAACAATCGAATTCCAGATAAACGATGTAACCGATGACAAACGGCACGAGAAGACCGTGCGAATAATTTTCGTCCGTCCACCAATCGCGTCCCAATTTCGTCAAAACCGCCGCATAAACAAACGCCAACGCCGCCGCGATCAAAAACGGCTTCCACAAATTCTTAAAACTTATCGCGGGCGAATTCATTTGCAAAAATCAAAAAGGAAGGAAACAGAGAATCGCGGACATTTTCCGCGTTCGTTAGAGAATTATAACAAAGTTTCGAGGTCGAAAGAAAAGAATTTGTCGCCGAATAATTATAAAATATTGTCGCGGCTCTAGCTTTCTCGACACAGAATAAAATCCGCCATCTCGCACAAAAGGCTTGTTTCGCGTTCGATTTTCTTTACTTCTTCGCACGCCTGCGCGTGAACGGTTTCGGCAAGCCGCTGCGCCTCGCTTAAACTGTAAAGCGAAACATAAGTCGCTTTGTTTGCCCGCGCGTCTTTGCCCGCCGTTTTGCCTAAAATTTCCGATGTCTGCGTCGCGTCTAAAATGTCGTCAACGATTTGAAAAAGCAGTCCGAGCCGTTCGGCGTAATTTGAAATCAATTCGATTTCCCGCTCGCTCGCCTTGCCGATTATCGCGCCCGTCCGCGCCGCCGCGCGAATCATCGCGCCGGTTTTATTTCGGTGAATCTTTTCCAAATCGGCGACGGAAATTTTCACGCCTTCGGCTTCCAAATCGAGCTGCTGTCCGGCGACCATTCCCGTCGGTGTTCCCGCCGCCCGCGCGATTTCGGCGATTAAATTCACGCGAATTTTTTCCGGCAGATTTACATCTTCGGCAATCGCCTGAAACGCTAAAGTCTGCAAAACGTCGCCCGCCAAAATTGCCGTCGCTTCATTGAATTTGACGTGGCAGGTTTCGCGTCCGCGCCGCAAATCGTCGTCGTCCATCGCGGGCAAATCGTCGTGAACGAGCGAATATGCGTGAATCATTTCGATTGCCGCCGCCGTGTTCAGCAAATCTTTTTTCGCCGCGCCGAAAGCGTCGCCGACGGCTAAAACCAAAGTCGGACGCAAGCGTTTGCCGCCCGCGAACACGCTCCAGCGCATCGCCGCGTGGAGATTCGACGGTTCGGTTTGCGCCGACGGAATCAATTCGTTCAGTTTCTCGTCAACGGCTTTCGCCGATTCGATAAAAAAAATTTCCAGTTGGTTCATTACCATAAACAAAGGCGGAAGCCCGCGCGTCGGGCAAGGGCGCGAAATTTTCGTAATCGAAACGCCCTTGCTCACGCGCGGGCTTCCGCTCTTTACTCTCAGAATATCGCGCTCGCGCAAAAGCGTGCAAAGCGTTTCGGCAAAAACACCGAAAATCAATTTTGCGAAAAACGAAAATTGAAGTTTAATAGAGTTCAAAAAATACTGCCGCAAAATAAAATTATGAAACTTCCGAAAATTTCTTTGACGTGGAAAATTATGATCGGGCTTGTGCTGGGAATTGTTCTCGGCGCGTTGATTCAAGAATTCAAGGAAAATTATTCAAAAGAAACGATTGAAACAACGCTTGCTTTGTTTCGCGCGTTCTCGACGCTGTTTCTAAATCTTATCAAATCAATCATCGCCCCGCTGATTTTCGCCACATTGGTTATCGGAATTTCCGGCACGGGCGACATCAAACAAGTCGGGCGAATTGGCGCAAAATCTTTGCTTTATTTCGAGATTGTAACGACGCTCGCGCTGTTCGTCGGTTTGGCGGCGGTCAATATCGTTCAGCCGGGCAAAGGCGTTACGCTCGCCGGAGTCGTCAAGACCGAAGACAAAGCGATTCTTGCCGAACGCGCCAAAGGATTTTCCAAAGAAGCGGTTGACGCGGCAAATCGCGCCGCCGAATTACGCGCTGAGACGGCGACAAATCCGAACGCCCTCGCCGAAGCCGAACAACAATCGGCAATCGCCGCGCAGAAAGCCGCCGAAGCCGCCGACACCGCCGCGAAAGGTTTAACTGCGCCTGACGCGCCCGCCAAACCACAAAGTTTCGGCGACATCATCGCGCATCTTTCGCCGACTTCGATTATCAAAGCGATGGCGGAAGGCGACGTTTTGCAAATCGTCGTTTTCTCGGTTTTGTTTGCTCTCGCCGTAACCTCAATCGGCAAGAAAAGGAGCGAGGCAGTCGTGAAATGGTGCGAATCTTTAGCCGACATTATGTTTCGCTTTACGGAATTCGTGATGAAATTCGCGCCCGTCGGAGTCGGCGCGGCGATGGCTTACACGGTCGGACACAGCGGACTCGGCGTTTTGAAAAATCTCGGAATGCTCGTCGGCACGCTTTACGGCGCGTTAGTCGCGTTCGCTCTGCTCGTGCTTTTGCCGATTGCGCTGTTGTTCAAAGTTCCGATAAAAGACTTCATCAACGCCGTCAAAACGCCCGCGACGATTGCCTTTGCGACGACTTCGAGCGAATCCGCGCTGCCGAAAGCGATGGAAAATATGGTTTTGCTGGGTGTTCCGCGCCGCATCGTCGGCTTTGTTTTGCCGACCGGCTATTCGTTTAATCTCGATGGCACGACGCTTTATCTCTCGCTCGCTTCGATTTTCGTCGCGCAAGCCGCCGGAGTCGAATTGTCTTGGACGCAGCAAATCGTGATGCTTCTGACATTGATGCTAACATCAAAAGGCGTTGCCGGAGTTCCCCGCGCTTCGCTCGTAATTTTGCTCGGCACGCTCGCGTCGTTTTCGCTTCCCGTCGAAGGCGTAATTTTAATTCTCGGCGTTGACGAACTGATGGATATGGCGCGAACGGCAATCAACGTCGTCGGCAATTGTCTGGCAACCGTCGTGATTGCGAAATGGGAAAACGCTTTCCGCAACCACGAATGGGAATTGGAAATGCGCGAACTCGAAGAAGTTACCGGACAAGGCGCGATTGTCGCAACTTAAAACAGCGCAAAAATCATTTCTCGATTTCAGAAAATCGGTTAAAATTATTTCGAGGTGAATTTTATGATGAACGTCCAAACACAGCCGCAGCCGCGCCGACTTCGTTTTACGGTTGACGAATACTACAAAATGATCGAACTCGGAATGCTCAAGGATTACGAGAAGGCGGAAATTATTGAAGGAGAGTTGATACAAAAAATGACAGTCGGAAATCGCCACGCTTTTATAGTAGATATTTTAAATAGATTTTTCGTCAAAAATGTTTCCGATGATATTTTAGTTCGGATACAGAATCCTGTTCGCTTGTCTAATTTTAACGAACCCGAACCGGACATTGCGTTGGCTGATTTAACCAGATATGACGGCAGACGACATCCGCAGCCCGCCGAAATTCTTTTGTTAATCGAAGTTTCCGATTCGACTTTAAAGTATGACCGCGACACGAAACTTTCCCTTTACGCCGAAGCCGAAATTCCCGAAGTGTGGATTGTCAATTTGCCGAACGACATCATCGAAATTCACCAAAAACCGAGCGTCGGCATTTATCAGCTAACAAAGATTTTCAAACGCGGCGAAATTATCGAATCGGAAATGCTGCCGAATTTGAAATTAAAAGTTGACGAAATTTTATTTTAGAAATTTAGGAAAAGGAGTTTTTGTAAAATGTTTCCAATCGGCGATGACAACAGCGACCGCACAATCACGCCTTACGTGAACTACGCGATTATCGGCATCAACATTCTGGTTTTCGTGTTTTTGCAGCAAATCGGTTCGAATGACGCTTTCACTTACGCATTTTCGCTCGTGCCGAAGGAAATCACGACGGGCGTTGACCTTTTCGGAACGCAAATCGTCAAAGATTCGTTCGGCAATATCGGCAAAGTTATTCTCGAACCGACTCCGGTTTCGGTGTATCTCACATTTCTGACTTCGATGTTTATGCACGGCAGCATAATGCACATTTTCGGGAATATGCTTTTCCTTTGGGTGTTCGGCGACAACATCGAAAATCGGCTCGGACATATTCGCTACGCCGCGTTTTATTTGCTGTGCGGATTCGCCGCCGCGCTCGGTCAAATTTTATTAAATACCGATTCGGTGATTCCGATGTTGGGCGCGTCGGGAGCAATTTCCGGCGTTCTCGGCGGCTATTTATTATTGTTTCCGAAACGCCGCGTCCGCGCGATTATCTTTAATTTTTTCACGGAAGTTCCCGCTTACGTCGCGCTCGGAATCTGGATTGCTTACCAGATAATTTCCGGTTATCTCACGCCCGCCGGAACGGGCGGCGTGGCTTATGCAGCGCATCTCGGCGGATTTATCGCGGGCTTGGTTTTGGTGAAAATTTTCGCCATCGGAAGACAATAATCGAATTTGATTTACCGCTCACCAATTTTCAAACAAATCTTTTGCCGCGCTTCGCAGATTTTTTGAAAATCGTCTATAACGTCCGGTCGAAAATTCTTTTATCACCGGTGAGACGCGCCGCAGTTTGTTTGACGCGAGATTTTTTCGCGCTTCGTAATGCCGGATTCGCTCGTCGTTTTCCGCGGCGTAAGATTTGATTAGCGCGTCAATCGGAATTTCCGAAGCCTTCTTTTGAAACTGCGGAAAGTGCCGGGTGATTTCCGCTAATTTCTCCAGTCTTTCCAATTCCATTCGTTGAAAACAGATTGATTTTTCGTAGCGTTCGCGCCGCGAAATTTTGCCGAGTTTTTCTTTGTATCGCCAATCAATTCCGAGTTGCTGACCCGCGTGCTGGCGATAAAGAATCAAAGGCTTTTCGAGAAGGCGAACTTCGGCGTTTGCCGCAATTACTAAAGCGATCCAAGCGTCGTGAATCGTGTTCGGAACATCAATCGGAATCGGCGAAAACATTTCTTGAAATTCGGCGCGAAAAGCCATCGTCGCGCCGGTTACGACGTTTTTTCTTAAAAGAACTTCAAACATCCGTCCGTTTTTCGCTTGTCGTCTTTCGTCCGGCGTAAAAGAAAATTCCCAGAGATTGTGCTTGAGCGGTTCGAGATTTTCGCCGACGAGTTCAGCGTCGGCGAAGACCATTCCGACTTTTTCCGATTTTTCAAATTCAGCGAGAAATCGTCCGGTTTTTTCCGGCAGCCAAACGTCGTCTTGGTCGGAAAGAAAAACGTAATCGCCCGTGCAAAGCGCGATGGCTTTCTCAAAATTTTTCGTCGAACCGAGATTTGTTTCGTTGACGTGAACGGCGACGGAAAGCGGCGCGGTTTGCGCGAATTCTTCAGCGATTTCAGCAGTTGCGTCGCTTGAGCCGTCGTCGCAAATTATCAATTCATCGGGAAGATGAATTTGTCGCGTAAAACTTTCAAGTTGTTCGCGTAGAAATTTTTCGCCGTTGTATGTGCAAAGCGCGATGGAAACTTTATTCATTCTGCCTGATTTTCTTCGCTCCTTTTTTCACTAAACCGCCAATGCCTTCGTCTTTTAAGATTCGATAAATCCGCATCGTTTTTGAATCTTGCACGACTCGTTCGTAACTTTGCAAAGTTTTGATGTAGTTTTGCGAAGCGTGAAATTTCTGCACCGCATCAATCCGCGAACCGAGTTGATAAAAAAATTCTCTGAGCAGTTTTGTTTCCTTTTCGTCGGCTTGGAACAAAAATTTCAATGCGGCGGGAATTTCCGTCCCGACCGCCAAAACGCCGAGTCCGTGATTGTGCAAAAACTCGAAATGCGGACGGCTTCCTTTAACTTCGTCCCAGAATTTCCAAACGCCGAAATCACGTTCGCGCACGTTCGTATCGTGGAAAATCACGATGCCGCGCTTCGACATTTTCGGCTTCCACGTTTCGTAATCGTGCCTGACGGCTTCGTATGCGTGAAAGCCGTCAATGTGCAGCAAATCAATCGAGCCGTCGCCGAAATGCGTCAACGCTTCGTCAAAGGTTGACTGCACGAGCCGCGAAAAATCGGCATAAAGCGGGTCGTGATGAGCGCGAAGTTTTGCCAGCACGCCCGCTTCCAATTCGCCCGCGTGCGCGTCGCCCTGCCAGGTGTCAACCGCGTAACATTTCGCGTCGAGTTTCAGAGATTTAACCGCCTGACAAAACGCGCAATACGAAACGCCGCGATATGCGCCGAGTTCGACCACCACGCGCGGACGCGCCGCGCCGATTAAAAACATTGCAAACGGAATATGTCCCGCCCACGCCGTTTCTTCGAGCAACAGCGGAAATTCCAGACAAACGGGATAATCGAGCGGATTGAAATTTTTTTCGGACATAATTTTCGCTTACCGTTTTTTCTCCGTTTCCCAATCAAGCAGCGGGCGAACCGCGCCGTCCATTCGCCCGGCGAAATCGCCGCGTGCCGTGTCGCCTTCCATCGAATCAATCACGTCAAAACTGACCGCCTCGACTTGATTGAAATGAACTCGCATCGCCGGCAGATAAGTTACAACGGCGAAGTTGACGAAGAACGCGCCTTCCGCCATAAAGTTCGCCGGAATCCAAACGCGGCTCGTGTATTCGCCTTTTTCCTTCTCGCGTCTTTGCCATTCTTTGCCGACATCCTGCACGGTGAAAATCTGCACGCGGTCTTGATTATAAACTTGAAAATTCGGCAGTAAAATTTGTCCCGACTGCAACGCTTCATAAGTCGCTTCCAGACCAATCGGTCGGCGAATATCGTGCGAGCCTGAAGTTTCGCCGTTTTCGTTGATGACTCTGACCCGTTTTAATCTGACGAATTCGGAAGCGGGCGCGTTCGCTTCCGTCGAGAAATCACGCTCGGCGGAGATGCCGATATTTGAATGCAGATATTCGCGCACGACATCCGCCGCGTTTCCTTCCAGCGCGACTCTTCCATGATTCAGCGCAATCGCCCGCGAACAGATGCGCGTAACCGCCGACATATCGTGCGAAACGAAAATCACGGTGCGCCCGGATTGGCTGACATCCTTCATTTTATTCAAACATTTTCTTTGAAAATTCGCGTCGCCGACGGCGAGAACTTCGTCCACGATTAAAATTTCGGGATTCAGATGCGCGGCGACGGCAAACGCCAGACGCATATACATTCCCGACGAGAAATGTTTGACCGGAGTGTCGAGAAACTTTTCGACTTCCGAAAAAGCGACGATTTCGTCAAACTGTTTTTCAATCTCGATTCTCTGCATTCCGAGAATCGCGCCGTTCAAAAAGATATTTTCCCTGCCTGATAGTTCGTTGTGAAAACCCGTGCCGACTTCGAGCAGAGAGCCGACGCGCCCGTACAGCGTCGCCGTTCCGCTCGTCGGTTTCGTGATGCGCGAGAGAATTTTCAGCAAAGTTGATTTGCCCGCGCCGTTGTTGCCGACGATGCCCAAAGTCTCGCCTTCTTCCAGAGAAAAACTGACATCGCGCAACGCCCAAAGTTCATTTTTAGTTTTAGAGAGCGTCGGATTTCTAACGAAACTCATCACCGCGTCGCGCAGAGAGTTATTTCTCGCGCCGCCGAGATAATAAAGTTTCGATAAATTTTCGGCTCGGATAACCGTCGGCATTTTATTTATCAATCAATCAAAAAGTTTAGATTTCAATTTCCGGTTTGTCTATGCTCTGACGCGAACAAACCGGAAATCGAAGGTTTTCATACCGCTTGGAAATTTTCGTTTCGCGCCGCCAAACCGCGCTCAATCAAATTGAAAAAACTTGACTTCGTGCCGCTTTTAATTTATATTTCCGCGCATCGCGCGATCTAATTGTTTTTTGGAAACCGGATTTACCGTAAAAATTGCCAGAGAACCGCAATGCTTACAATCAAGAGTTTTCTCTTTGCTCTTCTCTCGTGAACTCAGCTTTTTTCGAGCGGTAGATTGACAAAAACTTCCACGCTTCGATTTCCTTAAGGCTTCAATTCATAACCGTTTTACGAGAAAACTCCACTAATAAAATTATGCCAGCCACCGGACACGCGAAAAATGTCGCTAATTTTGAAACCGTTAATATCATTTTAACCAATCTCGGCGCGGAATATAATCCGAGCCAGCCTTTAATTTTACCGCCCGCTTTGCAGACGAAATTGACCGCAGCCAAAGCCGCGCTCGCCGCTGTTGACGGGGCGGAAGCGGCGAAGAAAATTGCCGTCAACGAACGCGCCGCCGAATTCGACGCGCTTCAAAAACTCGCCGTCAACGTCAAACGAACTGCCGAAGTCGAAGTCAACGACGACGCTTTCACCGAAAATCTCGCCGCCGTCATCCACAAACTGCGCGGAACACGCGCCGGCGACGCGCCCGTTGACGATCCGGCAACGCTCGACATTGACGAATCGAAAAACACGCGCTCGGTTTCCGCTCGCGGCTACGATAATCAAGTCGCCTATTTCGCCGATTTAATCGCTCTGCTGAAAACGCAGTCCACATATAACCCGAACGAAGCGGAAATGAAAATTCCCGCGCTCGAAACAAAACTCGACACGCTGGAGACAAAAAACAATGCCGCCAAAACCGCCGCCGCCGCGCTCGGCTCGGCGATGGACACACGCGACGAAGTTCTCTACGACGACCACACGGGCGTTATCAAACTCGTCAAACTAATCAAAGCCCAAATCGCCCGCAAACCCGGCACGAACAGCCAGCCATAAGGACAGATAACCGCGCTCGAATTTAGAAAGTATTGATAAAAAACAAGCGGAAAGATGCGGAATAAACAAAAAAGCCGTCGGGCAAATTTCCTTTTATTCTTCATCTTTCCGCTCGATTTAACCCGTTTTGCCCGAACGAAAAACGATTGTCAGCGCGGCGAATAAATTGTAGTATCAAGGCAATATGAACGTCATCGAAACCATCCAGCAAAAAATCATCCAACTGCCGCCCCAGGCACAGGAAGAAATTTTAGAAATTATCGAGCAAATCGAAGAACGCTATCAATCGAAAACCGAAAAGAAAGAAGTTCACCCGCTGACGCTCATCGCGGAAATGGCGATTGACACGGGCGTAACCGATTTGGCGGAAAGACACGATTTTTACGCGCCCAACAAATTGGAGGATTAAATATCTTGGCAACCGACGCGCTTTTTCTTGACACGGCTTATGTTTACGCGCTCTACAACTTCCGCGACCAATGACACCGGAAAGCCGTCGAATGTGAAAGAAAAATCGCCGCTGAAAATCGTCCGCTCGTAACGACGCAATGCGTCTTAACCGACTGCGCTTCATTCGTCGTAATGACGGAAAACAATCTAACCGACGCATTAACGACCGACGAACATTTCCGCCAAGCCGGATTCAAGGCTTTGCTTTTGAGCATTTAGCCCTTTCATAAATGCTCTGTCATAGTGCTAAAATCTAACAGACAAATACTAATTAGGAGATAAATATGATTATTGAAGATCCGGACAAAAAGAAAGAACTCGACAAAATCCCTGATGCGGATGAAAACGGCGACCCGATTTATAAAATTGATTCTGAGATACCAACAGAGAAATTGCCGGAAATTGGAGAAGTTTCAAATACGGCAGATGAAAGCGAATTCAAAGATACACCACAAGATTTAAAGGACAGAACTTCGCAAGAGTAATTTTATAAATACTGGCAGAACCAACAAAATTTAGAAATTATCAACAGATAAGATTTGCTAGGTTAATCATCAATGGCACAGTTGCGGATTACTTTGCGAAGCGCGGCGATTACACTGGCAACCGCGGAGATTACTGTGGCGACCGCGCGGTTTATTCTGTGAGGCGCGGCGGTTACACTCACGACCGCGCGGATTACACTGGCAGGCGCGGAATTTACTTTGACGACCGCGCGGTTTACTCTGGCGACCGCGAAAATTTTACGGGCGGCAAAAGAAAAAGCGGAAAATTTGAGATTTTCCGCTTTTTCTTTTTACTTTTACCTTTTGCCTTTACATTCCCGCGCCGTGACACTTTTTATACTTTTTGCCCGAGCCGCACGAACACGGCTCGTTCGGTTTCACTTTCGGCTGGTCGCGGACTCAAATATTTCTTGAATCCAGGTTAATCAACAAGGCTTGACAAAGCGGAGTAATTGATAATATATTTAATGGGTCAAGACTAGATAACAACTAAGATATAATAGTTAAATCTAGTGATGACAGTAGAATATAAGCAATTTGTTCGTGCCAAAATTTCCAGCAAGAAATTTCGCCAGATTCTGCGCTCCTTTGCAC
>JBPCMK010000066.1:0-8387 GCA_051002375.1 Pyrinomonadaceae bacterium | reverse complement strand
TGGCAATTTCGGGCGTTAAATCAAGCAGTCGAATATTCGGATAATTCAATGCCGCTTCAATCCAATCTTCAACCGAAATCGAAAATTGCAATCTGCCTAGTTCGACGAGCTTTGCTGCTTCCCAACAAGAAATTATACTCACGCCGAGTTCGTTTGCTTCGTTTTGTAGAATAGCTTGCTCGTAATCATTTGCAAGTTTGGGATTTTGGTCAACCAACCAAACCCAAATGTGCGTGTCGAGAATTATCATTTTGATATTTCCCAATCTTCTGCGGCGACAGATTCAAACGGCTCTTCATATTTGAGAAGATTTCCGCGAAGCGAAACAGAATTTTTTGTTTTTACTTCAGCCTGCAAAACAATAATTTCAACCGCTTCGCCTTCCTTAAACGGTAGATTATTTAACGTAACCGAACCATTCGATTGAACAACCGTTTCCATTCGATGCGCATTCATAAATTTTCTCCTAAACCGTGCAGCGACAGCCGCATTCAAATTCAATCTCGACGGGCGAAGTCATTTCACGCTTTTCATCGTCGCGGAAATGAAAAATTTCCATTGTATAAGGACTAAAAACCGCCACATCCTTAACACCGTTTGCCAAATAGATTGGCGGTGAAATTTCCAAATCTTTGGCTTCGTATTTTTTGCTGATGACTTCAATGACGGCTTCGGGAACTTGTTTTATCGCTTCTTCCTCTTCTTCTTCGTTCGGCTCACGGCAAAAGATGGAAATGTCAGGGCGTTTCAAAGAACCGTCGGGAAACTGCACATAAACATCGGCGGCATCAACGCATTCGCAGGAATTTTCTTTCGTTTCGATTTTTATAATTGAATCCCGAATGCGGTCAACTGCCTTTTGGTGTTTATAAGGCGGCGACGCTTCCCAAATCGCCAAATTACCCGCAAATTCTAGCTTTACGCCTAAATCTTCAGCATTTAATAATTGTGGATTCATACTAATCTTCCTCGAATTCTTCCGATTCGACCGTCAATTTAACGCGGTCGTAAATTTCGCGCAGACTTAATTCACATTCGATTGTTTCAATTTTCAAAACGTCTTCAATTGTGTCGTAACTTTGATAAAGCCAATCGCCGTTCGTCTGTTTTATAAAATGCTCGACGAAATATTTATCCTGCGAAACGAGAATATAATCGGTTAAGGTTTCATTGCCCATTCTGTATCGCTGAAATTTTGTCGTGCGGTCATATTCGGCGGTCGAAGGCGAGAGAACCTCAAAGATAACTTGCGGATTAACGAGAACGTCTTTTTTCCGGTCGTGAAAAAGCGGCTCGCCGCAAACAATCGTTAAATCGGGATAAGCGAAAAGACTCGCCGCAGACGTGCGAACTTTCATATTCGGCGAGAGCGGCTCGCATCGGTTTCCTTTCAAAGAATTTCCGACTTCACGCGCCAGATTCATACAAATTCGACTGTGCGGCAAACTTTCACCAGCCATTTGGTAAATCTCGCCGTCGAGAAATTCGTGGCGTGTGTCCGCCTCGCGCTCGAATCTCAGATACTCTTCAGGCGTGTAAAGCGTTGCGGTTTTTAGCTTCGCAAGTCCCATAAACTTTATTCGGCTTTCGCGTTCGTCTGCGCTGCTTTGCCGACTTGGACGCGCGACGGACGCAATAATTTATCGCCGAATTTGTAACCGCGCGAAAATTCGCCGACGATTTTTCCGTCGCCTTCCGCGTCGGTTTCGACCATTTCGACGGCTTCGTGCAGTTCGGGATTAAATTCCGCACCCGCGGTTTGAATCGGTTCAACGCCGACGCTTGCCAATGCCTGCTCGAAACTTCGCGCCGTGCCTTTGACACCCGATAATAAATGCTCGAACGACGAATCGGTTTCGCTCGCTTTGATTCCGAGATTCAGATTGTCCAAAACCGGCAGCAGCGTCGTTAAAAAATTAAACTGTCCCTGCTTGGCGCGTTCTTCGAGAGTTTTCATCAAACGCTGGCGCATCTCTGTCGTTTCGCGTTCCATCTGCGCTTTCGCTTCGTCGAATTTTTTCTGCACGCCGACGAGTTTCGCTTCGGCGGATTCGCGCCGCGTTCGTTCATCTTTTAGTTCATTCTCCAATTTCAAAACTTCCGGCGATTTCGTTTTCTCGCTTTTCGGCGCGTCGTCTTTGACTCTTTCGCCTTCGCTGTTAAATCGGCGTTTGTCCGTGAACGGAGTTTCTTCCGCTTCGCCTTCGATAATTTCTTCGTCCGTGTAATCTTGTTCGTTCATAGCTCTTTTATTAAACCAGGTCATAAAATTTGATAAATGATTATTAGTTTTAAGTTTAGCAAACCATTTATCATATTGAAAATTTGTCAGAAAATTAACCGCAGAATCGGCGGCGAGCGCGAAGTTTTTCAAAAACATTCTGAAATTTTCTTCGCGCCTTTCGCGTTTTCTGCGATTCATAAGTTTTAGGCCGTCGCCATCGCCGCTTCGGGCGTAAATTTCATCTGGTCGCCGGCCGCCGAAACTTGCACGGTTTGCCCGCTGCCGATTTCGCCGTTCAGAAGTTTGACGGCGAGCGGATTTTGAATCAGTGTTTGAATCGCGCGTTTCAAAGGTCGCGCTCCGTAAGTCGGGTCGTAGCCTTTTTTGACGAGTAGTTCCTTCGCTGATTCGTCCAACCCGATTTCGATGCCGCGTTCGGCGAGCGTACGGCGCAGTTTTTCAAGCTGAACGTCAATAATCCGCGCGATGTTTTCGCGGTCAAGTTGCCGGAAAACCACGATGTCGTCAATGCGATTTAAAAATTCCGGCTTGAAATAATCCCGAAGCACTTGCATTACGGCTTCGCGCACTTGATTTTGGTCATCGCCGATTGATTGAATTTCGCGCGAACCGAGATTCGAGGTCATAATCAAAACCGTGTTTTTGAAATCAACGACGCGACCTTTCGAGTCGGTCAAACGTCCGTCGTCTAAAATCTGCAAAAGCACGTTGAAAACGTCCGGGTGCGCTTTTTCGATTTCGTCGAAAAGCACGACCGAGTATGGACGACGGCGCACGGCTTCGGTCAACTGTCCGCCTTCTTCGTAACCGACATATCCGGGCGGTGCGCCGAGCATTCGGGCGACGGCGTGTTTTTCCATATATTCCGACATATCGAGCCGAATCATCGCGCGTTCGTCATCAAAAAGAAATTCCGCCAGAGCGCGAGCCGTTTCGGTTTTTCCAACGCCCGTCGGACCTAAGAAAATAAATGAACCGACGGGGCGATTCGGGTCTTGCAAACCTGCTCGCGCACGTCTGACCGCATTCGCAACCGCCGTCAAACCTTCGTCCTGACCGATGACGCGGCGGCGCAGATTTTCTTCCATCGAAACGAGTTTCTGCATTTCGCCTTCGAGCATTTTCGAGACGGGAACGCCCGTCCATTTCGCCACGACTTCGGCGACATCTTCCTCGTCAACTTCTTCTTTTAAGAAAACGCCTTCGCTTTGCAAATCGGCAAGCCTCGCCTGCTCATCGGCAAGCTGCTTTTCGAGCGTCGGAATCGTGCCGTATTGCAGTTCGGCGGCGCGATTCAAATCGCCTGCCTGACGCGCTTGCTCTAATTGCAGTTTGGCTTCTTCGAGCTTTTCCTTTCCGCCGCGCATTTTTTCGATTTCGTCTTTTTCCGATTGCCATTTCGCCTTCATCGCGCCGCTCTTTTCCTGCAAATCGGCGATGCGTTTTTCGATGTCTTGCAGACGCGATTTCGATTTCTCGTCGGTTTCACGCGAAAGTGCCTGCTTTTCAATTTCAAGCTGCAAAATCTCGCGCTCTAATTCATCAATTTCCTGCGGCAGCGAATCAATCTCGATGCGAATTTTACTCGCGGCTTCGTCAATCAAATCAATCGCTTTGTCGGGCAAAAATCTGTCGGTGATGTAACGATTCGACAAAGTTGCGGCGGCGACAATCGCCGAATCTTTAATGCGAACGCCGTGATGAACTTCGTATTTTTCCTTCAAACCTCTGAGAATCGCAATCGTATCTTCGACGTTCGGCTCGCCGACGAAGACGTTTTGAAAACGTCTTTCCAAGGCTTTGTCCTTCTCGATATATTTTTGATATTCGTTCAAAGTCGTCGCGCCGACGCAGCGCAAAGTTCCACGCGCGAGCGCGGGTTTCAACATATTTGAAGCGTCAATCGCGCCTTCCGACGCGCCCGCGCCGACGAGCGTGTGCAGTTCGTCAATAAACAAAACGATTTGCCCATCCGACTTTTCAATCTCTTTTAAAACCGCCTTCAAGCGGTCTTCAAACTCGCCGCGATATTTCGCGCCCGCGAGCATCGAACCCAAATCTAAGCCGACGAGTTTTTTATTTTTCAAAGTTTCCGGCACGTCGCCCGAAACGATTCTCTGCGCCAAGCCTTCGACAATCGCCGTTTTACCAACGCCCGGTTCGCCGATCAAAACCGGATTATTTTTCGTGCGTCTGGACAAAACCTGAATCGTTCTTCTGATTTCGTCGTCGCGCCCGATTACGGGGTCGAGCTTTCCTTTTCTCGCGCGTTCGGTTAAATCAATCGAATATTTTTCCAACGCCTGAAAATTTTCTTCGGCGTTTTGGTCAGTGATGCGCGAACCGCCGCGTATCTCTTCGACGACCTTTAAAACGTCCGCTTTCGTTACGCCGTTCGAGCGTAAAATTCGTCCCGCGTCGCCTTCTTTTTCATCGGCGATGACAAGCAGCAAATGCTCGGTCGAAACGTATTCGTCGTGCATCGCTTCGGCTTCCTTCTGCGCGTTTTGAAACGCCGTGTTAAAACGCGAAGAAAAATACTGCTGTCCGCCGGAAACCTTCGGAAATTTGGCAATCGCCGCCTGCACGTCATTCAAAATAGTACCGGCATTCGCGCCCAATTTGCCTAAAATCGGTTTGAGCGTTCCTTCTTTTTGTTCAAGCATCGAAACGAGAAGATGTTCCGGCTCGACCTGTTGATTTTGATTTTTCTCGGCAACTCCGATTGCCTCTTGCACGGCTTCCTGTCCGCGTATTGTAAATCTGTCAAATCTCATAATTTTACGATTATAAAATAAATTCTTAGTCTTATAAGATGATAAAATATGAGTGTGTTTTTGTCAAGTTTGTAGATAGATAATTTTACTTTCGTGAAAATTTAATTTTGTCGCTTTTTCAGATGACACTTTACGCGCTTGTCGGTTATATTTAGTGTCGCATCTTTCCAAAAATTTTAAGCCGCCAAAACTTTCGTGAAAAGCGCGTGTTAATTCGCGGCTCATAAACAAATGAAAATTCTTCGTGAAATTTTATCGCCTTTAATCGCGGTTTTCGCGGCTTTTGTCGTCGGCGGCATTATTATTTTACTAATCGGCGATAATCCGCTCAACGCTTACGGCTGGCTGCTTTCCGGTTCGTTCGGTTCGGCAAAAGATGTCGGTTGGACGCTTTTTTACGCTACGCCGCTTATTTTTACGGGCTTGGCGGTCGCCGTCGCGTTTCGTTGCGGCTTGCTGAATATCGGCGCGGAAGGTCAGCTTTACGTCGCTTCGTTTGCGACGGCTTGGGTCGGAATAACTTTCGGCGGCACGGTCGTAAATGTTTTCGGCGCGGACGTAAATTACGCCTGGGCGAGTCTTCCGGCGATTCTGCTCGTTCCGCTTTGCATCTTGGCGGCGATTGTCGCGGGCGGAATTTGGGGCGCGATTCCGGGCGTTTTGAAGGCGAAGTTCGGCTCGCACGAAGTTATCAATACGATTATGCTGAACTTTATCGGCATCGCTTTGGTCAGCTATCTGACGCAGTATCATTACAAAGTCGCGGGCGACCCGATTTTGGAAACCGCGCCGATTGGCAAAGCCGCATACATTCCGCAGCTCAACGAATTTCTGACTTTTATTCCGAAAGACGTGCCGCTTAACGTCTCGTTTTTGCTGGCGATTTTGATGTGCTTTCTGGTTTATATCTTTTTGTGGAAAACGAAATGGGGTTATGAACTTCGCGCGGTCGGGCAAAATCCTTCGGCGGCGGAATACGGCGGGATTTCGCCGGGAAAACAAATTATTATTGCGATGACGATTTCCGGCGCACTCGCGGGAATGGTCGCCGTCGGCGAAGTTTTGGGAAATCGCCATAATTATTACGACGGCTTTTCAGCCGAATGGGGATTTTTAGGAATCGCCGTCGCGCTTCTCGGCAGAAATCACCCGCTCGGAGTTTTCATCGCCGCGCTTTTTTTCGGCGTTCTGCTGCGTGGTGAAATTCTCGTTGACGCTTTTACGGCGAAGGTTTCTAAGGATTTGGGTTTTGTCCTGCAGGCAATCATCATTTTGTTTGTCGCGTGTTTTCAGCTTTATTCACGGAGAAGAGGAAAAATATGAGCGAGATTATAACTTTTGCATTATTGTTTTCGGCTATTCGCTCGGCAACGCCTTTGATTTTCGCCGCGCTTGGCGGAATGTTTTCCGAGCGTTCGGGCGTAATCAATATCGCTCTCGAAGGCTTGATGCTGGCGGGCGCGTTCACGGGCGCGGTGGCGACTTACGAATTGCATAATCCGTTTCTCGGATTGCTTTGCGGAGTTTTGGCGGGCGCGGCGTTGGCGTTGGTCTACGCGGTTTCGGTCATCGAGTTTGAAGCCGACCAAGTTGTCGCGGGAATGGCGATAAATTTTTTGATGATCGGTTTGCCCGCTTTGATTAGCGGCGCGGTTTATGATTCGTCGGGTTCGACTCCGCAGATTCCGAAGGAAAATCTGCTGCCCGAATTTTTTCATCTCTCGATTGCTTCGGTTCTGGCTTTTCTGCTCGTTCCCATCTGCTGGTATGTTTTGTATAAAACGCCGTTCGGTTTGCGTCTGCGGGCGACGGGCGAAAACCCTGCGGCGGCGGATGCGGCGGGCGTGAACGTGATTCGTCTGCGTTACATCGGCGTAATTTTGTCGGGCGTTTTGGCGGCGGCGGGCGGCGCGTATCTTTCGACCGGACAATCTTCCTTGTTCACCAGAAATATGACTGCGGGACGCGGATTTATCGCGCTCGCCGCGCTCATTTTAGCGAAATGGCGACCTGTTCCGGTGTTTCTCGCCTGCCTGTTTTTCGGATTTATGGAAGCCCTGACGATTCAGATTCAAGGCGTGATAAAACTGCCTTCGGGCGAAGACATTCCCGTGCAGTTTATCCAGATGATTCCATACGTTTTGACGATAATCGTTCTCGCCGGATTCATCGGTTTGTCGCGCGCACCGAAGGGTTTGGGAATTCCATATCGAAAAGAGAAATAATTCCACCGTAAATTATTAAAGACAAACACGGATACGATTAAAAATTTTACATCTATCTGTGATAATCTGTGTTTCCTTATATTATGAATTACGAAAAAGCGAAAGAAGCCGCCGATTTTATAAAATCGAAATACGACAAGGAAATAAAAGTCGCTGTCGTTTTGGGAAGCGGTTTGGGCGCGTTTGCCGACGAAGTGGAAAATGCGGTTGCGATTCCTTATGAGGAAATTCCGCATTTTCAAACTTCGACCGTTGAAGGACACGCGGGCAGATTGGTTTTAGGCGAAGTCGAAGGCGTTTCCATCACTGTTCAGCAGGGACGCTTTCATTATTACGAAGGCTACGACATTTCTCAGGTCGTTTTTCCCGTTCGCGCGTTCGGTGTTTTAGGAATAAAAAATATAATCCTGACGAACGCGGCTGGCAGCGTCAATACAGATTTTCCGCAAGGCTCGCTGATGCTTATCCGCGACCATCTAAACTTGACCGGAATCAGTCCTCTGCGCGGCAAAAACGACGAGCGATTCGGCGTGCGGTTTCCAGATATGACGGAAATTTACAATTTGGATTATCAAGAAATCGTCATCGCGGAAGCCAAAAAAATGGCGCAGGAAAAATCGGCGAAACAACAAACGGAAATCGGCAGCAAAAAACAATCGCCTGATTATTTTCTGCGGCGCGGAATCTACTGCGGACTAATTGGTCCGAGCTATGAAACGCCCGCCGAAGTCAGAATGTTGAGATTGCTCGGCGCGGACGCGCTCGGAATGTCAACGGTCGCCGAAGCGATTACGGCGCGGCATGTCGGAATGAAAGTCATCGGAATTTCGTGCATTACAAATATGGCGGCAGGAATTAGCGACGACATAATTCATCACGAAGAAGTAATGGAAACCGGCGCGAAAGTCGCGGCGACATTTAAAGAATTATTAAAGCGCGTAATACCAAAATTGAATCGAACCACATAGAAACATAGGACACATAGAAATTTTAAAAATCTATGTGTCCTATGTTTCTAAGTAGTCGGACACAAAGATGGTATATTATTTCCCGAAATGGGAAAAATCAAAAAACTTGAACTGAGTGTAGCAGAAAGCGAAGCCTTAGAAAAAGGTTATCGCAGCGGAGAAAAACATACTT
>JBPCMK010000065.1:0-15906 GCA_051002375.1 Pyrinomonadaceae bacterium | reverse complement strand
GTCAAAAAACAGTTTTTATTTTCACTTGAAAGAATGCGAGTTTCGCTTCAATTACAGAAATGAAAATCTCTACTCTTTACTTTTGAAAATTACAAAAGATAATGGTCTTATCTAGTCTTGACCCAATGAAAAAAACAAGTTTTTTAGTCGCGGTGATTTTGGCATTTGCCGCGTTCGTTTCTTTTAATCGCGTCAGCGCGAATGAAGGTTTGGCGGTCGGCGCGGCGATGGAAAATTTTACTTTGACAGACACGAGCGGCGCGTCGAAATCGTTGAATGATTTAAAAGGCAAAAACGGCGCGGTCATCGTTTTTTTGTCAACGCAATGTCCGGTCGTGCGCGGCTACAACGACCGAATTAACAAACTCGCCGCCGATTATTCAGCGAAAGGCATTAACGTCATCGGCATCAACGCCAACTCGACGGAATCGCCCGAAAATATAAAATCACACACCGCCGAAAATTATAAATTTCCCGTGTTGATTGACAAAGGCAGCGTCGTCGCCGACCGGCTTGGCGCGAATGTTACGCCGGAAACATTTTTCTTCAACGAAAAAAACGTGCTGGTTTATCGCGGCGCGATTGACAACAGTCGGGCGGGCGACAACATCACGCAAAACTTTTTGCGCGACGCGCTCGACGCGACGCTCGGCGGAAAAGCGGTCGCCAAAACCAACGCGAATGCCTTCGGCTGCCAGATTCGCCGCGCGGAGAAGAATTAAAATATGATTTCATTACAAAGACGCGAAGAAGATTTATCCACGAAAGAATACGAAACCGCACGAAAGAAGCATCGAAATTTCTTCCTGTCCTTTCGTATTTCTTCGTGGATAAATCTTCCTCTCGTTTCAGCGTTGTTAATTTGTTTCGTATTTATTTTCGCTGAAAGTTCCGCCGCGCAAACTCGAAAATCGAAAGTTCCCGCTAAAAATCCTCAAACCGCTTCAAATCTGCCGAAGGTTACGCAGATTGACGCGGCGGGCTTGAAAAAACTGCTCGTGCCGAACGGCAAACCACTGCTCGTAAATTTTTGGGCGACGTGGTGCGTGCCGTGTCAGGAAGAATATCCAGACCTTGTTAAAATCAATAACGAATACAAAGGCAAAATTGATTTCATCACCGTTTCTCTCGATGATTTAGTGGAAATAACGCGCGACGTGCCGAAATTTCTGGCGGAAACCAAAGCCGAAATGCCCGCGTATCTTTTGAAAACGCCCGACGAAGAAGCGGCAATCGCCGAAGTCTCGAAAGATTGGCAGGGCGGCTTGCCGTTCACGATTTTTTACAACGCGCAGGGCGAAATCGTTTATTCCAAACAAGGCAAAATCGCGCCTGATTTTTTAAGAGCGGAAATTGAAAAAAACATCGGCAAATAATTTTTGCGGAGAAGAATTTTTTATAGAGTTTATCGAAACGGATTTGAAAAAAAAATCCTAACCGCATAAACTCTTTTTTTCTTTTCAATCAAAATTTTTATCCGAAGAGCAAACCGTAATGACCGCAATCACGCCCGAAGTAATCAAGCAGCACAATCTAACCTTTGAGGAATATGAACGAATCAAACGAATTTTGGAGCGCGAGCCGAACCTCACCGAACTCGGCATTTTCTCGGTGATGTGGTCGGAGCATTGTAGTTATAAATCTTCGCGCATTCATTTAGGACGATTGCCGACGACGGGGACGCGAGTCATCGTTCCGCCGGGCGAAAACGCGGGCGTGGTGGACATCGGCGACGATTGGTGCGTCGCCTTCAAAGTCGAATCGCACAATCATCCGAGTTTTATTGAGCCGTTTCAAGGCGCGGCAACCGGAGTCGGCGGAATTCTTAGAGACGTTTTTACGATGGGAGCGCGTCCGATTGCGGCGATGAATTCTCTAAGATTCGGACGCTTGAATGATGAAAAAAACGGTAACCGCAATAAATCAATTTTGAAAGGCTGCGTCGAAGGAATCGCGCATTACGGAAATTGTTTCGGAGTGCCGACCGTTGGCGGCGAAGTCATTTTTGACGAGGCTTATAATTTGAATCCGCTCGTCAATGCGTTCGCGCTCGGCATCGTCCGCAAAGATCAGATATTTTTCGGCAAAGCGTCGGGCGTTGGAAATCCCGTTTTGTATGTCGGCGCAAAAACCGGGCGCGACGGAATTCACGGCGCGACGATGGCGAGCGCGGAATTTGACGACGAAGCGTTGGAGAAACGCCCGACCGTGCAGGTCGGCGATCCGTTTCTGGAAAAACTTTTATTGGAAGCGTGTCTCGAAGCGATGCGTTCGGGCGCGATTGCCGGAATTCAAGATATGGGCGCGGCTGGTTTGACTTCATCGAGCGTCGAAATGGCAGCGCGGGCGGGAACGGGACTCGAAATTGATTTAACTTTAGTTCCGCAGCGCGAAACGAATATGACGGCGTATGAGATGCTTTTGTCGGAATCGCAGGAACGAATGTTGATTGTCGCGCACCGCGGACGCGAGCGAGAGATTGTCGAAATTTTTAATAAATGGGATTTGGACGCGGTGGCAATCGGCAAAGTCGTCGAAGGAAATCGTTTGAAAATTTATCACAATGGAAAATTAGAAGCCGATTTGCCGGTTGATAAATTAACCGATGAAGCTCCAAAATACGAAAGGCAAAAGGCAAAAGTAAAAAGGCAAAAGGCAAAGACCGAAAATCGAAAACCGAAGACCGAAGACCAAACAGAAGCGTTGAAACTTATTCTCGCCGCGCCGAATATTTGCTCGAAGCATTGGGTTTACCGGCAATATGACCAGATGGTTCGGACGAATACGGTGATTTTGCCGGGCGCGGACGCGGCGGTCGTGCGTATCAAGGAAACGCGCCGCGCGATTGCGATGTGTCTCGACGGCAGCGGAAAATTCTGCGCCGTCAATCCACGCGAAGGCGCGAAATTAAACGTCGCCGAAGCCGCCCGCAACGTCGTCTGCGTCGGCGCGAAACCGATTGCGATAACAAATTGTTTGAACTTCGCTTCGCCCGAACGTCCCGAAGTGATGTGGTCGTTTTCCGAAGTTATAGATGGAATGCGCGAAGCGTGCGAAGCGTTTGAAACGCCGGTCGTCTCCGGCAATGTCTCGTTTTACAACGAAACCGAAGGACGCGGAATTTTGCCCACGCCGACAATCGGAATGGTCGGACTCATCGAAGACACGCGCAAAATTATCACGGCGGGTTTCAAAAATGAAAACGATTTAATCGCGCTTCTCGGCAAAACGAAAAACGATTTAGCGGCGGGCGAATACACGCAGACGATTTTGGGTTTGACGACCGACGAGCTAATTGAAGCGGGCGAAGTTCCGCAAATTGATTTGGATTTGGAAAGCAAAGTGCAGCAAACTTGTCTGAAATTAGCCGACGAATTTTTGATAAATTCGGCGCACGATTGCTCCGACGGCGGGCTTGCTGTAACGATTTCTGAAAACTGTTTTTCGTCTTTGAACCGCCAAGCTGTCGGCGCGGAAATTGATTTAAAAGATGAAAATTTATCAATCGAAGCGTTGCTTTTTTCCGAATCGCCGTCGCGCATCGTCGTCAGCTTGGCGACGGAAAATCTCGAACGAATCAAAGCGATCACCGAAGAAACGAATTGTCCGTTTCAAGTTATCGGAAAAGTTACGGGCAAAATTTTAACGATTAAAACGAACGAAGCCGAAACAGTTTCGGCTTCAGTTTCCGAACTCGAAACGGTTTGGAAAAATTCGCTCGAAAAACTGTTGGAAAGATAATGACGAATTTCAAATTACGAATGACGAATTAAAACAAAAAACCAAATTCGTCATTCGTAATTTGAAATTCGTCATTCGTAATTGATTATGGGAATTGACATAGATGTCGCCAAATTTCTGCTGTCGGCGCGTGAGCGCAAAGTAAATTTTCGCAAATCTTTGATGCTCGGCAATCAGCAGTTTCAGTTTTTCGATGCGGATTATCAAACCTTAACCAATCTTTTCAACTTAAAAGATTTTCCGCCGATAAAAAACAGCCGCGAGTTTTTTCAATTTTTGGGTGCGGAAGAAATTTCGGCGATGGATTTTTCCGATTACGAAGGCGCGGAGATTCTGCACGATCTAAACGAACCAATCGGCGAAGAATTAAAGGGTAAATTCACATTTGTTTTGGATGGCGGAACGACCGAACACGTTTTTAATTTTCCCGTCGCGCTTCGCAATGCGATAGAATTGGTTGAAACGGGCGGGCATTTAATGATAATTACCGGCGGCAATAATTTTCTCGGACACGGTTTTTATCAATTCAGTCCAGAGCTTTTTTACCGCACATTAAGCGCGGAAAACGGCTTTCAAATAGAAAGGCTGATTGCGGCGGAAGTCGGCGGACGCTGGTTTGAAGTCGCCGATCCGAAAGTTGTAAAATCGCGCGTCGAATTGATAAACGACCAGCCGGTTTATCTGATGGTTCTGGCGAAAAAAATAGAACGCCGCACGCTGTTTGCCGAAACTCCGCAGCAAAGCGATTACGTTGCGAAATGGGAAACGGAAGCGGAAAATAAATCGGGCGGAAACGAATCGGGCGGACTGAAAAGCATTTTGAAAAAAAACGAATTCGTGCGGCGAACTTTGACGAACGTCAAACAGAAACAATTTGAAAATCTCGTTCGCAAGGAAAAATCCTTCGCCAACGAGAAAGTCTTTAAATCGGTTGACAAATAAATCTTCCGCGATACAAACGATGAGCAAAGCAGGCGTTTATCTTCATATTCCTTTTTGCCGTTCGCGCTGTTCGTATTGCGATTTTGCGACCGACGTTTTTCGCAGCGCGGAAATTGTCGAAAGCTACGTTGCCGCACTCGTCAAAGAAATCGAAAACTTTCAATTCTCCAAATCCGCAATCCGCAATCCGCAATCCGCAATCCCCATTGACACGATTTATTTTGGCGGCGGAACGCCTTCGCTTTTATCTGCCGGACAACTCGAAAAGATTTTGAAAATTGTTCGTCAAAAATTTTCCGTCGCCGCCGATTCGGAAATTACGATGGAGATGAATCCGGCAACCGTTTCGCTGGAAACTTTAAAAGCCTACAAAAGTTTAGGTGTCAACCGCGCGAGTTTCGGAGCGCAAACTTTTGACGATGCGGAACTCAAACGTCTCGGCAGACGACATAGCGCGTCGGATGTGCGCGAAACAATCGAGCTTTTAAGAGCGGCAAATTTCTCTAACGTCAGTTTCGATTTAATCGCCGGACTGCCGCGCCAAACTTTGCCGGATTGGGAAGGAAATCTGAACGAAGCGTTAAAATTGCAGCCCGAACATCTTTCGCTTTATCTGCTCGAAATCCACGAAGCAACGCCACTCGCCGAACAAATCCGAAGCGGACGCGAGCCGCTTCCCAACGAAACGCTCGCCGCCGCGATGTATGAATTGATGCTCGAAAAAGTTTCTGTGGAAAATTACCGGCAATACGAAATTTCAAATTTCTCAAAGCCGAATTATCAATCGCGGCACAATTCAAAGTATTGGACTTTGGACGCTGTTTTCGGTTTCGGCTGTTCGGCGCATTCGTTCGACGGCGCGACGGCGCGTTACGCCAACGAGCGAGACACGGCGCGATACGTTTCGCTGATAGAAAACGAAGATTCGGCAATCGTTTTTCGAGAGGAAATCAACGCGGCTGCGGAGTTCGTTTTTCTCGGACTGCGTTTGACGCGCGGCATTGATTTGGGCGAATACGAAAAGCGTTTCGGAATTGATTTGATTGAAAAACACGCCGAAGATTTGCGGCGTTTGGAAAGTTTGAATTTAATTGAATTTGCCGACAATCATTTGAAATTGACAAAGAAAGGCTTTTTATTTTCCAATGAAGTCTTCGAGGTTTTCGTGTAAAGTTTGAAAAATATTGCTAATCGGCATCTAATAAAAGAAAATTTACATCAGACAGAAACAGCTTATTTCATCAACTTTAGAGGAGTAAAAAATGTTGCCCAAAAATACAAAATCATTTACGATACTCGTCTTCGTTTTCACCGTCGTTATTTTCTTTGCCGCTTCGAAGGCGAAGGCGCAAGACATTGATATAAGTTCTTTAAAGGAACGCGCCGCCGCGCTCGTCAAGGAAAACAAATATATTGACGCTCTGCCGCTTTTTGAAAAAATCGCCATCGTCGAACCCGACAACGCCGAAAATCAATTTCAACTCGGCGCGGCGTTGTTGGCTAAAACCAGAGTCGTTACTGATAAAGAAGAGATAAAAAATCTTTTTATGCGCTCGCGCGACGCTTTGCTTAAAGCGAAAAAATTAGGGTATCCCGAACCGAAATTAGATGCGGTTATCAAATCAATTCCCGAAGACGGCACAATTCCAAGCTACACGCAAAACGCCGATGTCGAGAAAATAATGCAGGAAGGCGAAGCGTTTTTCGCGCAGGGAAAAATGGACAATGCCTTAGAAAAATATCAAAAGGCGTTGAAACTCGACCCGACACTTTATTACGCCGCGCTTTATTCGGGCGATGCGTATTTGCAGAAAGGCGATTTCGACAAAGCGGAAATTTGGTATCAAAAGGCGATTCAGATTGATCCGAACCGCGAGACGGCTTATCGCTACTCGGCAACGCCTCTGATGAAGCAGAAGAAATATGACCAAGCCCGCGACCGATACGTCGAAGCATATATCACCGAGCCTTTTAATAATTACACCGCCGCCGGATTGGGACAATGGGCGCAAGTTACGGGAGCGAAACTCGGACATCCGCGAATTGAAATTCCGACTTCTTTTGCCGCCGACGAAAACGGAAACTCGAAAATCAACTTAAACGAAAGTACGCTCGGCGGAAAGGACGACGGTTCAAATGCGTGGCTCGCTTACGGTATTACCCGCGCAAGCTGGCAAAAGGAATTCGTTAAAAATTTTCCAAACGAAAAAACATACCGGCACAGTTTGGCGGAAGAAGTAGACGCTTTGCAAAGCGTGATTACGTTAGCGGCGGCTGATAAAAAAGTTAAGAATTTGAGTCCGTCGCTGGCGAAACTCAAAGAGTTGAACGACAAAGGCTTGCTCGAATCTTACATTCTGCTCGCCCGCGCCGACAAAGGCATCTATCAGGATTATGCCGAATATCTAAAATCGAACCGCGACAAATTGCGCCGTTATGTCGTTGAATATATTTTGACCGGCGGCGGAAAATAAAATGAAAAGCGCAAAGTCAACGCGCTTTTTATCAGCAAAATAAATTTACTTTTAATTTTAACTTTATGCCGATTTACGAATACAAATGCGCGGACTGCGGAGCGCACGTCGAAAAAATGCAGAAGATTTTCGATGCTCCCTTGACCGTTTGCGAAGTCTGCGGCGGAAAATTGGAGAAACAATGGTCGCTTTCCGGCTTTCAACTTAACGGCGCGGGCTGGTATGTAACCGATTCCTCGACTAAAACGAAAGACGCGGGCGCGGACAAATCCAGCGCATCGGAAAATTCCGAAAAAGCGGAAAAAACTGAAAAAACTTCCGCCGCCGAATCAACCGCCAAGACCGAAACTGCATCAAAGGAAACAAAAAACGACGCGGTGAATTCAAAAAAGGAAACGGTTGTGAAAAGTGATTGAGGTTTTACAAAGATGAAATTTTCGGCTGAAAAATTTTTGCGGGCGGGTTTGGTTTTAATTTTTAGTTTTGCCTGCGCCCACGCGCAGTCGCGCCGCAACGCCGCCGCCAACGTCAACACGGACGGCGAAATTTTAAGCGTCGCCGCTTCGCGCACCGGCGATTCAAAAGAGCCTATAAAAACCGAAAATCTTTATCTTTACGAAAACGGTCTCGAACAAAAAATCAGAAATTTCAGCTTTGACCCGTCGCCCGCCAAAATTCTTCTCGTCGTTGACAATTCGCAAACCGTCCGCGCCGATGTCGAATTATTAAAAAAGGCGACGATGGAATTCGCTTACGAAATTTTTGACGGCGACCAGCTTTTCGTCGTCGGCTACGACGAGAAACCGGAAATCGTTCAGGAATGGACGGACGACGCGAAAAAAATGGAAACTTCGCTGGCGACGTTTCGCAAAAAAGATAATCCGTTTTTATTCGATTCATTGAGCGAATCGGTCAGTGAAATTCTTTTGCCGCTGATGCCCGGCACGCGCAAAACCGCCGTCGTGCTGATTAGCGACGGTTTAGATCGCGGAAGCAAAACGACTTTTGATAAACTGCTCGGCGATTTGCAAAACGAAAATATTACTGTCTACGCGCTGCAAATTCCAGACCGCACGGGCGGCGCGTATCGGCGCAATCAGCCGAAGGCAAACGAAGTCATCACGCAGTTGACCGAAGGCACGGGCGGCAAAATTTTTCCGATTGAAGAAGCCAAAACCGCCGCTAAATTTATCTGCGACGAACTCAAAAGAAATCGTTATCTGCTCAATTATCTGCCGACCAATACATCTTCCTACGAATCGCGCCGCGTTTTTCTCATCGCCGACGAAGGCATCAACGTCCGCACGAAAAACGCGCAGCCGCCAAACGTGAAGTAAAAAGGCAAAAGTTAAAATGTAGGAAGAAGAATTCTTCGCTTTTTACTTTTGTCTTCGCAAATCTCTTGACACGCGCCGTTTGTTGTTTTACGTTGGAAGGCGAAAACTATTTAGCCCGTTTTGTAGATTATTAGCGTATAATTTACCTTGCAAGTTTTTAAGGAGAGCAAAGCCGTGAACGATTCAGATATTCCGAAACCGCCGCCCGACGATTTTTCCAAAACAACGCCGAACGTGGACAAAGCCGATTGGGGAAAAACCAATCACAGATATTCGCCGCAACCGCCCGCCGACGATTGGGGCAACACGGTGGCAAACGTCCGCCACGACGATATGGATTTCGGCAAAACATATACGCCGGGCGCGAACCAACCGAAAACGCCGGATTGGGGAGTAACGCAGGGAAATATCAAACTGCCGCCGGACGATTTCAGCGGCGGGCAGGCAGAGCCGAGCGGACACGGCGGCGGAAACGATTATGGCGCGACCACGCCTTATTTTCGTCTGCCAGAAACCGAACGCGCCAAATATCAAAACATTCCGCTCACGCCGACGCAGGAAGCCGCCAAACAAAAAGAAGAAGAAAAACAAAAAGGCGGCGTTCCGGGTTGGCTGTGGGTTTCGGGCGGATTGATGGCGATGTTCTTTTTCGCTATCGTCGTTCTGGGCGTGGTTTATTTTTTCATTTTAAGAAATTCCGGTTTCGACCAAACGGTGAAAGGTGCGCCGCCGGGCAGCAGCGTGATGGTTAACGGAGCTTATTGGGGAACGACCAGACCCGACGGCTCGATAATTTTGCCGACGCTCAAGGCGGGCGAGACGAAAAAGGTTGAAATCAAACATCCGAATTACACTTGCGAACCGCAGGACGTTAAAGGCGAGGACGGCGTAAAACCCGAACCGATTATCGCTCGCTGCAAACAGGTCGCCGCCATCAGCAACGAATGTCTTAACATCAAAGCGGGCGAAGTCGAAAAGGCGGAACGCTGCGCGAGCAAGGCTTTAGATGACCTGGGAAATAATTTTTCGATTGATGCGTTATTAGCGGCGTTGAATCTTTCAGTCATCAATTTCGACAGCGGAAAATGGGATATTCCGCCGGCGCGAATGGCGTTTCTGCAAAAAGCCGCCGGTTATCTGCAAAAAGCTCCGGCGGGCGTGGTCATCGAAGTCGGCGGACATACCGACAGCGACGGAAGCGACGCGGCAAACCAAGTTCTTTCGGAAAATCGCGCCAAAGCCGTGCGCGACGAGCTTGTAAAACTCGGCGTGAAACCGGAAATGCTGACCGAAAAAGGCTACGGCGAAGCAAAGCCGATAGCAACCAACGAAACCGACGACGGAAAATTCAAAAATCGCCGCATCGAATACTCGGCGGTGAAAAAATAAGTTTCAGGTTTCGAGTTTCAGGTTTCGAATTTTTCGCTTTAATTTATAAACTGAAATTCCGCTTAAAAATTAAGCGTGAAGTTTAAAACCTGAGACCTGAAACCTGAAACTTGAAACCTATCAAGTAATGTGTGAAAATTTTCGTAGATATAAATTGAAGGAGATTTTCCCAAAGTGAGTTCAGAACTTGAAAAGCTAATCGAATTGCAAAAGACGGATACCAACATCCGCCGATTAAAAAAACAAATCGCAACCGCAGATGAGAGGCGTGCCGGTATCGAACAAGAGTTTGAACGGCACGCTTCTTCCATTCGGGAGATACAACAAAAACGCGACGCAGCGCAAACCGCGCGAGCCGCGCTCGAAAAACAAATCGCCGAAAGCCGAACCTATCTCGAACGCGCTGACCGAAACTTAAAACACGCCCAAAACCAAAAAGAATATGAAACCGCAATGCGCGAATCCGACGCGCTGCAAAAACAAATTTCCGGTTTTGAAACGCAGGTTTTGGAGCGAATGACCGAAACCGAAGAAGTCGAAAAAGTTTTAGCCGAACGCTCTGACGAGATAAATTCTCTCGAATCAAATCGGGAAACGGCTTTGTCGGCGTTCGACAAAGAAATCGCCGCAGATAAAAAGAAATTAGAAATCGAAACCGTCAAACGCCACGAAGTTTTTGTAACTTTGCCCGCGCAGATGGCTTCGATTTACAACCGTATGGCGCAAAGAAGCCGCGACGGAATCGCCGTCGCCGAAGTCGTCAATGGCTCGTGCAGCGCGTGTTTTATGAAACTGCGCCCGCAAATGCAGGTCGAACTAAAAACCAGCGACAGAATTATGACGTGCGAAAGCTGTACGAGAATTTTGTATATCGCGCCCGCCGACGCGAAAGTCGCAAGTCAGGATGTATGAGAAGCGTTTTTATTTCGTTTATTTTAGTTTTGATTTCTTGCGCGGCGACGCTCGCGCAAACAAATCAATTTTCGCCGTGTCCGAAGATTGATATAACGGAATCAGTTGAAAATTTTGACTCCGACGGCACGGTTACTTATACGGCAGATGTCAGTAGCGAAATTGACAAATACTTTGTTGAATATAAATGGACTGTTAAAGACGGTAAAATTGTTGAAGGACAAGGAAGTAAAATAATTAAGGTTAAGCAGTCATCACCTTTCGGTATTACTGCATTTTTAGAAATAGAAGGATTGCCCAAAAACTGTTCTAATACTGCTTCCTATACGCTTATTTGTAGATTACCTCCCGAAGCTAGAAAAACCGACGAGTTTTCAATTTCTGCATCTCGAATAGCTAAAGAAAGGCTAGATGAGTTGATAAAAGATTTACAAAATGACCCAAACGCGCTTGCTCAAATAATAGAGAGGTTTTCCTTTCAAACTTCTCAGAAAATAATCGAGCAGAAAAATCGCAAAATTATTGATTACTTGAAAACTAAAGGAATTGAAAGAAATCAATTTAAACTACTTAACGCATCAAGCGATAAAAATCTAACGGAATTTTTTATCGCGCCTGTGGGCGCATCTCCTCCGACTTGTAGTGAGTGCATAATCGTTCAGCCTTAAATATTTTCATAAATCCTCAGATTTGAAACGCACCGCCGAATAAAATATAAAATTATTTCGTGCCTTTCGTGTTTAAAATTTAAACAAATCCCAAACGCCCTTGAAGACCGTTCCGAGAATAAATAAACTCACCAAAATCGAGGCGACGAGAATCACAATCAAACCGAAAATAATCAGCCCGACAAAAAGATAATCCGAAGTCGTGCCTGCGCCTTTTCCCGTTCCGCGCGTCCGAATCAAATCCATATTTTTCTTGTTCGATTTCCAGAAAAAATCAAACGCATCGCCGACGACCGGAATCGAGCCGATCAGATAATCAAGCCCGATATTAAAAGCCATTTTGAGCAGAGTGATTTTCGGAACGCCGGAACGAACGCCCGCGACGAGAATATAAAACGAGGCGAGCGACGTAACCGTATCGCCGACGTTCGGCACGAGACCGATAATCGCGTCCAAGCCGAAACGCCAGCCGACGACGGGAATTTTTATCCAATCGTCGAGATAACGCGAAAGGTTTTCGAGGCTGTCTTCAATCTCGATTTGCTTGCGTTCTTCTTTCGTTAAACCAAAACGCGAACGGGTTTGTATTTCTTTCATAAATTTTTAGCCGCGAAAAAGCACAAAATCCACAAAATTCACGAATTATTTTTTGCGACCTTTTGTGTTTTTTCGCGGCGAATTTCCTTCGACAATTTTCACCGTCAAGATTTTATCGCCGCGCACGATTGTATCTACGATTTTCATATTGGTTTCGTTCACTCGACCGAAAACCGTGTAGCCGCCGTCGAGATGCGGCTGCGGCGAGTGCGTTACAAACCACTGCGAGCCGCCCGTGTCTTTGCCCGACAGAGCCATTCCGACCGCGCCGCGTTCGTATGGAATTTCATTTATTTCATCGCGGATTTCCCAGCCCGGTCCGCCGTTGCCGTCGCCGCGCGGGTCGCCGTCCTGCACGACGAAATTCGGCACGACGCGGTGAACGGAAACGCCGTTAAAATAATTTGCCTTCGCTAATTTGATAAAATTATCAACCGTTAAAGGCGCGTCCGTCGGCAGCAATTCAATCGTGAAATTTCCCTTTTCGGTCTTGATAATCGCCTTCGCATTCGAGCGCGAAACGGCGCGGAGATAATCGGTCGGCGTATTTAAAATCACGCCGAGCCGCGAGCGCGAAGAATCGTTGAATGGTTCGACCGTGCCGCGATTTTTTTCCGTTTTATCCAATTGAATTTTCAGAGCCGCGTCGGTTTTCGCCAAATCGTTCGCTTTGATAATCTGCAACGCTTTGCGCCGCACCAAAAAATCCGATTCGTTCAGCGCGACGAGAAGCGCACCGCGCGCCGCGTCTTGTTTGGCGAGCGCGTCGAGAATGGCAAGCGGCGCGTCGTTCAAAGTTTTGTCAATTTCCAGTGAATAATCAAAGGCGCGATTTAGAGCCTTGACGTTTTCCTCGTTCGGTTTCGCGTCGGCGAGAAGTCCGGCGGCGGTCGCTCGAACAATCGGATCTTTGTGCTTCAAACCGTTGCGTAAAACCCTTTCCAAATCTTCGGTCTTAAACGCGGCGTAAGCGGTTAGCGCGTCGGACAAAGCCGAATCTTGCGCCAGATTTTGCGAAAAAGCGGATTTAATAAAAAGCAAAGTCGCCGATTGCGCTTGTTCTTTTATCGGTTTGATTTCATCCGAATCGGGCGCGACGGCGAGTTCGGCGATGCCTTGAAACACCGCGCTGAAAGTTTGCCAGCTCGATTTTGCGACGACGCGCTTTTGAATCGTGTCGTAATTTTTCGGCGCGATTCGCGCGAAGGCGACGGTGATTTCCGGCGAGCGGTAATCGTCGAGCGTTCCGAAATTTTCGAGAAATTTAACGGCGCGTTCGTCGTTGGAATTCGGCAAGATTCTGCCGAGCGCGGCGGCTATTTCCAGAAGTTCATTCTTCTCTATCGGATTGGCAAACTTCGATTTTTTGTAATCGGCAAGAAGTTTTTCGCCGCGTTCGAGAAGCCGTGTGGCAGCTTTCGCGTCCTTCAAATTTGTCAGAGCGCGAATCGCCGAAACGCGCACGCGCAAGTCGTCATCGGTCGTCGCCGCTTCGAGCAAAAGGTTGAAAGCGTCTTTGTCTTCCGCCGCGCCAAGCGCACGCGCCGCGTTTGCGCGGGCGTTTGCGGAGTTGTCGGAAAGCAGCATCGCGCGAAGTTTTTCGTCGGCATTTTTCGCTTTGATTCTGGACAGAGTGTTTGCCGCGTCGCCGCGAATCCGCGCGTCGAGATTCGTCAAAAACTTTGCCGCAACCGAATCGCCGTCTTCGGGTTTGGCTCGCAAAATCGCCGTCAATCCGAGCGTAACAGTCAATCTGTCCGCCTTCGATTTGTTTGCTTCCGCATCCAAAACATTCAGAATCGCGTCGCCCAAAATCGGCGATTTTTCATCTTTCGGATTTGCCGCCGCAATTTTTCCCGCCGCCTCGACAAGCCGTGCGCGAACCGCTAAATTAGTTTGCGGCAGTTTAAAAATTTTCAAAATCGAATCCGACGCTTTTGCCGATTCGATTTCGCCGAGCGCGAAAGCCGCCATTGCGCGAACCGCATCCGAATCGTTTTCGAGCAGATTGATTAAAGTCGGAACGGCACGTTCGTCGCCGATGCGTCCCGCCGCGAGCGCAGCGCGGGCGCGAATCGACTCGTTTGCATTTTTCATCAAATCTTCCAGAGTTTTATCGTAACGCCGTTCGTCTTCGGCGCGGACGATTTGCATTAAAACATTCGTCGGAACTTGCGCGAACGCTTGCAACAAGAAACACAAAACGGCGAAACAAACGGTTAGAAATTTTTTCATTATTTGATTTTTTTCTGAAATAAATCTGCGTTAAGAATTTTAACGAGATACGCGGCGAATGCCAAGTTGTTCGCCGGAGCGCAGGCAAGCTGCCTGCGCTCCAAGTGTGAATGTTTTCGATTTGCGTTTATAATTGAAAACGCTCGAAAGGAAAATTTACAATGTTAAAAAATCTATTAAAAATTTCGCTCGTCTTAATGCTTCTTTTGCCGAACATAGTTTTGGCGCAGACGAAACAAAAAATCAGTCTGCTTTTATACAACGGGAAAATTTTCACGGCTGACGAAAATTATTCGACTGCCGAAGCCGTCGCGGTTGACGGCGAGAAAATCGTCGCGGTTGGAACGTCCGCCGAATTGAGAAATAAATATCAAGCCGAAAAGGAAATTGATTTGCAGGGAAAACTCGTTACGCCCGGATTTAACGACGCGCACGTTCATTTTTTGCGCGGCGGTTTGTCGCTTTTGACGGTTGATTTGACCGGCACGAAAACGCTCGCCGAAGCATTGGCGAAAGTTGCCGCGAAAGCGAAAGAAGTGAAGGCGGGCGAATGGATTATCGGGCGCGGTTGGGATCATACGATTTGGAAACAGAATTTTCCGACGGCGAAAGATTTAGATAAAGTTTCGCCGAACAATCCGGCGTTTTTCGTGCGCGTTGACGGTCACGTCGCTTGGGTAAATTCGGCGGTTTTGAAATTGGCGGGAATTGACCGAAACACGAAAAATCCCGACGGCGGCGAAGTCGAGAAAGATTCAAGCGGCGAGCCGACGGGAATTTTGAAGGAAAAGGCGCAGGATTTGGTGACGAATTTTGTGCCGCAGCCGACCGTCGAGCAGATGGAGAAAGGTTTGGAACTCGCGCTTGATATGGCGAAACATTACGGCATCACTTCGGTTCAGGACAATTCCGGTTATGAAACGACGAAGATTTATCACGATTTTTTGCGCCAAAATAAATTAACCGTCCGCGTCGCCGAATGGCAGGCGTTTGACGATTCGATTGACGAGATAAAACGCCAACGCGCCGAATTTGCCGCGCTCAAAGACGACCCGAATCGTTTAAAATTAACCGCGCTCAAAGGCTTTGTTGACGGAACTTTGGGTTCACGCACCGCGTCCTTGCTGTTGCCTTATTCGGACGACGACAAAAACACCGGAATTCTGCGCTACACGCCCGAAAAATTGACGAAAATGATTGTCGAACGCGACGCAGCGGGTTTTCAGATTGCGCTCCACGCGATTGGCGACCGCGCGAATCGAATGGCTTTAGATGGATTCGCAGCCATTTATCAAAATTGGCTGAGTGAAAGAGAAAAGCGCGATATAAATATGGGCGAAAGGTCTTCCTTTATTCCAAAACGCCATCGAATCGAACACGCGCAGGTTGTTAATCCAGCGGATTTCAAGCGTTTTGCCGAATTAAAAATCATCGCTTCGATGCAGCCTTCGCACGCGATTTCGGATAAGCGTTGGGCGGAAGATCGTTTGGGCGAATATCGCGTTTTGGGCGCATACGCTTGGCATTTGATGCGGAGTTACGGCGTTCACGTTCCGTTCGGGACGGATTTCCCCGTCGAATCAATCAACCCGTATCGCACGCTTTACGCCG
>JBPCMK010000064.1:0-12585 GCA_051002375.1 Pyrinomonadaceae bacterium | reverse complement strand
GCATTCCACACTCCGCGCTCCGCGTTCAAAAATTATGCAGATGCGAAACAGAATGGAAGCCTTGATTGATGAAATGCTCGACGGGCAAATTTTGCTCAATGAGGCGATGTCCGAATTTGAAAAACTTTATATCCAAAAAGCACTCCAAAGAAACGGGACGCATTTATCGAAAACCGCCGACGCGCTCGGCATTCACCGCAACACGCTTTCCAAACGAGTCGTAGCCTATCAAACGCCGCCAAAAACGCCGAAGCGTCTGCTCGCCCGCCGTGCCAAAAAATAGTTTTTGCGATTAAATACTGTGCGAATTTGAGTTTTAAGAAATTGCATTCGGAATATATGAAAGATGAAAGATAAAAATCTATCAGCTATCATCTTTCATATATTCCGAATAATATCGCTTCTGAAATCTCTTTTTTTATTTGAAACTTCCAAAACCTCGATTTCATCGCCGATGCTTAAAACTTCGCCGACATTTTCGGCAATCAAATTTTGCCCGAAAAGAATTTTTTTCTTGACGCTGCGCTTCGGAATCCGAAACGTCGCCAGAGTTTTTAAAGGTTCGACTCCGTTTTTCTCGCCGTCTATTTGGTCAATCGTCGTTATCACGCAGCGACCGCAAGGTTTGACGACGTGAAAAACCGTGCCGCCGATTTTGATTTTCTTCCACGAATCTTCGGCGAACGGCGCGGAATCTTTAACGACGAAATTCGGACGAAAGCGGTTCATCGGCAATTCGTTTTCCAGACGCGAATTTAAATCAGCCAGCGAATTTTCTCCGATCAAAAGAAACGGATAACCGTCGGCAAAACTCACCGCGTCGCCTTCGTGAACGGCGTAAAAATAATTTACTTTTCGGCGAGTTTCTTCGGGCATCAAAACGAGTTTGCAATCGGTTTCTAAAACATCGCCGAACCATTCGTTTATTTCGCTTTCATAAACTCGCGCCCGACATCTGCTGCTCCAGATTTTAACGCTTGTCGTTTCATTAGTATTCGGCGCAAACGAAATTATCTTCGCGCTTTTGTTTTGAGAAACGTGCAAACCTTCGTTCAAAATCTCCACGCCGACGGTCGCCATTTTCGGAAATTCGCGCTGCGTCAAAAAATTATTTTTCTCATCAACCAGCATCCAGCGGCGGTCGTATCGCAAGCCGCGTTCTTCAACCTTTGCATTTTGCAAAGCAATCCCGCCGAGCGATTTTATTGGATAAATGTTTATTTCAGACAGAAACATAAGAACTTGATAATATCATTGTCAGATTTTCTAAATGATTTTATTCACTTACCAACTTGACAAGTTAAACTTTGTTTTGTATTCTAGCACTCATAGACGAACAGTGCCAGAAAAGTATTTTCTCTTAGCTGTTCGCTCGAATTTTTATAAATATAAACTAAGTAAGAATATCTCGAAAAGGAGAATAAACAATTATGGCAACAACAATCAAACCATTGCACGACAGAGTAATCATTCGTCGCATTGACGACGCATCGGACAAAACCGCAGGCGGACTTTATATTCCCGACACGGCAAAGGAAAAACCGCAGGAAGGCGAAGTAATCGCGGCGGGCGACGGAAAATACAAAGAAAACGGCGAACGCCAATCGCTCGACGTGAAAAAAGGCGACCGTGTTTTGTTCGGCAAATACAGCGGCTCGGAAATCAAAATTGACGGCGAAGAATTGTTAATTATGCGCGAAGATGAAATCTTGGGCATTATTGAACGGGCAGGCGCGAAAGCAAAATAGTTTCAGAAATAAGGAGAAAATAAATATTATGGCAAAGCAAGTTATACACGGAGAAGAATCACGCGCGGCGATTTTGCGCGGCGTTAATCAACTCGCCGACGCGGTGAAGGTTACGTTGGGACCGAAGGGACGCAACGTGGTTATTGACAAAAAATTCGGTTCGCCGACGATCACGAAAGACGGCGTAACGGTCGCCAAAGAAATCGAATTGAGCGATCCGTTAGAAAATATGGGCGCACAAATGGTGCGCGAAGTTGCGAGCAAAACGAGCGACGTTGCCGGCGACGGAACGACGACCGCGACGGTTTTGGCGCAGGCGATTTTCAAAGAAGGCGTTCGCACGGTGGCGGCGGGCGCGAATCCGATGGCTCTGAAACGCGGAATTGAAAAAGCCGTCGTCAAAGTCGTTGAAGAAATTCAACGAATGGCGAAACCTGTCTCAGGCAATGACATTAAACAAGTCGGGACGGTTTCGGCAAACGGCGATACGGAAATCGGACAGCACATTGCCAATGCAATGGAAAAAGTCGGCAAAGACGGCGTTATCACGGTTGAAGAAGCGAAAACGATGGAAACGACTCTCGACGTGGTTGAAGGTATGCAGTTCGACCGAGGCTATCTTTCACCGTATTTCGTGACCGACCCGGAAAGAATGGAAGCGGTTTTGGAAAATCCGTATATTCTTATCCACGAAAAAAAGGTTTCTTCGATGAAGGATTTGCTTCCGATTCTCGAACAGGTTGCCAAACTCGGCAAACCGCTTCTGATTATCGCGGAAGATGTCGAAGGCGAAGCACTGGCGACTTTGGTCGTCAATAAACTGCGCGGCACGCTGAATGTTGCGGCAGTTAAAGCTCCCGGCTTCGGTGACCGCCGCAAAGCGATGCTCGAAGATATTGCGGTCATGACCGGCGGAAAGGTCATCAGTGAAGATATGGGTGTCAAGCTCGAATCAATCACGGTGGAAGACCTCGGACAAGCCGCGAAAATCACGATTGACAAAGATAATACGACCGTCGTTGACGGCAACGGTTCGGACGCTGAAATGCAGGGACGAGTTAAACTTATTCGTAATCAAGTCGAAGAAACTTCTTCGGATTACGACAAAGAAAAATTGCAGGAACGTCTGGCTAAATTAGTCGGCGGCGTAGCAATTATCAAAGTCGGCGCGGCGACCGAAACCGAAATGAAGGAAAAGAAAGCCCGCGTTGAAGATGCAATGAACGCGACCCGCGCGGCGGTTGAAGAAGGAATCGTGGCAGGCGGCGGCGTGGCATTAGTTCGCGCAGCCAAAGTTCTCGACGACTTCAAAACTGACGCGGAAGACGCTGACGAGCAGATTGGCGTAACCATCGTCAAACGCGCCCTCGAAGAACCGCTTCGTCAAATCGCGCAAAACGCCGGACAAGAAGGCGCGGTCATCGTCGGCAAAGTCCGCGAAAACGACAGCGCGAACTTCGGATTCAACGCCGCGAGTGAAAAATTTGAAGATTTGGTCGCGGCTGGTGTCATTGACCCGGCAAAAGTAACGCGCACCGCGCTGCAAAACGCCGCGTCAATCGCGGGCTTAATGCTCACGACCGAAGCGATGATCGCCGATGTCCCCGAAAAAGACGACCACGCCGGCGGAATGGGCGGAATGGGCGGCGGAATGGGCGGAATGGGACTGGGAATGTAGTCCGATTTCGGATTTTAGATTTCGGATTGCGGATTTTCCCGAAAAGAAGAAGGCTTCGTTCAATTTTGAACGAAGCCTTTTTTAATCTTTACCGTCTCTGCCAACTAATCTTTTGTCGCGGACACACCGCGTATTTTCGCTTTTCCAAAATTCCGCAATCGAGTCCTTTTCATTGGCGGTCTTGTTGCTGATGCGCCTCTCACCGCTCCTTTTTCGGAGGCTTCCAAATTACGAATCCAAGTAGATGCCCAATCATCAAAATTAACAGTTTCTTCATCGTCAGCAATCAGAGTATAAAGATGCTCGGCGGGAAATTCATTCAGCCGAATTAGGAGTCGCACGCCTTCGTGAAAAGCCCGATAAGGATATTCGGGGTTATTTGTAGCTTTCCACGCAATTTCTTCGCTCAGATAATTTCTATTTTTCATTTTAATCTCAATATACTCGTTTTGTTTTCAAAAACCAAGCATCTTGTCAATACCGGCGTTTGTGCGGTATGAACCTTTGATGACAGCTTCAAACACAGCGTTTCTCTTTAATCCGTCCGCTTCCAGATGACTGATAAGGAACTCAAAAGCCGGACCGTCAGGCGTTCCGTATTTTGCCATATCTCGACGGCGCAGTAATTCTTTTTCCGCTTCATTTTTCATCATTGCACGTGCTTCCGAGCGTTTATCGTGTCTGAATTGCCAAGCCATTTTCGCCCGGTCTTTCAGAGATACGTCGTTTATTATCCATTGTTCGTTAAGTTCGGGAATTCGGGAAAGTTGTTCAAGGTACCATTGTCGAATTTCGCTGTTTGTTGGCGGCAGATTTGGCAAGGTTGATTCTCCTAAAACATTGAAGCGGCAAACAGCACCGCGAAAACTCAATCTGATTCTTCAACAAAAGCCTGATTTTGTCAATCAATTTTTAATTAAGAGTTAATGCCCACGACCGAAGCGGTGATCGCCGATGTCGCCGAAAAAGACGACCACGCCGGCGGACTGGGCGGAATGCCCGACGATATAGGAATGGGAATGTAATTTGAGATTTCAGATTGCAAATTCCAAATTCCAAATTATAAAAAAATCTTCGTTCAAAGTTGAACGAAGCCTTTTTCGTTTGAAATTTTCGCCGCGAACATTTATCTTTCTTTTGACACTGCCACGACAAACTTATGAACACACTTTACTACGGCGTGGAGAAAAAATTTCGCCTGCCGAGAAGCGGCGGCAAAGGCGCGGTCGTCGCCGCCGCTTATGTTTTCGCCGACGATGCCGAAACATATCAACAGACATTTCTCGATTACGGAATGGACGCGACTTTCATCGCCGACCTGCGAGCCAAAGCCGATGCTGCCAAACAAGCCTTAGCCGCCGCCGAAACATCAACCGGCAACCGCGTCGGCGCGACCGACACGCTCGAACAGGAAGTCAGCGACGCGAACAAAATAGTCGAATCGCTCGACCCGATTGTCCGCCGCGTCTATCGCGCCAACCCGACCAAACTCGCCGCGTGGATTTACGCCAGCCACATCGAACGCCACACGCCGAAACCGAGAGAGCCAAAGGAAAAGACACCGCCAACCGGATAATTCATTAACCAATGTCGCCCGTATTTAGATTGCAACCGCAGTCGAATACGGGCGCATCTATAGAATCTTTAGCATTGCGGTCTTGTGTTCGCTCGCTTTGCGCCGGACAAACCGCGTCATTTTATTCAATTTCAGAATTAATTTTATCAAAGCCTTTCTTATCAAAATAAAACTGATTGAGGGCTATCAAAACACATTGGAAAATTTAGCAATGGATTTAGTTTGAATACTCAGCAGTGCGATAGGCAAGGCTGAGATGTGGCTGCAGGTCGTTTCTAATTTACCAACCAATCATCAAAATCGAGTCCTCGCGTTTCGTTAATAATCAAAGTATAAAAAGGTTCATCGTTTGTCGGTTTGTCTTAACCCTCGATTATTTGATAAGTTTTCTTTTTAATTTTATAAACATTTTATATCTAAGAAAAATCATTTCGAGTTTTATGAACACGACAAAATACGAAGAACACTTAAATAAATTTGACGAGAACGATTGGTTAAAAACAATCGGCGAATTGCTTCCGGCAATTCACGAAGTTGACAGAAACGCGGCGCAGATTTGGTTTCGGTTTTACCCGCTCGCCTTGCATAAATATTTGCAGGGCGCGGAAGATAGAGCGAAGGCGATTCAAGGTTTTGTGATGCAGGGCGATTTCGATTTGAAAAATCAGATTGATGCGTCGCACCGATTTCTTTATGGACACCGATTTTGGGCGGACGTAAAAAACGAAATTATCAAACGCGCCGAAACATTCGATAATGAAAATGCCGATTTAAGCGGCGAGATAAAACAGATTGCCAAGGCGGTCGCCGACAAATTGAAGGTTAATGAAAATTTAATAATCGGCATCGCGGCAGTCGGTTTGATGACTTTCGCGCAAGTCGGTTTTGACGCTTTCAAAAGCGCGAAAGGCGAAGTTGAAAAGCCGCAGGGTTTGATGCGAAAGTCGCCCGAACAAATCGTCGCCGAACGCGCCAAAGACGATTCGCAAGGTCTGCTCGGATTTTTGAAAACCGTTGACAAACAATGGTCTGTGCGATACGACGAAACGACAAGCGGCGGCAAGTTTAAAATAATGAACGACGAGGAAATCGCTTCGGGCGCGGCGCGTGACCAATCGCAAAATTGGCTGGCGCAAGACCCGCGCTGCGGCGAAGGCGTGATTCCCGTCGAATGTCGTTCGGCAGCGTGCGGAACTTGTTGGGTGGGAATTTTAGGCGGCGCGGAAAAATTGTCGGACGTTGCGCCGCGCGAACGCAGGCAGATGAAAATTTTCGGCTATAATCAGGGCGACGCGGCGAAACCGATTCTGCGTCTGGCGTGTCAGGCGAAAGCGTTCGGCAACGCGACGATTGTCATTCCGCCTTGGAACGGCGTTTTCGGGAAAAAGATTTACGCCAATGTCGAAGAAATCGAACTCGAACCGGCGACGACTTCCGCCGCGAAACTGCGCGAAACGATTGCGACGGCAACGGAAGTTAAATAGTGAAATACGAAATTGAAATTCTTAAACGCGCCGAGAAGGATTTATCCAAAATACCCAAATCCGACGCGCAAAAAATTGCTAATCCGATTTTCGCTTTGGAAGACGGCTTGGTTGGTGATATAAAAAAGCTGACCAATTTTTCTCCCGAATATCGTCTGCGAATCGGCGATTGGCGAATTCTTTTTGAAGCAGCTAAAGCCAAAATTACGATTTACCGGATTTTACATCGAAGAGAGGTTTATAGATAAATGAACGCACAAATAATCGAAAAACACGGCAAAAAAGAATTCGCCGTTATCCCTTATAAAGATTTCATTCGGATGCAGGAAGAATTAGAAAATTATCACGACCTGCTTGCATTGCGCGAAGCAAAGGCAGATTCGCGCAATCAAAAAGGGCGTTCATTTGATGAAGTCGCAAATGAACTCGGATTAAAGAAAAACAAATCCTAATCAAACCTTGAAAGCAGAATCCCGACAAACAAATTTTCCGCCGATAGCTCTTATTCTATTGGCGGTTTTGCTTTGGTCAACGGGCGGAGTTTTAATCAAATTCACGACGCTCGACGCTTTTGCGGTCAATGCCGGACGCTCGTTTTTCGCGGCTGTTACGGTGGCGATTTTCACTTATCGGAAAGGATTAAAGCTCGACCGTTTCACGCTTCTGAGTTCTTTTTTATATGCCGGAACTTTGTCGTGTTTCGTCTATGCCAACAAAACGACGACTGCGGCGAACGCGATTTTTCTGCAATATACCGCGCCGATTTATATTTTAATTCTCGCGCCGTTTATCTTGAAGGAAAAATTTCGCGTCTCGGATTTAATAACGGTCGTCGTTTGTCTGGCGGGAATGAGTTTGTTTTTTCTCGAAAAACAGGGCGCGGCAAACACGCTCGCGCCGAACGTCTTCTTGGGCAATCTTGCCGCGCTCGCGTCAGGCGTTTTTTTCGGTTTGTATTTTATATTTCTGCGTCATCCGCGCTCTCTGGCAAATCGAAATCCCGCGCTGTCGGTTTTCTACGGCAACATTATTATCGTTCTTTTGATGCTGCCGCTTATTTCTAATAACTCGCCGGAGCAAATAAAATCCGATGACATTTTGGCGATTTTGTTTCTGGGCGTTTTTCAAATCGGCATCGCTTATATTCTTTTTACAAAAGGAATCGCCGAAGGCGTGCGTTCTTTAGACGCGAGCATTATCGGTTTTATCGAACCGCTTTTGAATCCGGTTTGGGTATTTCTTTTTCTCGGCGAGCGTCCGAGCGGGTGGGCGATTCTCGGCGGCGCGATTATCGTCGCCGCCGTCGCTTTTCATTCGGTAAAATCAAATCAGGCGCGGCTTAGTCGAAGACCAAAGGCGATTCTTTAACTTTCAAAATAATGTGTTAATATGTCCTAAAAAGTTTTGTTCCGTTATCAAACAAAACTCTTATCTTTTTTCAATATAATCAACGCATTTATAAATCTGAAAGCAATTAAAATTTATTAGAAAAATAGTGATTCGGAGAATTTATGACAAATTTGAATATTCCGGCGAATGTAAAAAACAAAGAATTAATTGGCTGGGTAACGGAAATGGTCGGGTTGTGCAAGCCCGATAAAGTTTATTGGTGCGACGGCTCGCAGGAAGAATACGAACGTATCTGCGAAGAAATGGTGCAGGCGGGAACATTTATACGTTTGAATTCGGAAAAGCGTCCGAATTCTTTTCTCGCCCGCTCGCATCCGTCGGACGTGGCGCGTGTCGAAGATAGAACTTACATCTGCTCGCGCAGCAAAGGCGACGCTGGTCCGACGAATAATTGGATGAATCCGTCGGAGATGAAGCAGACTTTAACCACGAAATTCGACGGTTCGATGAAAGGACGGACAATGTATGTTATTCCGTTTTGTATGGGACCAATCGGCTCGCCGATTTCGCAGTTCGGCGTGCAGTTGTCCGATTCGCCGTATGTCGTCGTCAATATGAAATTGATGACCAGAATGGGCGACAAAGCTCTCGAAGCCTTGGGCGAAGGCGAATTCGTATATTGTCTGCATTCGGTCGGAATGCCGCTCGCGGAAGGCGAAAAAGATGTCGCGTGGGCTTGCTCGCCCGACCCGAAAGATAAATACATCGTCCACTTTCCCGAAGAGCGATTGATTTGGAGTTACGGTTCGGGCTACGGCGGCAACGCGCTTTTGGGCAAAAAATGTCTGGCTTTGAGAATCGCGTCAAAGCTCGGAAAAGAGCAAGGCTGGCTCGCCGAACATATGCTTATCGTCGGCGTGAAATCGCCCGACGGACGCAAAGATTACGTTTGCGCGGCGTTTCCTTCGGCGTGTGGCAAAACGAATTTCGCAATGCTCATTCCGCCGAAACCGTTTCAGGAAGAAGGCTGGGAAGTTACGACCGTCGGCGACGACATCGCTTGGATTAAGCCGGACGAAACCGGACGGCTTTACGCCATCAATCCCGAAGCCGGATTTTTCGGAGTCGCGCCCGGAACAAATTACAAAACAAATCCGAACGCGATGGAAACCATCAAGGAAAACACGATTTTCACAAACGTCGCGCTGACCGACGAGGGCGACGTTTGGTGGGAAGGAATGGACGGCGAGCCGCCCGCGCACGCGATTGATTGGCAGGGCAACGATTGGACACCCGACAGCGATAAAAAAGCCGCGCATCCGAATTCGCGCTTCACTGCGCCTTCGATTCAGTGTCCGGTGATTGACGAAGATTTCGACAACCCGAAAGGCGTTCCCGTTTCCGCATTTATGTTCGGCGGTCGGCGTAATTCGGTCGTGCCTTTAATTCAGCAGTCGTTCAACTGGGCGTTCGGCGTTTATATGGCTGCGACGATGGGTTCGGAGATGACCGCCGCCGCATTCGGCAACATCGGCGAAGTCCGCCGCGACCCGTTTGCAATGCTGCCGTTCTGCGGCTACCATATGGGCGATTATTTCGGACACTGGTTAGACTTTGGCAGAAACATTCCAAATCCGCCGCGCATTTTCTCGGTCAACTGGTTTAGAAGAGACGAAAACGGCAAATTCCTGTGGAACGGTTTCGGCGAAAATATGCGCGTCTTGAAATGGATTGTCGAACGCTCGCGCGGCAAATCAATCGGTGTCGAAACGCCGCTCGGCTGGATGCCGCGCTACGGCGATATGGACTGGCGCGGGCTTGATTTCTCGGAAGAACAATTCAACCAAGTGATGAGCATTGACCGCGATGCGTGGATAAAGGAAATCGCTTCGCACGACGATTTGTTCTTCAAACTCTATGACCGCCTGCCCAAAGAAATGGGCTTCATCCGCGAGCTTTTGGTTTCAAATCTCTGGCGTGCACCCGAATTAGGTTTAGCCGCGCCGCGCCATGAAGAATCGGCGGACAAAAATTTCGAGGAAACCAAAAAACTCGAAGCCGTCCGCGCCGTGCCGCAATAAGTATAACGGTTTTTGACACAAATTATTTTTGAACGGGCGAGGCTTGTCCTCGCCGCTTTTAAGGAACTTCAAAAATTGAACCCGTTTCTCGTTTCTCACAAATCGCTGTTGCTTTTCGAGAACTTCCAACTCAGCAACATTTTCGCTAATCAACTTTTCATAGTTCATTTGTTTATTATACGCATAAACTATTCTGATTTAGTATTATTTTACGGAAGCCTACTCAAGACGGTTACGAGAATGGTAGGTGGTTCTTTTAATTTGGGCGGATGGCAAAGGGCGAATCCCGGCGACATCAGAATTTGGCAAAAAGACGACAAATCAAAATTGAAGTTGGCGACGCGAGTTTAATCATAATTCTTTCAACGAAATTCTTTCAACGAATTATTTTCCACGACTTTATTTAAAGTTTGACCTGTCGCGCGACGTTCACCGCTTCGAGATTTCGCAAATCGGTTAAAACTTTTTCTTCGAGCGGCGAATCAATTTCGATAATTGCCAAGGCTTCGCCGCCTTTGGCTTCACGTCCGAGATAAAAGCGTGAGATGTTCACGTTTGCTTCGCCGAGCAGAGTTCCGATTTTGCCGATTACGCCGGGAACATCTTTGTTTTTGGTCAAGAGCATAAAGCCCGACGGGACGACTTCGATTGCAAAATTGCCGATTTCGGTGATGCGTCCTTCGCCGTTTGCGAAAACCATTCCCGACGCAGTTTGTTCAGCGTTTGATGAGAAAACTATTGTTCGGAGATCGTAGTTCGAGCGTTTCGTTTTTGTATAGCTCGTCGTGATTTTGATGCCGCGTTCGTCGGCGATGTGCAAGGCGTTGACGACATTGACGCGAGCCGAAACGTCTTTCAAAAGTCCGGCTAAAAATGCGCGTGTAACCGGCGCGGCAGCTTTTTCCGCCAACTCTCCGGCGTATTCGATGGTTACTGCCGCAATCGGATTTTCGTTCATAATTTGCGCCTGAAAACGTCCGAGCTTTTCGCCTAATTCGATAAACGGCTGAAACGCTTCTAAATCTTTCGCCGCGAGCGATGGCGCGTTGACGGCATTTCTGAGTTCGCCCGAAATCAGAAAATCGCGCATTTGTTCGGCGACGGTTAAAGCCACGCCTTCCTGCGCTTCGGTCGTTGACGCTCCCAAATGCGGCGTGGTGATAATTTTCGGATTGTTCAAAAGCGGTGAATCATCCGGCAAAGGTTCGGTCGCATAAACATCCAAAGCCGCCGCCGCAACCACGCCGTTTTCAATCGCCGCGAGCAAAGCCGATTCGTCAACGAGACCGCCGCGAGCGCAGTTGACGATTCGCACGCCTTTTTTCATTTTTGCAAAAGCGTCTGCGCCGATGATATTTCTGGTTTCATCGGTTACGGGCGTGTGAACCGTCAGAAAATCTGCTTTGGAAAATACTTCGTCCAAACTTCCCAACTCAAATCCGAAATCCTTCGCTTGATCTTCGGAAACGAACGGGTCGAAGGCGAGAATTTTCATTCCGAAACCTTTGGCGATTTGGGCGACGTGCCTGCCGATTCTGCCAATACCGATTACGCCCAAAATGTTTCCGTTTAATTCAACGCCGACGAAACTTTTCTTGTCCCATTTTCCCGATTGCAAAACGTGGTGCGCCTGCGGCACATTTCGCGCCATCGAAACCAATAACGCAATCGTGTGTTCGGCGGTCGTAATCGTGTTGCCGTCGGGCGCGTTCATCACGACAATGCCGCGCGTCGTCGCCGCTTTCACGTCAATATTATCAACGCCGACACCGGCGCGTCCGATGACACGAAGTTTTTCGGCTTTGTCCATCAAATCGGCGGTAATCTTGGTCGCGCTTCTGACGATCACGCCGTCGGCATTTTTTATTTCGGCGGCGAGCTGTTCGGGCGCGAGTTTCGTTTTTTTGACGACCTCGAAACCCGCCTCGAAAAGCGGCGCGAGTTTTTCTTCGTTCACGTCGTCGGCGACGAATACTTTTATGTTGCTCATTTTGAAATTTAGTTTTATCCTTTTGGAGTTTGGAGTTTTAATGATAAATCAAAATCCGAAGGAAAAGAAATTATTCCCAAAGTTATCTTTATAAAGTTATGGAAATTTTCGTCTATCGCAAAGGAACGGATTTCGTCGAGGAAGGATTTCCCGCAGACAAGCTCGCTGAATTATTAGCCGATGCGGAGAATAATTTGGTGTGGGTTGATATGGAAGCACCGCAGAAAGCAGACGATAAAATTTTGGCTGACGTTTTTCATTTTCATCCGCTCACGATAGAGGACGCGCATGAGACGCGCAATCAACCAAAGGTCGAAGCATTTCCCGATTATCTTTTTTTTATCTTTCATGGCGTAAGGCTCGAAAGAAAATCCGCTGAATTTGTAACCAAGGAACTGGACGGTTATCTGGGGAAAAACTACGTCGTTACATATCATCACGAAAAATTTGTCAGCATTGATAAAGTTAAACAACAGGTTCGTAATTCGCCGTTTGTCTGCGGGCGCGGCGCGGATTATCTGCTGCACCAGATTCTCGATGAGTTGGTCGATTTGTATATTCCTCTTATCGACGAATTCGACAGCGCGATAAGCGAACTTGAAGAACGAATTTTCCGCTCGAAAAAAGCGAGCAATGAAATTTTAGAGGAAATTCTTGACTTAAAGCGCAGCGTCGTCC
>JBPCMK010000063.1:0-31974 GCA_051002375.1 Pyrinomonadaceae bacterium | reverse complement strand
GTAGTATATGAGCAATGAAGTTACGTTCATTGCTCACAAAATTTTTTAACCTAAAATAACTAATTATGAATGATTCAAATGATTTTTCAATAGAGAAATGCGAGGCTCTCGCACAAACATACTTTCAAAATATTCAACTTGTATATGAATTTGCGGAAAACCATAAGCATACAATTATGTCCGTTATTTCAAAACCCGACACTAATTACAGAGATGATTGTATTAAAGGTCTTTGGTCAAGAATTTACTTTTGGCTTTATTCATTAAGTAGATTGAACGCAACGAGAGATTTTCAAGCCTTTGGCTCTGCTAATCGCGCAATTCTTGAAATCACAATTGATTTAGTACTTCTTCACCAAGACAAGTCAAATTCTTCCGGCTGGAAAATGTATTGGTGGAGTCGGTCGGAAAAGTTACAAGGTGCGGAACAAGTAATAAAATTTTTCATTGAAGCCAATATTGATATTCCTAACATTTATACTGAACAACAGAATTTTATCAAGCGAGAACAGCCAATGATTTCTCATATGCGAAAAATGTTGTGGAATGGAAAACATCCCAAAAGATGGACGGGAAATAGATACTTATCCGAGGACGTAAAAAACGCAGATGTTTTTTGGGGGGGAAAATTTTTAGAAGTTTTGAATAAGACGCTTTTAGAATATTTTCAAACCGAATACAAAAAAATGAATTGGTATGTTCATTCAGGCGTAGCATCTTTTTGGGATTTGCCTAAAGAATCATTTCCTATTATTAGTGCTTTTTTTCTTAAAGGTTGTTCAGATTTTGCTAGTCTTTCCACTCAAATTGTTATCAAAGATTTCGGCTTGAGTGAACATCTACCGAACTATAAACAAGAATTAGAAAAGTTAGAATTTGAAAGTCTGGAATCTTACATCAGGAATATGGAAATGAGGTTTTCAGAAGATTTGGTAAATCATTCTAAATGAACAAAATTAGAATTTGGCGAATGCCGTCGGAAATACATTGGTTTAGAAAGTTCGACTCTTTCCCGCTACGTTGAAATTTACGAAGCGGAATTTCTGATTTTTTCATAATAGTTTGTGCTAGAATTTTGTTTATGGAACATGGACTTTTACAACGCATCACCATCAATCCTGAAATCTGTCACGGAAAACCGACGATTCGGAATAAACGCTATCCGGTAGAAAATATATTGGAATTGATGGCTTCGGGAATGACCAATGAGGAGATTTTGGCGGATTACGAAGACCTTGAAAAAGAAGATTTGTTCGCCTGTCTGCTGTTCGCGGCAAAACTCGCTAATGTCGGTTCGATTACCGAACTCGTGCCGGTATGAAGTTTATCGTTGACGCGCATTTGCCGAAAACTCTGGCGTATTTACTGCGCGAAAAAGGTTTCGATGCGATTCATACAACCGAATTGCCCGCCGGAAACGACACGACTGATGTCGAAATAAATCGTCTTTCGCTGGCGGAAAACAGAGTCGTCATTTCCAAAGATGCCGATTTTTATGACAGTTTTACCGCGAAAAAAGAACCTTTCAAATTGCTTCACGTCAAAACGGGAAACATTAGAAACTCTCAGTTGATTGAATTATTTGATAAGAATCTGGCATTGATTATCAAAGAATTGAACGAAAGCTCAGTCGTGCAAATCAATCAGAACTACATCATCAAAATTCAGTAATAATTTTGGCGAATGCCGTCGGGAATACATCGGTTTAGAAAGTTTGACTCTTTCCCGCCCCATTACAATTTACGGGCGAATTCTCGGCAATTTTGTCGTCGAAATAATCAAATTATTTCATCTCGTTGCGTTTCTTTAACTCTTTCCAAATCAAGAACAGCATCAACGCGATAATCGGCGGACTGATGATAAAGAGAAGAAATAAAATTTGAAACAAATAAGCGAGCGGGCGAGATGTCGTTCGGCTGATTTCCGAAATAGAGAAAACTGCCGGACTCGGCGGCGCGTAAGTTTCGCTCCGAAAATCGGAAAGCGAACTTGTTTGTAATTTGCTGTGTGTTGTAGATTCGTTTATTCCCGTCAAACTAAAACTGACGGCGGCGATTCCGAGTGTTATGGCGGCGAGCGTTCTGATAAATCTTTGTTGGCATTTCATAATTTTTACCTCTTTTTGAAAATCGTATCATAAATTACTTAACGGCTTGTTCGAGTTCGGCGCGGAACGCTTTTGAGTTCGGCGTTTCGGCGTTTGGCGAAAGCGTCGTTTTTGTAAATTTACCGTTCGCGTCTTTGGCTGCCGTAATCCAATAATTCTGCCGCGTGCGCGGAACGTAAATCAAAACTTTGCGGGCGGTGTCGTCGGCGTTCGCGCCGTGAAAAATCACGTCTTCAAAACCGTCGTTATCAACGTCCTGCGGCTCGAACGTCCAGTTTGCGCCGTGAAAATCAGGCGTGTCGAGCGAGACTCGCGCCGTGATTTCCCATTGACTGTTCGGGTTCGGGCGTTCGACGGCGAACATATGGGTTTTGCCCATCTCGATCATATTGTGAATGCAGACGAGCGCGGTGTCTTTCGGCGTTTTGATAATCTGCATTCCGTCGGCGCGGTGTTCGGTCGTCTGCGTGATGCTCGTGATAACTTTGTCGGCTTCTTCGGCGGAAAGCAGCGGCGCGGACGAGATATTTATTTTTTCATCGTTCGGCTGTTTGGCTTTCGCAAAATCATCGCCCATTACCATAGTGTGATTCATCTGCGACATATTTGAAGTTGATGAATTGGCGTTCGCCGGATTCGACGGATTATTAATTGCCGCCATTTGCTTTGGCTGTGATTTCATCCAGACGAAAGCCGCGATTGAAAGCGCGGCAGCCAAAATCAAAAACGCGCCGATGCCGTAAAGATAAGCGCGTTTGCCGCCGGACGCAGGCGGCGTTTCGGTCGAAGAATTCGCTGCTGTTTCGGCTGACCGATTTGCCATCAAAGGAACGGTCGCGTTTTTCATTTGCTGCGTAACCGCCGACGCTGGCGCGAAGTGATTTTGCGTGGCGAAATTTATTGACGACGCGGTTTGTCCTGAAACGGCGGATTCGAGCAACGCTTTTGTCGCGGCGGCGTTTGCCGGACGATTTTCCGGTTTTTTAGCGAGCAGTTGATTGACGACGTGAGCAAGCGCGGGCGGAATGTCGGGCGCGATTTCTTCGATTTTCGGGGCTTCGACCATCGCGTGTTTGATGATAATCGCGGAAAAAACTTCTTCGTCAAACGGCGGGCGACCCGAAAGCATTTCAAACAGCAGCGCACCGAGCGAATATAAATCGCTGCGGGCTTCGACCGGCTCGCCCAAGCATTGCTCCGGCGACATATAATACGGTGTTCCGATTAAAGAACCGTTGCCGGTCATCGAAAGTTTCAGGCTTTCCGCGTTGTCGCTTTTGAGCATTTTGGCGATGCCGAAATCAAGCACGAAAACGCCTTGCTGATTGAGCATAATATTCGCCGGTTTGAGGTCGCGGTGAATAATTCCCAAAGAGTGCGCTTCGCTCAAAACGTCGCAAATACTGACGGCGATTTCAATAGCTTTTTGATACGGCAATTTTCCTTCTTTATTCAAAACGTCGGCGAGCGTTACGCCTTCGACGTATTCCATAACGATAAAAAGCCGACCGTCGGGCAAACTTCCCGAATCGTAAATCATCGCCGCCCGCGGATGCCTGAGCTTCGCCATCAAACGCGCTTCGCGGGCGAAACGCTGCGTGATGTCGGCGTTCGCGGCAACGTCGGCGTTGATAATTTTGACGGCGACCACGCGGTCGAGAGTCAGATGCGTCGCGCGATAAACCGTTCCCATTCCGCCGCGTCCGAGCAGATTTTCAATCCGCAAATTACTGCCGATAAGCTGCGGGTCTTGATTACCGAAAACATTTGCGGAAGCGTCAAAATTTTCCATAAAAACTCTCTCTGATTTGACTCCGATTTACGAATCGGCTCGAAAGCTGCAATCTCTGTTTTGAACATAATTAATATACACTTACTTTTAAATAAGCGTAAGCGAAAAATAAATTTTGGAGGAAATATGCCATACGACAAACTAAACATTAGCGGCGCGAAAGCCGACATTTTCGCGTGGGTCAACCACGCTCTTTCAACCGACGAACACAATATGCTGCGAAACGTCTCGCGCCTGCCGTGCCTGTTCAAGCACGTCGCGCTGATGCCCGACGCGCATCTCGGAATCGGCTCAATGATCGGTTCGGTCATTGCGACAAAAGAGGCGGTGATTCCGGCAACAATCGGGGTAGATATTGGTTGCGGGATGTCCGCAGTCAAAACGCCTTTTACGAGTTCGATTCTCGACGGCAAACTGAAAGATTTGCGTCATCAAATTGAGCGCACGATTCCGGTCGGTTTTAACGAACACCGCGATTCGGTTGACGAATCGAACGAGTGGAACGGCTGGAAATCTTTCGACGATTTGCACGACAAAGTTCAGCATCGAAAATCGAAAGCGATGAAGCAACTCGGAACGCTCGGCGGCGGAAATCATTTCGTCGAAGTTTGCCTCGACACGGAAGATTTCATCTGGCTGATGCTCCATTCTGGTTCGCGCAACATCGGCAACGAAATCGCGTCGCGCCATATCGAAACGGCGAAACAGCTTCATCGTCTTTCGGAACTGCCCGACCCGAATCTCGCATACTTTATTCAGGGAACTGACGAGTTCAAGAATTACTGGCGCGATTTGGAATGGGCGCAAAGTTACGCGATGAAAAATCGTGAAATTATGATGAGCAGATTGCTGAATCAATTCAATCGAATGTTCAACGACGGCGAAGCGTTTGAGCCGGAAGTTGCGGTCAACTGTCATCACAATTACGTCGCGCTTGAACATCATTTCGGCGAAGACGTTTTCATCACGCGCAAAGGCGCAATCAACGCCGAAACCGGACGCTACGGAATTATTCCCGGCTCAATGGGCGCGAAATCTTTCATCATCAAAGGTCTCGGCGCACCGGAAAGCTACAATTCCCGCTCGCACGGCGCGGGACGAAAAATGTCGCGCACACAGGCGAAAAAACATTTCACCAAAGCGGATTTGGAACGCCAAACCACCGGCGTGGAATGCCGTAAGGACGCAGGCGTGATTGACGAAATTCCATCGGCTTATAAAGACATTGACGAGGTGATGAGAAATCAACAAGACCTTGTTAAAGTCGTCGCGGAATTGAAGCAGGTCGTTTGCGTGAAAGGGTAAAATAGTGATGAACGGCAAGCAACGAGTAAGTGTTTTAACTTACGGCTAGCCGCTTACCGTTCGTCACTAAATCAGAATTTAAAGTTTGGAGTGATATATTAAAACAATGAAGTATCGTTCAAAATATCTCATTTTTACGCTTGCGATATTTTTTCTGCTTCCGGTTTGGGAAAGCGCGGAAGTATCAGGGCAAGAGAAAATTGTTTCGCCTATCTTTCTGCGCTTTAAAATTACCGAACCGATTGATAAACGCTTTCGCGTTATCGTCGGCGGTTTTCGTCATACGAGTAAACCATCGTGGTATTTTCCGTCCATTTCAGCCGAAGCCGACGGCGGCGTATGGAGCGATTGGATAGACCTTTCAAATTGGGCATGGCGCGGAAAGATCAACCGGAGCGGCGGAATTGCCGAATGGGATTCGGTGAAACTTGCTGCGGCGCGTATCGGTTCAAAACAGACGGTCAGCGATTCTGTTTTTGACGTGCAGCTTGCCGACGCGCCGGGCGACCAAAATATTATTGTTTCCTTTACGGAAAAAAGCGCGTCCAATACCGTCGCTTTTCTCGTTCCGACACCGCTTCGTGAAAATGTCAAGGAATTTGAAACCGGCTCACAAATGGCGGCGCGTCATACGCAATGGGCAAAGGAAGCAGTCGGCGATAAACCAATCCTTCTCAAAAAATTCGATATTATCACCTCGCTGTGGAGACATTACGATTCTTCGCTCGCGCTTCGAGAGGCTTTGTCGCTTCGCTCTTTGGGCTTTAATGTTCTGGGAAATGCCGACCCGTCAATTCTGCGCGAAACGGGAATGCGAACTTACGGGAATACCTGGCTATATAACCCTGACCCCGAAGCCGTCGCCGTTCAATGGAAGACATTTGCCGAAAACAAATTAGCTAAGCTGCCTGCGGAAACGAGCGCGAAGCAATCGTATTGGGTAATCTCCGACGAAGTCAGTGCGCTCGATTTCAGAAAAATCGCGCCTGCGAAACTTGACGATTGGTTTCGCGCTTATTTGATAAACAAAGGCGTAACCGCCGATGATCTCGGCAAACCGATTGACCAAATAAATTATCCGGCGGATGCGATGTATAAACCGACTTTGCCGAAGGACGCGCTTCTCCCGACTCGCCGATTGATGTATTACGCCGCAAAATTCGGTCAGTGGTGGTCAGCCAAACAACTGCGCCAAACTTCCGATTTAATTCAAGGCTCGATGCCGCAAATGAAAACCGAAGCGTTGATGCCCTCGCACGGTTTTCTCGGTAATGCGTGGGGTCCTGCCAATATCGGTATGAGCTACCGGATGCTCGATATTTTCGAGTTGGGCGCGCAGCAATCCGTCAGCGAGCTTTCCGCCGAAGATTGGCTCGGTCTAAACCATATGTATGGCTCGAATTACACTTGGAGCGGCGGTCAAACTTTCGGATATTATAACGCTATACTGCGTTCGGCAATGGTCGGGAAACCGATGATGCTGCGCGGACTGATCACGCCGAGCGATGACGAATATCTGCGATTAAAAGCCTTTTCAAGTCTCGGTCAAGGCGCGAAATCTTTTTTCTTCTGGACTTTCGGACCGACTTATATCGGCACTGAAAACTACTGGTCGGATTTGCGGAGTGAATATGACGGTATTGCCAAACTCAACCGCACGCTTGAAAAAGCGGAAGACGTTCTTTATCCGGCAAACACCGTTACCGATCCGGTGGCAATTCTTTATTCGGTCAGCCACGACATTTGGGATACTGATAATCACACGGCATTTGCCGAAAAACGTCTTCTCTGGCACGCTCTGCGTCATCTGCAAATTCAGCCGAATTTTTTACGCGAAGAAGACATCGAAGCCGGAAGGCTCAAAGATTATAAAGTGCTTTACATCACCGATTGGTGTATTAGCCGCAAAGCGTCGGCGGCGATTGATAAATGGGTAAAACGAGGCGGCATACTTTATCTTTCCGCCGGAGCCGCGACGCGCGATGAATTTTACGAACCCTATTCGCCGCCGTTTGCCGAAGCTGTCTGGGGCGGCAACGCTGCCCAAAAATTATTCACAGAGCCGCATAATTATAATGAGCGCACCGACTTGCCCCGAATCAAACCGCTTACCACAGTTGACGTTCGGGTCAATGAACAACAATTTAACTTACCGGTTATTGGCTCGCGCATCGAGTTGGAGCAAAACGGCAAACCGTTCGCGATTTTCAAAGACGGGAAAACAGCCGGAACAACTTTATCTTACGGACGCGGACAAATTATCGCAGTCGGGTTTCTGCCAATGCTTGCGTATGGACAGCTGGCTGATTTTAAGCCGACGACTCTGGAAGAAAAATGGAAACCCGAAGCACGCTCGATTATAAAAATTGCGCTGGATGCCGCCAAAATCGCGCCCGTTGCCGCATCTGATGTTCCGATTGTCGAAACAAATCTTTTGACAGGTTCAAACGGCTCGGCACTGGTGTTGGCAAATTATACGTATCAACCGATTACCTCGCTGACCATTGACTTAAAACTTGTGCGGCGAGTGAAACAAGCCGTTAGCGTCGAAGGCAATTCCGTGAAACTGCAAATGATAAACGGCTCAACCGGCAGGATACATTTAACATTACCATTGAAGTGGACGGATATTATTCTTTTGAAGTAACAATAGATTTGCCACATTTCATAAAATAGCAGGCAGGCGAAAAAACCATTTCACGCGCGAAGATTTGGAACGCCAAACCGCCGGCGTGGAATGCCGCAAGGACGCAGGCGTGATTGACGAAATTCCGTCGGCGTATAAAGACATTGACGAGGTGATGAGAAATCAGCGCGACCTCGTTGAAGTCGTCGCGGAATTGAAGCAGGTTGTTTGCGTGAAAGGGTAAATTAAAAATAATTCTCGCAGGCGGAAAAACTCGACCAGCCCGATTCTTGGCTAGTCTCGTGAGCCGCGCCGTCTGCCGGTAGGAGCGGATTTAATGCAATGAATTCGCTCCTAATTTTTACAAAATTTTCAGTTCACGAAAATTTCATATACAAATCCGGTGAAAATCGTTTAATATATTGGCAGTCAGATGAGGCTTACACAATATACTGCGATAACTTTCGATTTGTATTGCATCTAAACAATAACAATTTGAGGAGGTGATTCCATTGATAACGGGTAGAGTTTTGCTCTTAAATTTTTCATACGAACCATTGGGGACGGTCGGCGTGGCGCGGGCGGTTTGTTTGTGGTTTCGCGGTAAGGTGTCGGTTGAAGAAAACGACGGCGTGAATGTTCTGCGCTCGCCGTCGCAGACGATTCCGGTGCCGTCGGTTATTCGACTGCGGACTTATATAAATGTGCGCCGCAAGCGTCAGGAAACGGCGATGAAGCGGGCGCGAATTTACATCCGCGATAAGTATCGCTGTCAATACTGCGGCGACCACAAACACGCGCAGGATTTGACTCTCGACCATATTCTGCCCAGAGCGCAGGGCGGCGAATCAACGCCGCAAAATCTCGTAACGGCGTGTGTCGCCTGCAACCAGCGCAAAGGCAACCGCACACCGGAACAGGCGCGAATGCCGCTGCTCTGCTCGACGAAACTTTTGAGCATCGGGCTTGACCATGTGCTTCTGTGTCATTACGCCGAGTCGAAACCAGAATGGAAGAAGTATCTGTTTATGGAAGAATTCGACGTTTCCGCGCAATCGTCGGATGTGCGCCTTGCGGCTTAAAATACAAAGAGAAAAATTTACAGGGCTGAAAGGGATTTTTAAAACATTATGTTATTATCCCTGTCCATCCCCTTCATCTCTGTAAATTTTTCTGCATAATTCGCAACTCTGAAGATTAATGTTCCTCCAAACTTTCCAGTGCTTCACGCGCGATTTCCCGGTCGTCGAAATGAAATTTATCCGAGCCGACGATTTGATAAGTTTCGTGTCCTTTGCCCGCGATTAGCACGACATCATCTTTTTTTGCTTTGGCAATCGCCTGATGAATCGCTTCGCGGCGGTCGGAGATAACTTGATACGGACAATTTGTTTGCTTTAAACCGACTTCGATTTCCGAAAGAATTTTCAGAGGATTTTCCGTGCGCGGATTGTCGGACGTGGCGATGACCAAATCGCTGTAACGCCCCGCAACTTCGCCCATCGGAGCGCGTTTTGTTTTGTCGCGGTCGCCGCCGCAACCGAAGACCGTGATGATGCGTCCGCTCGTTAAATCTCTCGCGGTTTTCAAAGTGTTCAAAAGCGCGTCGTCCGAGTGCGCGTAGTCAACGACCACCGCAAAATCTCCGTCGTGCGGAACTCTTTCAAAACGTCCGGGTGCGCCGACGCAAATTTTCAAACCTTCGGCGATTTTATCCAAATCATAGCCGAGTTCGAGCGCGACGGCGGTTGCCGCGAGCATATTATAAACGTGCGGTTTGCCGACCAAAGGCGATGTGATTTTTCGCGTCCCGCGCGGAGTTTTCAAATCGAACGACGTTCCTTTCAGCAAAGAAACTTCGACGTTTTCCGCCGTAAAATCCGCCGAATTATTTTGCGCGAACGTAACGACTTTTTGCTCGTTCGATTTCAATTCATACGCCAATCTTGCGCCGTATTCGTCGTCAATATTTATCACGCTCGATGCGGGAATTTCGCCCAAGCGTCCGTCAAAAAGTTTTTTCTTCGCGTCGTAATAATTCTCCATCGTCAAGTGATAATCGAGATGGTCGCGCGTCAGATTCGTAAAAACGGCGACGCGAAAACGCAGCGCGTCGCAGCGATGTAAATCAATCGCCTGCGACGAAGTTTCCATCACCGCCGTTTGGCAGTGCGCTTCGACGGCGCGGCGCAAAAATCGGTTGGTGTCCGACGCTTCGGGCGTGGTGCGAACGGCAGGCTCGGATTCGTCGCCGATGCGATATTCGACCGTCGTCAGCATCGCCGCTTTTTCGCCATCGGCTTCGGCGAGCGCGAAAACCAAATAAGTCGTCGTCGTTTTGCCGTTCGTTCCCGTGATGCCGACGAGCTTTAAATCGTGCGACGGATTTCTGTTGATAACGGCGGCGGCTTGTGCCAATGCGCGTCGTGCGTCGGCGACTTTCAACCACGCGCCTTGAAAATTTTCTGGCGCGGTTTCTTCTGAAATTACGCCGACCGCGCCGCGCCGCATCACGTCGTCAACGAAGCGGTGTCCGTCCATCGTCAAACCGCGCACGGCGACAAAGAGCGAACCCTTTCCAGCCTGCCGCGAGTCGTGCGTAATGTCGGAAACTTCCGCGTTCGCCGCGCCTTTTATTTCCGCGTTTAAATTTTCGGCGACTTGTTTGATTGAAACTTTACGAAGCATAAAAATCGAAGTTGGTTGGATTATAACGATTTTGGATTGCTTTTGCGAAATACGTTATTATTGAAATTACAGGGGAAGTAAAACGATATGAAATACGTCAAAATAATTCTCATCGCCGTCGGCTTGGTTCTCGCCGCGATGCTCGCGTTTTCCGTCGTCGGAATTATTTACAGCGCGTTGTGGTATTTGTTTCTGCTCGGCATCGTCGCCCTCGGCGGCGCGGTCGGCTACAAACTTTTGAAGAAGGACGGCGAACCGAATAAACTCGAAGACAAAACTCCGATGACCATCGCCGGGATAAAAAACGCCGACCGCGCTCTTGAAGAATACAAACGAAAGCATCTGCCGAAGTAGATTTTTACGCAAAATAAATTGCTAGACATTAAAGTTTTTATCGGATAAATTCAAAGTTGTTTTTATTGAAATTGCTGAGATGGCGTAATTGGTAGCCGCGCTGGTCTTAGGAGCCAGTGCCGAAAGGCGTGCGAGTTCGAGTCTCGCTCTCAGCACCAAAAATCTTTCCCGTTTTACGCGCTCGAATAACGATTCGGACGCGAATATTTTCAAACTAAAAATCAGTCGGTAAAATTCAAAGGAGGAAAACAAAATGAAAAATCTAAAAATGTTGTTTTTTGCAATCACCGTTTTCAGCGCGATTGCATTTTTCGGTTCGGTCAAAAGCGTTTATGCCCAGCGCAGTTCGTTTGAATGGAGCGGCACGGTTGACGATACGGTGCAAATCAGAATCCGCAACCATCGCGCCAGAACCAGAACCTTGAACGGTCGCGCTTATTATGATGAAAGATACAATTTTTACGGACGCGCTCCGCGTTACGATGCAAATGTCAATGTTAGAAAAAGAGACGGTCGCGGAAAAGTTTTCGTCGTCCAACAGCCGAGCCGCCGCAACGGTTACACGACGATTATCCAAGTCGTTGACACGAAAGGCGGCTCGGACAGATACCGTTTTACCGTTAATTGGAATTGAAATTTTGCCATTGAAAATGCGGTCTTTCTATTTTCGGCAGCGTCTCGAAATTTATGGGACGAGTTTTTACTATCGGAATAGATGAGAGATAAAATCTGAGACATCAATCTATTTTCCAGAAAGCCCGCTTTCACCTTGCCCGAAAACTCCCGACCGCAGTAATTTTCCTTCCGATAATCCCGTCTGTTTATAAATTTTCGCCAAAAGGCTTATTCGACATTTGCGGGCAAGTTCGTTATTCTTTTCTTGCGCCGAATCGAAGGGAAAAGTCTCGTTTGTCGCTGCTTTTCTCTGAAAATCGAAGGCGATTATTTATAATAAATGAATACACAGTTAGCGGAAATTTCTCCGACTCAAAAAGAAATTACAATCGAAATCGAACCCGCCGAAGTGCGCGAGGTTTATAACAAAGTCAGTCAAAAATTTGCGAAAGCGGCGCAGGTTGACGGGTTTCGCAAAGGCTTCGCGCCGGTTGACATTGTGCGAATGCGCTATAAAGAGCAGATCAAATCGGAAGTTTTGCAAGAACTTTTTTCTCCGAAAGTCGCCGAGGCGATTCAGGAATACGAACTCAATCCGCTCGCCGAACCGCATCTGCACATTGAAGATGCCGAAAATCTGAAAGTCAATGGCACCCAGCCGATAACTCTGCGCGTTCACGTCGAAGTGATGCCGGAAATTCCCACGCCCGAATATAAAAATCTGGAAGTCGTGCGGCGCGTGCGTCCGCTTTCCGATGAAGAATTTGACAGCATCGTTGACGAACGCCGTCAGGAATCGGCGACGCTCGTTCCGGTCGAAGACAGAAAATCCGAAGCCGGCGACACGGTAATTGTTGATTTGGAAGGCACGTTTGAAGGCGAAGAAACAAGCGAGCCGATCAAAGCCGACGATTTGGAAATAAAATTGGGCGACGACAATATCGAAAAATCTTTTACGGAAAATTTAATTGGCGTGGCGGAAGACGAGGAAAAAGAATTTACCGTCTCTTACGCTGAAGATTTCACGTCGCCGATGCTCGCGGGCAAAACCGTTAATTACAAAGCGAAAGTCAAATCGGTCGGTGCGGTCGAATTGCCGGAACTCGACGACGAATGGGCGCAGAGTTTGGACGAAGGTTTTGAATCGCTCGAAGATTTACGCTCGAAATTGCGCGAAGATTTGGGAACGGCGGCGAAGGACGAAGCCGACAACCGCCTGCGTTCGGATTTGATTCAAAAACTTATCGAGACGCACGAATTTGAAGTTCCGAACTCGTTGATTGATTTACAGGCGCGAAATCTTTTGAATAATTTCGCGCAGGATTTAGCCAGACGCGGAACGGATTTGAACAAAGTCGGAGACGATTTCGTTCAGATGGTTTATACGCAAATGCGGACGCAGGGCGAGCGCGACGTGCGCGGCGCGATGCTTCTGGAAAAAGTCGCCGAACTCGAAAACGCGGAAGTTTTCGATGCGGAAGTCAACGAGGAAATCGAGCGAATGGCGCAGTATTATCAAACCACGCCCGAAGAAATTCGCGCCTCTTTAAATCAACAGCAAGGCGGCGAGGCGAACATCGCCAACAGTCTGCGAACGCGCAAAGCCGTCGAAGCGTTGGTGAAAAACGCGAAAGTAACCGACGGCGAATGGATTGACCCGAATCAACCGCCGACCGAAGAAGCGGAAGAAAACACGGAAGAAAGTAAAGCGGAAAATAAGGAAGAAAATAAAAAGGAAACCAAAGCGAAAAAATCTTCCGATAAAAAGGAAGAACCGAAAACGGAAAAGAAACCGAAGGCGGAAAAGAAGAAAACCGAGACCAAAGAGCCGAAGAAAAAAGCGGCAAAGAAGGAATAAAAAAACAAAAATTATTACGAGCGTTTGCAATTTCAAGGATAATATGTAGAATAAAAAGCCGAACGGTCAATAGCCGTTATTTCAACATTTATCCGCGTCGAGTTAAACCGATTCTCGAACAAACCGCTCAAAAACAAAAGAGAGAAAATTATGCTAGTTCCAATGGTAGTCGAGCAAACTTCGCGGGGCGAACGCGCATTCGACATTTATTCGCGTCTTTTGAAAGACAGTATTATTTTTATCGGAACGCCGATTGACGATTTGGTAGCAAATTTGATTGTCGCGCAACTTTTATTTTTAGAAGCCGAAGACCCGGAACGCGACATCAATTTGTATATCAATTCGCCCGGCGGTTCGATTACGGCGGGAATGGGAATTTACGACACGATGCAGTTTATCAAAAACGACGTAACGACGATTTGCGTCGGGCAGTGCGCTTCGATGGCGGCGTTGCTACTCACGGCGGGAACGAAAGGCAAGCGTTTCGCTCTGCCGCATTCGCGCATTTTGATTCATCAGCCGTCGGGCGGCGCGAGCGGTCAGCAGAGCGACATTCGCATTATGGCGGAAGAAATTTTGCGGATGCGCGAAATGACTTCGCGGATAATCTCGCATCACAGCGGACAAAACTACGATCAGGTTGAACTCGACGTTGAACGCGACCGCATTATGTCGCCGATTCAAGCGAAAGAATACGGATTGATTGACGAAGTAATCGAACACCGAGAATCATAACTAAAAAACTTGAGAGTTTAGAGTGTCTAAAACTCGACACTCTAAACTCTCAAGTTTTTTAAGACTCGCCAGACTTTATGATAAGAAGACCCGAAGAAATCCTGCGCTGTTCGTTTTGCGGCAAATCGCAGAACGAAGTCAAAAAGCTGATTGCCGGACCGAGCGTTTATGTCTGCAATGAGTGTATAGACATCTGCAACGAAATCATCAACGACGACGAGCAAGCCGAAACCGCGAGCGTCCGTTCCGCGCTGCCGAAACCGCAGGAATTGAAAAACTTTTTGGATGAATACGTCATCGGTCAGGAAGAAACAAAAAAGCGTCTGTCGGTTGCGGTCTATCAACATTACAAGCGAATCGAGATGACGAAGATTCGTCAGGATGTCGAACTGCAAAAATCGAATATCTTGTTAATCGGTCCGACCGGAACGGGAAAAACTTTATTGGCGCAAACGCTCGCCCGCATCTTGAGCGTTCCGTTCTGTATCGTTGACGCGACGACTTTGACCGAAGCCGGATACGTCGGCGAAGATGTCGAAAATATAATTCTGCGTCTGCTGCAAGCCGCCGGAAACGATGTCGAAAAAGCGCAGCAAGGAATCATATACGTTGACGAGATTGATAAAATCTGCCGCAAAGACGACAACCCTTCAATCACCCGCGACGTTTCGGGCGAAGGCGTTCAGCAGGCACTTCTGAAAATTCTCGAAGGCACAATTGCCAATGTTCCGACCGGCGGCGGACGCAAACATCCGCAGCAGGAATTTTGTCCGGTTGACACGACAAACATTTTATTCATCTGCGGCGGCGCGTTCATCGGCTTGGAAAAAGTCGTCGAAAAACGCTTTCGCAATAAATCGCTCGGCTTTCAGGCGGAAGTCAAATCAAGCAAACAGCGACAATCGGAAGCGATTGACAAACTCGAACCGGAAGATTTGATTCATTACGGTTTGATTCCCGAATTCGTCGGTCGTCTTCCGGTTTTAGGCACTTTGCGCGAACTCGACGAAGCCGCGCTGGTTCAAATTCTAACCGAACCGAAAAATTCGCTCATCAAACAATATCAACGCAAATTCGAGTTCGACAACGTGCGTTTGAAATTCACCGAAGACGCAATCAAAGCCGTCGCCCGCCAAGCCTTTCAACGCAAAGTCGGCGCACGCGGTTTGATGATGATTCTCGAAGAAATTCTTCTCCAACCGATGTATATTCTGCCGTCGCAAAAGCGCGTCAAGGAACTGATTATCACCAAAGATATGGTCGAGCGCAAAGCACCCGCGCTCGAAGTCATCAGAGAAATGGAAGAAGCCGCTTAAGAGAAAATTCAAATTCCAAATAAAAAGAGGACGGGTTTTAACCACGTCCTCTTTTTGCTGCAAAAATCCGCACTGTAAGGAACGCCATAATAATTAAAAATTTTCGCCTTGCCGAAAATGAATTTTGGTTTCGCCGAAAAATAATGTAAAATCGGCGCATTTAATCATATTCGAGACAATCAAAAAGTTATGAGCGAGCGGCGAACGGCGGAGATTACGCGCATTCTGCAAGATTGGAATGAAGGCGACGAAGACGCGAAGGAGCGTTTGATGCCGTTCGTTTATGAGGAATTGAAAAAACAGGCTCGTCGTTTGATGTCAATGGAGCGCGGCAATCACACTTTGCAGCCGACTGCGCTAGTTCACGAAGCGTTTATGAAATTGAGCGAGCAGACGGGAATCGAGTGGAAAGACCGCCGCCATTTTTACGGCTTCGCTTCGTATCTGATGCGGCAGACTTTGGTAACGCACGCCCGCTTTCACGCCGCCGAAAAACGCGGCAACAATCAATTTCATTTTTCGATTGACGATTTGCAGATTCCGGTTGAAGAACGTGCCAATTCGATAATCGTTCTGGACGAAGTTTTGGAACAACTTGCAAAACTCGACGAGCGGCAGGCGAAAATCGTCGAGATGCGTTTTTTCGGCGGAATGAACAACGCGGAAATCGCCGAAGCGTTGGATATTTCGGAAAGAACCGTCGGGCGCGAGTGGCAGGCGGCGCGGCTCTGGCTTTTCCGCGAACTCAACCAAAGATAAAATTTTCCGAAAATTTTTCGTATAATTTGTCCTTTTTTTCCGAACGATTGCACATATAGTAAGCAAGGATTTTGAAAATCGAATTGAAAAATAATGAAGGCAAAAAATTGGAAAAAAATAAATGAGATTTTGCAGGACGTTCTGGAAATCGAATCTTCCGCACGGCAGAAATATCTGGACGAAACGAACGTCAGCGGCGAGATTCGCGCCGAAGTCGAATCGCTGCTGGCTTTTGAAAATGAATCCGAAGATTTTATGTCGCTTTCGGCAAACGACTTTTCAAACGATTTTATAAGTTCAGACGAGATTTTCGCGGAATCCCCGGTCGGGCAGAAAATCGGCATTTATGAAATCGTCCGCGAACTCGGTTACGGCGGAATGGGCGCGGTTTATCTCGCCGAAAGAGCCGACGGTAAATTTGAACAAAAAGTCGCCCTGAAATTATTAAAGCGCGAGATGAACACTGCCGCTTTGCGCCGACGCTTTCAGCAGGAGCGCGAAATTCTCGCGTCCTTGGAGCATCCGAATATCGCGCGTCTGCTCGATGCCGGAACGACCGACGACAAAATTCCGTATCTGGCGATGGAATACGTCGAAGGTTTGCCGATTGACGATTTTTGCAATAAACATAAATTGAATTTGGAGCAGAGACTCGATTTGTTCAGAGAAGTTTGCGCGGCGGTTAATTTCGCGCACCGCAATTTAATCGTTCACCGTGATTTGAAACCGTCGAATATTCTCGTCAACGAAGATGGCGTTCCGAAACTGCTCGATTTCGGAATCTCGAAAATACTTTCGACCGAATTTGAACAGTTAAACGTCGCAACAGTAACAAAAATGGGCGCGATGACACCGAGTTACGCATCCCCGGAACAACTTCAAAATAAAAGCGTAACGACGGCGACCGACATTTACAGCTTAGGCGTGGTTTTGTATGAACTGTTGAGCGGTCATCGCCCGTTTGAAACGAAGGAAGACGATTTGAAGGAAATCTACAAAGCCGTTATCGAAATTGACCCGCCGCCGCCATCGGTTTTAGTCGAAACCGTTTCAAGAAATTTCAAAGAAATAACCGATGCCGAAACCCAAATAAAATCGCCGGAAAACGCGAAATCGGAAATTGATAAACCGCACCGAACCGAAGCGAATAAAATGCGTTTGACGCATCCGCAGACGGTAAATCTGAGTTCAAATAGTCTGCGCGGAGATTTGGACAATATCGTTTTGAAAGCCCTCAGAAAAGAACCGGAAAGACGCTATTCGTCGGCTGAAAATTTCTCGGAAGACATCAAACGACACTTAAAAGGTTTGCCCGTTACGGCGCGACCGAATACGTTCTCTTACCGCGCGGAAAAGTTTTTCCGGCGCAATAGAGCAAGCGCGATTGCGGGAATTTTGATTTTGCTGGCGATTATCGGCGGCATCGTCGCAACCTTATGGCAAGCGAGAGTTGCTCAAGCCGAACGAGCGAAAGCAGAAGTTGAAAGAGCAAAGGCGGAAAAGCGTTTCGGCGATGTGCGAAAACTTGCCAATTCATATCTTTTTGATGTTTTTCCCGAAATCGAAGACCTTGAAGGTGCGCTCAAAGCGCGTGGAATAATAGTGAAAACTGCGCTCGAATATCTCAATAATTTATCACAGGAAGCCGAAGGAGATTTGGATTTGCAACTCGAACTGGCGACAGCTTACGAAAAAATCGGCGAAATTCAGGGAGCGGTTAACATCACCAATTTGGGCGATATTAACGCCGGACTTGAAAGCTACGAAAAGGCGCGAAAACTGCGCGAATCGGTTTTCGCAGCAAATCCCGCCGATTTGAAAAACAAAGAGAATTTGTCAAAAAATTATGCGATCACCGCGCAAACTCTACAATGGAATATTGACACGGCGAAAGCGGCGGAATATTTTGAAAAGGCGATTAAAATTCGCCGCGAATTGGTCGCCGAAAAACCCGATTCGCCCGATTATCAAAATCGTCTGGCAGTTTTGTTGACCGATTACGCCGCTATTCCGCTTGCCAATGTCGAAAATGAAAAAGCCGCCAAACTGCTCGACGAATCCGCCGCGATAATTAAGGGAGTGTTAAAAAATAATCCCGAACATTTTTACACCAGAAAGGCTTATCCGCGAGTTTTAAGAGCCGACAGCCAATTAAAATCGAACACCGGAGATTACGACGGCGCAATTAAAGATATTGACGAATCCGTTGTCCTGACCGACGCGCTCATCAAAGAAAAACCGGAAGATTATTCGCTGCAAAGAACCGCGTTCGTCAATGATTTCTATTACTGCGAAATTTATATCGCAAGGCGCGACGGACAGAAAGTGTTGGAAAGCTGCCGGAAAACAATTGATTTCAATGTTAAAGAGTTGGAAAAAGAACCCGACGATTCGTATGCGATATATGATTTGGCGGTTAATTATTACGACATCGCGCAAGGCTATAATTTATCGAACAACCCGCGTCAAACGATTGAATACGCTCAAAAATCTCTGGAACTGATGGCGAAACTCGATAAAATCGCGCCCGGAACTAACGAATATCTGAGAATCATCGCTGTCGTTGAAAAAGAAATCGCCGACGCTCAATTATCGCTCGGACAGCCGGAAAAGGCTTTGACAAATTTGACGAACGCGCAGACTAAATTGGAAAAGGTGGTCGAAACTGATAAGTCGGTAACCGGCTATCAAGTAGACTTGGCTAATGTCTATCGTTCGATGGCAATCGCGCTTAACAAAAACGGCGAAAAATCAAAAGCCGTCGAATTTGCCGACAAGGCAATCTCAATCGTTCAAAGATTAAACGAATCAAATTCCTTAAAAGAATCAGACAAAAATCTCTTAACAGAATTAAAAACGGAAAAAGTCAAATACAATAAATAATTTTCTACATGAAAGCGGAAAATCGGACTAGAGCGGTTAAGATTTGGAGACGGGCAAAATCGTTTCGCGTGAGCGGGCGGCTTTGCCATTGATTTCGATACGCTTTAATCGGCATTTGAACCACCCGATTACGCGAGGCGATTATGACCGGTCGCGCAAACTTTATATTCATTTCATAATTGCATTCTAAGCAAAAGCAGTATTGCAGGAAGTCTGGAATATTTATCGTTCCGATACAAGAATTTCTCGATAATTTCGTTTATCGAGATTTACAAAGAGTGAAAATTCGTTGAGGCAGTTAAATCAAATGAAAACAGCAAATCCGCCAGCCGCAAAATGGCTGGCGGATTTGCTGTTTTGCTTGTTATTGTCTATCGAACAAAAGCGTTCGGAGCAGGTTTGTCGCCATCTGCGCCAAACGCGATGCCGGTAAATCCCAGACTGCTTCTCTGCAAATACCAATAGCCGTTCGACGGGCGAAAGACGGCGATGTCGGCGCGTCCGTCGCCGTCATAATCTGCCGGAACGGGAATATCGCCCGCTTGTCCGAATGCCACGCCGGTAAATCCGAGCGAACTTCTGAGCAGATACCACACGCCATTGCTCGGTCTGAAGACGGCGACATCGGTTTTGCCGTCGCCATCGAAATCGGCGGGTGTAATTAAATCTCCGATTTGACCGAACGAAACTCCGGTAAAACCGGCAGTAGATTGCTGCACATACCAGATGCCGGTCGAAGGACGGAAAACGGAAATATCACTTCGCCCGTCGCCGTCAAAATCGGCAAAGGCGGACAAAGTGTAATCAGTCTGGCGACGTTCATACGCGCCGATGTCGGAGCGAGCCGAGCCGTTGCCGTCGCCGTCCTGCGGGCGCGTGATGCCACGTTGGTCGGTTGCCGGAAAAGTGGTTGGGTCGCCCGCGTCAATCGCCGGAGAGCCGAGACGCAGCGCGTGAGTGCGGGTTGAGCCGCCGTTGAAAGCCAGCGGCGCGAGCAGCGGATCAACGCTGATTAAATTAAAACCGGCTGATCCAAACGGATTTAATATATCGTTGGGGCTGTTTAGAGCAACAATCGTGTTGCGGAGACTGGTCGGAGTATCGCCGACAGAATTTGAAGATCGAATTCCGCCGCCGTTTGCTGCACTGTTATAAACAATCGTCGAGTTGGTAATCACGACTTCGCTGTTTGCGCCGCCGGGATAAGCATCATAGATGCCGCCGCCCTGACTTTCGGCGACATTGCCGCTAATCGTGCTGTTATCCATCGTTATTTTCCGAAGTCCGTAAATACCGCCGCCGTTTCCTTGATTTTGAGTCGTCCCGCCCAGTTTTGCCCGATTGCCGCTGATTGTGGAGCCGGTGATGACCACTACAGAGCTTGAAAAAATTCCGCCGCCGGATTGATCATTCAAGCCGTCGGCATCCGTATTGCAAACATTATTTGAAATAGTCGTATTTATAACAGTCAAAGGCGGAGGTATATCGCCGGTCGCATTATAAATGCCGCCGCCGGAATTCGTCGCAAAATTGCCGTTGATGAATGAATTGGTAATTGTCAGTTGTCCGCCGGTCTGAACGCCGATTGCGCCGCCGCTGCCCTGACCGCTTTGCTGGGCATTTGCACCGGTTGCGCTGTTGCCGGTGAATGTCGAGCCGCTGATGGTTATCAAATCGGTACTCTCAACTGCACCGCCGCTGGCAATGGTAGTGTTGTTCGTAAAAATCGAGTTGGTAATCGCCATCGAACCCGTGCGGTGTCTGATTGCGCCGCCGCCGCCGCTACCGACGGTTTCGGCGTTGTTGGTAAAGGTCGAGTTTGCAATGGCTGCCGTTAACGTCGAACCGGGACTACTATTGCTGTAGTAAATTGCGCCGCCGCCGTTGCTACTTATACTGCTGTTATTGCTAAATGTGCAGCCTGTGACACTAACCCCGCCATTGCCGGCAATCGCACCGCCGTAACTGGCAGTGTTATTTGTGAATGTCGAATTTGAAACAGTCACAGTGCTGGCTGAGTCACCGGCGATTGCGCCGCCGTCGAAACTGGTCGAGTTCGAGTTAAATGTCGAGTTGGAAACGGTTAAAGTTCCGAGAGTGGTAATCGCCCCGCCGCCGTTATTGCCGAAATTTGAAGCGAAGACCATATTAGCGACGCTCAATGTGCCTCGATTATCAAACGCCGCGCCGCCGTTGTTATTTCTACCCTGCGTCAAAGTCATTCCGCTGACCGATGCCGTGTCGCCGGTATTAACAAAAAATATCTGCACGGCGTTATTGCCGCTGACAGTTAGTAAATTCGCGCCCGGTCCGTTAATCGTCAACGAATCGCCGGTCGCCGGATCAATCGTAATAGTCGCAGCCAAAGTAATCGTCTTCGGTGTGCCGAATGACGAATCGAACACAATCGTGTCCGAACCCGCCGTCGTATTTGAACTTAAAACCGCCTGCCGCAAACTGCCCGCGCCGCTGTCGTTCGTATTCGTTACCGTAAATGTCGCCGCTCGCGCCGCGTTCATCGCCGCGCCAGTTAAAATCAAAATGGCGATTGTCGAAAAGCGTCTAAAAAAAACTGTAGTTTTCATAATTTTCTCCTTTTGATAAAAATCAAGTTTTAGTTTCCTGTTTGTATATGCGCGAAAATCAGAAAAAGACAGACAAAATTTTTTAGACTTGCGAAAATAATATTAAAAAAGGGACGGCGATATTCTGCCGTCCCTGTGAATCGAAGGAGAGTGAGAGAGTAAGTCGAGCGTCAGAAGCGGCTCGAAACGGGTTTGTCGTTTTCCTTTCCGAAGCGTTCGGCGCGTGTTTCCGCGCTGCCGCTCGGCAAGATATACCAATCGCCTTTGCGGAAAACCGCGACATCGGCTTTGCCGTCGCCGTCGTAGTCCGCCGGAACGAGCGTGTCCTCGCCCGCTCCCCAGCGAATCGCTTTGTAATTGCCGTCCACGCTGCCCAAGATATACCAAACGCCTTCGCTGCGGCGATAAACCGCCACATCCGCTTTGCCGTCGCCGTCGTAATCGGCAGCCGTCGGCTCGTCCGTTTCAACGCCGAAATGCTCGGCGTGGATTTGTCCGTCGCGCGATTGCAGGATATACCAAACGCCTTCGCTCGCGCGATAAACCGCGATGTCCGTTTTACCGTCGCCGTCGTAATCCGCCGGAACGATTCGGTCTGACGACGCGCCGAAATGTTCCGCGCGAAGCTGTTCGCTGCTCGACTGCCAGATATACCAAACGCCTTCCGCCGGACGATAAACGGCAATGTCGGTCTTGCCGTCGCCGTCGTAATCGCCCGCCGCCGGAACATCGCCCGTTTGCCCGAACGCTTTGGCAAAAAAGGTATTGTCCGAACTGCGGAGCAGATACCAGACGTTATCTACCGGGCGATAGACGGCGAAATCGGCTTTGCCGTCGCCGTCGTAATCGCCCGCCGTCGGCGCGTCCCCACTAACGCCGAACTGTCGCGCGTAGAACGAATTGTCCGAACTGCGCTCGATATACCAAGTTCCGTCGTCGGGACGGAAGACCGCAAGATCGGCGCGTCCGTCGCCGTCAAAATCGCTGCCCGAAGTCGCTTCCTGCGTGGACAAATCGCGCGTTGCCGTGAAATCCGAATCGTTGACTTCGCCCGTCAGATTCAACACGCGGGTTGCCGGACTGAACCGATAACCGCGCCGCGCGGCGGTGATGACATAAGTTGCGCCCGTCGGCATTTCCTCGAAACGATAATTGCCGGAACTGTCAGTATATTTGGTAACGGTCGTCGAAGAAGCGGAATTAACCGAAACCAAACGAACGCCCGCAATCGGCGAGCCGTCGGCGCGGGTTACGCGACCGCCGAGATCGGCAGACGCGGCAGTCGGCGCAGTCGCCACCAGCGTCCAATCGGAAAAATCCGTAATCGGAGCGGTGGTTGTCGAAGTGTTATTGACCGTATCCAAAGTCGCCGGAATTGACGTGAACGCGCCGTTTTCATATCGCCGCAAACTCAGATTCGCTTCGTTGATGCCGCCCGGAACGTCCGCTTGCAGATAATTAAATTGCAGCTGCGCCGATAAACTGCCGGTTTCCGTCAAAGTCCAATAGCGTTTCAGCGCGACGTTTTGTTCGCCCGCAATGACATCCGGCTGAACTGCTTGAACGGCGACGACGGTCAAACTGCCCGCCCCGGAAGCAGTCGGAAGAACGAGAGGCGAATAACCGTTCGCCGTGCCGACGGGAAATGTAAAACCGTTTGCCGGATTAAATTTCTGGACATTGCCGATAACATAACTCGCCGCCGAACCGCCGACAGTCGTGCCGGTGGCGGAAATTATCAGCCGATTCGCGCCCGCCAGAAGTATTCCGCCGGTAAAAGTCGCCGCGCCGTTGACCGTCGGATTTTTATCGAGCGTTACGGTCGCGCCGCCGGTTTTGTTGATTGTCAAATTGGTCAACGCGGTTGTCGAAGCGGTCAGTTCGATGCCGGTCGTAATCGTATTCGTGCCGAAATAAAGGACATTGATATTACCGGCGTAACTTGGCACGGTTTGAAGCGTGCCGTTGTCGCGGGCAATTGTCGCATTATTGGCAAGCGTCAAAAACGCGCCATTATTAAATACGCCGTTTATCAAAGTTACCTGCTGCGAAACGGTTTCCGCCGCCGGAAGCGTAACGCCCGCCGCATTGTCTATGCCGAGTTGCGTGTAATCAACATTCGTCGTCTGAACGGTCTGTGCCGCCGTGCCGTTATAAGTGAAACTGCCGTTGATCGCCGTTCCGTTATTAGTCAAAGGCGTTCCCGCGCCGTTCAAAAATGCGGTAAATGTTGCGGTATTGAACGCGCCGCCGTTGTTGACAGTCAAGGCATTGAGTTGATGATTACTGCCGAGAGTAACGGTTGAGCCACTTAAGATTGACACATTCGGAGTTGTAAATGCGCCCGTTCCCGACAAGGTTTGCGCTCCGGTTCTGACAAATCTGAAGGTGGAACCGGACACCGTACCGTTGTTGACGATGTTCGCGCCGTTGAAGTCGTATCTCGAAGTGTTGCCGAGATTGTTTAATATTCCGCCCGAAGCAATCGTCAGATCGCCGGTGTGGGTGATGACGAAACCACCGCTAGGGAGTTGCAGAGTCGCGCCGTTCAAAATTGTGATTGATCCTCCGATATTCCCAACGGTAGTTGATGTGCCGGTGGCAATAACGAGAGGCGCGGTGAAAGTTCCGCCGATTGACAACGATGTTGCGGCTTGTGTGCGAAGCGTTCCGTTTCCGTCCGTCGTGCCGCTGTTGGTAAAACCAACTCCGTTCAAAGTCAAAGTCTTGGTATCGCTTAATGTAAGTATTCCACCACTGTTGACGGAGAAGTTGGTCGTCGTGGTGTTGCCGTCGCCGAATGTAACATCGTCGGTCAAAGTCGTCGTTGAACCGCTCAAGATCGAGATATTTCCCGTAAATGTTCCTGTTCCCGACAGATTTTGGGCTGTGCCGCCAAATCTGAAGCCGGAATTGCCGATAACAGTTCCGTTATTGACGATATTCGCTCCGTTAGCAAAGAATACCGAAGTATTACCAAGATTGTTTAATATGCCACCTGCATCAATTGTTAGATCGCCCGTGTGGGTGATGACGAAACCGCCCGAAAGAAGTTGTAGTGTTGCGCCGTTCAAAATGGTAATTGAACCGCCGATGTTGCTGTTGCTGACAATAGATGTAGTTCCGTTGTTGATTTCCAGCGAACCCGTGAAAGCTCCGCCAATTGACAGCGTTGTTGTGCCTTGTGTGCGGATGACTCCCGCTGTTGTGCTTGTTACCGTGCCGTTATTGGTGAAACCGACTCCGTTCAAAATCAAAGTGTTGCCGCCAACTTCTAATGTCCCGCCGCCGTTGACATTAAAACTTGTTGCCGTCCCGCCATTGCCGAATGTAACGTCGCCGGTCAAAGTCGTCGTTGAACCGCTCAAGATCGAGATACTTCCCGTAAATGTTCCTGTTCCCGATAGATTTTGGGCTGTGCCGCCAAATCTGAAACCGGAATTGCCGATAACAGTGCCGTTATTGACGATGTTCGCTCCGTTAAAATCGTATCTCGAAGTGTTGCCGAGATTGTTTAATGTTCCGCCTGAAGCAATCGTTAGATCGCCGTTGTGAGTTGTAACGGAACCGCCCGACGGAATTTGCAGAGTCGCGCCGCTTAAAATGGAGATCGAACCGCCGATAGTGCTGCTTTGAGTGTCCGTTATTCCGCCGGCAATAACGACTGGCACGGTGAATGTCCCGCCGATTGACAGGAATGACGTGCCTTGTGTGCGGAGTGTTCCACTGCCGTTGGTTGTGGCAGTGGCACCATTGGCAAAACTGACTCCGTTCAAGGTCAAAGTATTACTGCCGCTCAAGGTTAATGTTCCGCCGTTATTAACAGTAAAATTTGTTGTCGTGGTGTTGGCATCACCAAATGTAACATCGTCGGTCAAAGTCGTCGTCGAACCGCTTAAGATCGAGATATTTCCCGTAAATATTCCTGTTCCCGACAAGGTTTGCGCTCCGGTTCTGCCAAATCTGAAACCGGAAGAGCCAATAACAGTTCCGTTATTGACGATGTTCGCTCCGTTAGCAAAAAATATCGAAGTATTACCGAGATTGTTTAATGTGCCGCCCGAAGCAATTGTCAAATCGCCATTGTGAGTCGTTTGGAATCCGCCTGCCGGAACTTGCAGAGTCGCGCCGCTTAAAATGGAGATTGAACCGCCGATGGTGCTGCTTTGAGTGTCCGTTGTTCCGCTATTTATTTCCAACGCGGCAGTAAATGTTCCGCCGATATTCAGCGACGAAATAGCTTGCATACGGATAATTCCTCCTAATGTGCTTGTTACCGTGCCGCTGTTGGTAAATCCGACTCCATTCAAAGTTAAAGTGTTGCCGCCGACTGCAAAAGTCCCGCCGCCGTTGACATTGAAATTCGTCACGGTTGTATTGCCATCTCCGAAATTTATGCTGCCGGTCAAAGTCGTCGTTGAACCGCTCAAGATCGAGATATTTCCCGTAAATGTTCCTATTCCCGATAGATTTTGGGCTGTGCCGCCAAATCTGAAGCCGGAATTGCCGATAACAGTTCCGTTATTGACGATGTTCGCTCCGTTAGCAAAGAATACCGAAGTGTTGCCGGCATTGTTTAATGTGCCGCCCGCATCAATTGTTAGATCGCCCGTGTGAAACGTTTGGAATCCGCCCGACGGAACTTGCAGAATCGCGCCGCTTAAAATAGAGATCGAACCGCCGATAGTGCTGCTGTTCGTGGTTGTTGTTCCGCTGACAATAACGAGTGGCGCAATAAATGTTCCACCGATATTCAGCGTTGTTGTGCCTTGCGTCTGAAGCGAACCCGCGCCGTTGACCGTTCCGCTGTTGGAAACGGAACTGCTCGGCGTTCCGATCATTGTCAAAGTCCCGTTGATGGTCAAAGTCCCGCCGCCGTTGACGGTCAGATTCTGCGCCGATTGCGCTCCGCTGACCGTTACCACACGCGGACTCGGAATTGTAACCGTATCATCCGCGTCGGGAATGCCGTCCGCGTCCGTTCCCGTAAATGTCCACGTCGTCGTGGTTGCCCAATCGCCGTCCGTCGCGGCTGTAAAAGTCGCCGCCTGTGCCGTTATGCCGAAAAACATAACTGCCAATAAACCTAATAAAATTTTCACCGTTTTGCTCTTCATAATTTAATCTCCCGATTCAATAAATTTTGCCGTCGTTTGTATATGCGCGAAAATTGAACAAAGTCAGCCAAAAAAAAATATAAAAAATTTCTTTTCGCCGAAAAATAAGCTATAATGCGGGTAAAATTACAAACCGGGATAACTTTTATGAGCGAATCTCAGACTTCGGAAATTACGCGGATTCTGCACGATTGGAACGACGGCAGCGAGGCGGCGAAGGAACAGCTTTTGCCGTTTGTTTATGACGAACTCCGAAGACAGGCGCGATTTTTGATGTCAAAGGAACGCGCCAACCACACCTTGCAACCGACCGCGCTGGTTCACGAAGCGTTTCTGCGTTTGAGCGAGCAGACCGGAATCGAATGGCGCGACCGCTCGCATTTTTACGGTTTCGCATCGCGCGTGATGCGGCAGATTTTGGTTGACCACGCACGTCTGCACGCGACGGCGAAACGCGGAAGTAATCCGATTCATTTTTCGATTGACGACCTTCAAATTCCGATTGAAGAGCGCGCCGGAGCGATTCTCGTTTTGAATGAAATTTTGGAACGGCTCGAACAGTTCGACGAGCAGCAGGCACACATCGTCGAGATGCGCTTTTTCGGCGGAATGAACAACGCGGAAATCGCCGAAAGTCTCGACATTTCCGAACGCACCGTCGGACGCGAATGGCAGGCGGCGCGGCTTTGGCTTTACCGCGAATTGAATCGAAGATAAAAATCGGGCGAAAATTTTGGCAGACTTTTTCCTCATTTTACGCATAAAGAGAAAAGAAATTTTATCTCTAAAAATTATGCAATGCGCCAATTCGGGACTATATACAAATTTCAATTTTCAAATAAAAATAATTTTCAATCGCCCGATTTGCGGCGGCGGGAAATTTATGAATTCGCCAATTCGCAAACGAGCATTTCGATTCGCAGACGCGAGCCGTCGCGCCTGCCGCAAACTGAAGTTTTTATCGTCATCTTCTCTTCGGCGATACGTTCATTAAAAATCACCAAAGAAATGGTCGAGCGCAAAGGCGACGCTCTCGAAGCTGCCTTTTTTATTATAGAAATTATCCATCGGTTGATTTATACTGTCAGCAGATTTTACCGAAGGGAAATTAAACAATGCAACAATTTTTAATTGAGAAGGATTTGGATTACGACGAGTTAATCGAAAATCTCGTAACGGAGGACGACGAGCCGGTGGATAATATATTTTCTGCAAAGCATCAACGGTTGTTAACTGAAACACTTTACGATAGTTGGCAGCCGTCGCCCGATGAAGAACACCCGAACGAACCACGCTCTTTTTTCGCCGATTCCAATATCGGCATATTTTTCTCGGTTCACGAACCGCCGCTCGTGCCGGACGTTTTTATCAGTTTGGACGTAACCGCGCCTGAAAATTTATATGTCAAAACCGGACGCTCGTATATGCTTTGGGAATACGGTAAAGTGCCGGAAGTCGTCGTCGAAATCGTTTCCAATAAAGAAGGCGGCGAACTCGACCATAAGCTAAAAACCTACGCCCGCAAAGGCATTCATTACTACATCGTGTTCGACCCGTTGCGGCTTTTGAGCGAAGACGTTTTGCGCGTTTATGAACCGGGACTCCTCAATCATTATCGCCGTCGAGATGATTTTCGCTTGCCGGATTTGGGCTTGGGTTTGACGCTCTGGCAAGGCGCGTTTGAAGGCACTTTCGCCGAATGGCTGCGCTGGACTGATGCCGACGAAAATATGCTTTTGACCGGAGCGGAACGCGCCGACCGATTAGCCATAAAACTCCGCGAACTCGGCGTTGACCCTAATCGGATTTGAACAATCTCTCTCGAAAATAATAGGAACTATTAAAAAGAGGACAAGTTTTTATATTTGTCCTCTTTTTTATGTTTGAATTAGAAAATTATGCCAGGCAGTTAGCGAAATCTTACGGCACGAAAGCATTTGGAATTGGTTTATCGGTCGCCGTGCCAAATGCCACGCCCGTAAATCCTGCCGTGCTTCTTTGGATATACCAAGTTCCGTCACGAAATACGGCAATGTCCGCTTTGCCGTCTCCGTCATAATCCGCCGGAGCGGGTTTGTCGGTTGATATTCCAAATGCTACTCCGGTAAAGCCCAATGTGCTTTGCTGCAAATACCACGTCCCGTTTCGATAAACTGCGATGTCGGTTTTACCGTCTCCGTCATAATCAGCCGGAACTGCTTTGTCCGTCAGCGCGCCGAAAGTGATGCCGATAAATCCGTCTCTGCTTCTCTGGATATACCACACTCCGCTTCTAAAGACGGCAATATCTGTTTTACCGTCTCCATCGTAATCTGCTGCTACCGGAATGTCTCCTGACTGACCGAAAGCAAAACTAGAAATTTGATTTGTCGCCAGATTATAAATATACCAACCGCCATTTGACGGACGAAAGACGGCAAGGTCGGCTTTTCCGTCGCCGTCGAAATCTCCCGGCATCGGAATATCGGTTGCCGTGCCAAAGCCGATGCCGAGAAAACCTAAACTGCTTCGTTGGATATACCAAACACCGTCTCGATAAACGGCGACATCTGTTTTGCCATCGCCGTCGTAGTCTGCTGGCACGATTTTATCGCTTGATATGCCGAAAGCTATGCCTGTGAAACCTGCGGTTGATTGATTCAAATACCAAGTGCCGCTTGACGGGCGAAAGACGGAAATGTCTGCTTTCCCATCGCCGTCAAAATCGTAACGAGTCGCGTTTGACTGTGTTGGCGGAGCGGAGCAAGTGTAGCTGCTGAAAAAAGTTCCGCCCGTTAGCTGAACATTGTCAACGAAAGTTCCCAAACTGCCGACACTTTCATCGGACGCGGTGCGCAAGCGGAAGGCAACCGTTTGCCCGTTGGCTGACGCGGGCAGATTAACTATCGTGTTTATGTAATTGACGGAATCACCCGTCCAAGCCTGTCTTCCGGCGAGCGCGTGTCCGGCATTCGACGCGAGAACTCCGTTATAACCGCCGATCACGAAACTGCCGCCCGCCGCGAGAATGTCCTGGAACACGCCGCCGCTGCCGATTTGGATTTCCAAAACCGTGCCGTCATAACCGCTTTCGGTGTCGTAACCATTTTGGAATTGCAGCTGCGCCGTTGCGGAAGTAATTCTGGTCAGCGTCGTAACTTCGGCGTAACCCGGCGTGTCTGCGTCGGTGGCGAACAAAGCGTTCGGTGTGCTGAACGGAAACATCGTATCCGTCACCCAACCCGGATTTGCTCCGCTTTGCGCTTTTACCCAACCGATGGGCAGCGCCGGCGCAGTTACGCCGTCGAAGTTTTGAGTCGAGCCGCTAAAAGCCGGCTGCCCGATTCTTAAACTACGGGTTTCGATTCGCAATCCGCCGCTGCTGTTGATGTTTAAGGTCAACGTTAATAAGCTGCCGCAAACCGTTCCCGCCGGAACGGTGTAATTGATTTGGCGCGTAACGGTCGCACCGTTGGCGATGTCGCCGTAATTAGCAGTGCTGCCGCCCGCGACTTGAGCGGTTACGCCCGTTACGGTTGCGCCCGTGCTGTTGCTGACCGGAACATTTAAAACCAGAGTTTCGCCCGGTTCCGGATAGCCGTTGGCGCTGCCACCCGGCGCGGCGTCGGTGAACGAAAAGCCGTTGGCGAGGAAAACGCTCGGCGCGTCGAATGCTTCGATTACAGTGTTGTTGGTCGCGTTGACGACTTGCGCCGAGAAACCCATTCCGCGAATGGCAAAACCCGCCCAAATGTCGGCAACGTCAGCAGCCGAGCCGCCGGCTTGCGCGGCGGCGATGATGGCGTCGCGCTCCTGCAAATACGTCGGATTAAGCGGCGCGAGCTTCATTCCGTTGGTCACGAGTTGGAGAACATTATGAGTTCCGGCGGCAAAACCCGAGCGGGCGATAAATTTGGCGCGAATTTCAAACAAAGCGGCACACCAAACTTCGCCGGCATTGTGAACTTCGCTTGCCTGCCCGTTAGAGGCTGACGGAAACGCGCCGTCGTTCAAATTGATTTGCGCCGGGTCAATATCGGCAAACGTCAGCGGGTTATGCGGGCGATTGTTCGCGCCGCCGGTGAAAGATTTAATCGCGTATGGAAAACGACGAATGCCATAATAGGAATTCAATGTAACGTAAGCACCCGTCGTATAAATGCCGTTCGCCGGGTCGGTCGCTTCCGCATTCATTGATAAAGCGTAGAAATCCGACCAGCCTTCGCCCATTCCCCTTGACATATTTGACATCAAGCCGCTGGAATTGCCGTGCAGACGATTCGATAAGCCGTGCGTGTGTTCGTGAAGAATCACCTCCGCGTCCAAATCGCCGTCGCGGTTCGGAGTCGGATCGGTGAACAAAAACATCTGCATTCGCCCGCGTGTTCCGTCCGGCAGCGCGGCAAAATTAGCGTTGTTCGTGCCGCTCGAATCCTGCGCTTCAGCCGAAACGCGGTCGCCCGCCGCGCCGCCGCGTCCGAAGTTTTCGTTTTGAAAGTTAAAGGCTTGTTCGGTAAAACCGAGCAAATACATCTCGTCGTGATAACGATTAAGAATGTAGAAAAGGTTGGTTACCGCGCCTTGTTGGTCCGCGGTCAGCAGCGGACTCTCGCCCGGCGCGGGATTGCCCGGCGCGGGATTGTAAGCGAAATTGAACACGCGATTAGCGCCGGTAACGGTCGCGTCCACGCCGTTCACGCCGTCGCGGTCAAGTCCCGCCTCGACCGCGTTGCCGTCCGTCGTGTTGTTACCGTCGGTAATCCACCCTTTGTTGTTAAATGTGTAAGGCGCTTCGTTGCCGACGAGCGTTACATTCGTCCGGTTGACAATCGCGCCTTGCGCTCCGGTGTTCGGACTCGTCGGACCCGGCGATAGCGGCGCGGGACTGTCGAGCGTTTTCGTCAAGCTCGTCGTGTTCGCGTAGACGTTGAAGGTCGCGGATTGAGTTTGGTCTTCGGTCGCGTTTTTGCGCCACAACATTTTGCCCGTTTCCGCGTCAACGATAACGATATAAGCTGCTATCGGCTCCCAAATTATTACTCTCCAAGCCGCGCGCACCACGCCCGATTCGGTCGGAAAATACATTTTCTCGGTGGTCGTCGCCCAATCGCCCGTCCCGAATTTAGTCTTGTTTTCAGTTGAAGCCGCCGCGTTTTTCTGCAAATCTTCCGCCTTTATTTCGCGCGGAACATTTCCGAAAGCCGCGCGAACGGCATCTTCGGGCGAGCCGAAATTGTCGCTCAAACCGTCGTATT
>JBPCMK010000062.1:0-20671 GCA_051002375.1 Pyrinomonadaceae bacterium | reverse complement strand
CGACTTCGCCGCCGAAATCGGCGTGTCCGGGCGTGTCGAGAATATTGATTTTGTAATCGCCGTAATGCACCGAAGCAGTTTTCGCCATAATCGTAATGCCACGATCGCGCTCCAAATCCGTCGAGTCCATCACGCAGTCTTGGACGGTTTCATTGTCGCGGAACGTGCCGGATTGTTTGAGCATCGCGTCAACCAAAGTCGTTTTGCCGTGGTCAACGTGCGCGATAATGGCGATGTTTCTGATATTTTTCGTGTCAATCATAAATGTAAAAATTACGTCCAAAGCAAACGGTAAGAATACGGTTTGCGAAAGGAAAGGTCAAATGCTAACATTCCCGTTAAAAAACGGGAGATTCAAATTATGAAAAATCAAACTCATAGATTTTACAACCATAAATTATTGCCTTTATTTTCCGGCGTTCTGCTCGTTTTTCTGACGGTTGCCGGAGCGACTGTCGGAAAAGGAAATCCGGTTGCCGATTTTGACGGCGACGGAAAATCGGACATTTCGGTTTTTCGCCCGTCCGACGGCTATTGGTATATTGCGAAAAGTTCCGGCGGCTTTTTGTCTGTCAAATGGGGATTGGCGACCGATTATCTTGTTCCGGGCGACTACGACGGCGACGGCAAAACCGACGTGGCGGTTTATCGTATGAATTTCAGTCCCGATCCCCAAAGTAGCGTCTACAACACTTGGTATATTCTCAGAAGTTCGGATAATGCTTTTCTCGCCAGACCTTGGGGGAAAAATTTGGGATTGCTCGGATATGACACACCAACGCCTGCTGATTATGACGGTGATGATAAAACGGATTTGGCGGTTTATTACATGAGTGATGCCATCGGTTCGGCGGGTAATTTCAAGATACTGCAAAGTTCCGATAACTCGGCAAACATCAGAGATTGGGGATTCAACACCGATTTCATAATTCCGGCGGATTACGACGGCGACGGCAAAGCTGATTTGGCGGTTTATCGCGGCAGCAGATTCGGTACTGAAGTCAACGCCTGGTTTATTCTTCAAAGTTCGACCAACACGGTTCGGGTCGAACATTTCGGACTCGGGTCCGACCAACTTGTTCCGGCTGATTATGACGGCGACGGGAAAACCGATATTGCCGTCTGGCGACCGTCAAACGGTTTTTGGTATCACATTAACAGCCGCGACAATTCTTTTTCCGCGACGCAGTTCGGGCTTTCGACCGATAAAGTCGTTCCGGCGGATTACGACGGCGACGGCAAAACCGACATCGCAGTTTTTCGACCTTCGAGCGGCATTTGGTATTTGCAGCGTTCAACCGAAGGCTTTGCGGCGCGGCAGTTTGGTTTAAGCGATGACATTCCGATACCGAATATCTTAGTTCGCTAATTATTGTTTATGTCAGATTGAAGAAATTTATTTTCGGCGGAAAAGCTCGACATCGTAAAAAGATGACGGGTCTTCGAGCGGTTCGAGATGTGTGAAAACAACCGAATCGGTAACGGCGCGACGAATATCGGTTTCGATTTCTTCGATTAAATCGTGTCCGCGCTGAACAGTCCATTCGTCTGGAACGAGAATGTGAACGTAGACGAATTTTCTCGCGCCCGCTTGTCTCGTTCTGAGCGCGTGATAATCAATTTCTTTTTCGGCAACATAGCGGTCGAGAATCTTTGTGATTTTCTCTTGCGTCTCGTTTGAAACTGCTGTGTCCATTAATCCTAACGCCGAGCGTCGGATAAGTTGAAAGCCAGTCCAAACGATATTCAGCGCGACGAGCAGAGCGATAATCGGGTCAAGTAAAAACCAACCTGTAAAATCAACGATGACGATTCCCAAAACCACGCCGATTGAAGTCCAAACGTCGGTTAAAAGATGCCGCCCGTCGGCTTCTAAAACAATCGAATGACTCTGCTTGCCGACCCGCATCAAAGTCAAACCGACGACGAAATTGATCGCCGTTGCGACGAGCGAAATAATCAATCCGATGCCGAGATGTTCGAGCGGCTGCGGCGACAAAAGACGCGAACCGGCGGAATAAAAAATTCCGACGGCGGCGATGAAAATCAAAGTGCCTTCGATGCCGCTCGCAAAATATTCCGCCTTGTCGTGTCCGAAGGCGTGTTCGTCGTCCGGCGGCTGCGCGGCGATTTTTATCAAAAGCAGCGCGACGATTGCCGCCGCGAGATTTATCACCGATTCGAGCGCGTCGGACAATAAACCGATTGAGCCGGTATAAAAATAAGCCGCCGCTTTCAGAGCAATCGTCGAGACTGCCGCCGCGATTGACAGCCAGACGAAACGACTTAGATTTTCTCTACGCATTTACAAAATTCCAAATTCGAGATTTCGTATTCGCAGGTTATGACGCGGCGATTCGATTACAAAATCCGACGAGTGAAATTTTATAGGAAACGCAGGCGGAAAACGAACGCGGGAAATAAAAGACCGAACGCATTCAATACGTTCGGTCTTTTGCGCTAAAAGGTTTTCGTTCAAATTATCGCATTTCTTTTTCGACAATCAAATTATTTTTAACGCTGAATACGCCCGGCACGGTATTGGCTACGACATTCGCTAAGTTGTAATCGCCGCGATTGGCGACGAAGCCTTCGAGCGTTACGTTGCCGTTGTCAACGATGATTTTCACCGACGGATTCGCGCCGAGAAAATAACGATACAAACCGCCGCTGTTTTCCAGCGTCCGCAGAGTTCGCAGGCGAATCGAATCGTCAAAATTCGATAACGGCAAAACTTCGATATTGTTCACCACATTTTGCACGCCGTTGATTTTTTCAACCGTTCTTTCGGCATCCGTTTTGGTTATCGGCTGACGAACCTTGCCCGATAAAATCACCGTGTTGTCGTTGACTTGATACGCGATATTATCGAAAACGCCGTAATACGGAAGATTTAGAATTCGCTTGAAAACCTGCCGTTCAATTCCAACGGTCGGCTGTTTGCCGTTGTCGGACAAACTTTGAGCCTTGACCGTCGTGAACGCTAAACCTAAAATCGCAATGGATAAAATTAATAATTTTTGCAAGTATTTCATATTTTTTGCTCTCCTTTCAAACAACATAAATTCGAGATTATCTCTCTTTTTATTTGTAATAATGAGATGAAAATCGAACGGCTGGAGATGCAAAAAATCTTTATTTTTCGGCAGTTATTCGCGCGGGAAACCGACTTGCCGCAGAGCTTCGTAAAGCACGATTCCGACGCTCGTCGCAAGATTTAAACTGCGGACGTTTCGGTTCGGCATCGGAATCGTCAAGGCGCGTTCCCAATTCGCTTTTAGTAAATCTTCCGGCAGTCCGCGAGTTTCGCGTCCGAAGATTAAACAATCGTTTTCGGCGAACTGAAAGTCGGAATAAATTCGTTTGCTTTTGGTCGTGAAATATAAAAAGCGCGAAGCGGGCAACGCTTTATAAAGATTTTCGAGTTCGATGTGCCGCCGGATTTTTACTTCGTCCCAATAGTCGAGACCGGCGCGTTTGACGGCTCGCGCGTCGAGCCGAAAACCGGTCGCGCCGACGATATGCAAATCGGTAAAAGTCGCCGCGCACAAACGCGCGATGTTGCCCGTATTCGGCGGAATTTCCGGTTCGACTAAAGCGATGTGAAACATAAAAAAGTAAAAAAGTGAAAAAGTTTAAATGTGCAAAAGCGGTCTACTTAACTAGCTTTTTTCAGCAAAAATCCGGCTTTGTTATTCGGAGATTCGGACATATTTTCAATCTCATAATAGCCTTTAGATTAGCCGATTTCCATTATGAAAGCATCTTAAAACGAAAAAGACTCATCAATAAAGAAGTTTCAAAAAGCGGAGCGAATGCCGAATTTTTTTGTTTGTGCTACAATCCGCAAGAGTTAAATCCCAAAAAATCGAGAGGAAAATTTACGTGCGTTTCAAGTTTTTTATATTATTCGCTTTTTTAATTTCGGGCGTTCCCGCGCTCGTTTCGGCGCAGGACGCAACCGATAAAAGCAAACCGCCGACCGCCGAAAAGAAAGACAAACCGCAAGATGTCAAACCTCAAAAAGCCGATTTGAGCAAAGGCGCGACCGCCGAGCAAATTGCCGAATCGGTGGTTTATTTTTACGGCGGTTTGGGCGGCAGAGATTATCTTAAACAAATCCGCAAAACCACCATCGAGCGCGGAAAAATCAGCGTTGTCAATGCGGAAGGCAAAACCGAGCAGGCAAACTACGAACGCCTTATTTTGCGCGGCGACAGTCTCGACAAAGAGCGCGTCCGCTTTGATCAGGAAACGCCGAATTCGCGTTACGCTCTGATTTATAATAACGATAAAATTTTCGGCATTTTCAACGATGCGGTTTTCGCGCCAAGCGACGATGCGGCGAAATCTTTTCAGAATCAAATCTGGCACGGTCTCGAAGCATTGCTTCGTTACAAGGAAAACGGCTCGACGCTCGCGCTCGCTCCCGAACGCGAAAAAATTATGAACGTGGAATTTTACGTTCTCGACGTAACCGACAAGCAAAATCGCCAGACGCGCTTTTATATCTCGACGAAAACCTTGCACGTAATGATTCTCGAATACACCGAAGACAGCGTAAAATATCGCCGCAAATTTTACGATTACAACTACGCGCAAGGCACGCTCGTTCCGTTTCGCACCGTTCTCTGGGCGAACGGCAAACAAATCGAAGAAACGAATATTCAAACAATCAGTTTCGGGCAAAAGGTCGAAGACGATATTTTTAAAGAAAGTTAGATAAAATTTTGCAACTTTGTTTCGGCTTTCCTGTGCAATGAATTGCCGCTCCCCAATTTATTTTTACAGGAGAAAAATTATGTTCAAAACAAAGATTGCTTTTTCAATCGCCGCGTTTTTCGCCGTCTGTTTGTTCGGGTTAATTAACTGCTTGGCGCAAAATCAAACCGCGAAAACACAAATCGAGCCGAGTTATGAAGTGATTCTGCAAACCGTCGTCGGCTCGAACAATTCAAACGCTAAAACTGAAATTCCGCAGACGCTTTCGAGTTTGTTAAAAAATCTGAAAGCGTATTATTCGTATTCCAATTATCATTTGACTTCGACGTTTCTGCAAAGAGTGGCGAGTCGGGGAACTATCGAATTTAAAGGCGTTTTCAGAGAAGCGGTTCAAAATCAAGACGCTAATTTCTCGGTATTTTCAGAATGGACGCTGAACGATTTACAAAGTTTGCCAAACGCCAAAGGGCAAAATTCGATTCAATTTCAAAATTTCAGATTCGGACAGAGAGTTCCAGTTACAACTTCAAGTAATCTTGATGTCGCAACCGGAAAAACGAATTCGGTTGTGAATTACGAGCAAATCGGTTTGACTCTTCAAAAATTCAGTTTGCCCGAAAACGCGCCGACCGTTATCGGAAGTCTTTCGACATCAAAGCCGGACGAGATGATGTTTTTGATTTTAACCGTCAAACCGGCTGACGAATAATTTTTATAAAAACTTTACGCAACCTTTCCGAGCCGCGCGGCGTGATAAAAAACGTCGGGCGGCTTTTGTTTTAGCAGAATTTAAATTGTAAAAAAGTATGCGTGTATGGCTTTGGACAAATTCGGAAATTCAGGCGCGGAGGTGTTGCAGACCGTCGTGCCGATTGAGAATTTATCCGACCACGAATTAATCGAAGCGACAAAGCGCGGCGACGAACCGGCGTTCGGCGAGATTATGCGCCGCTATCGCAGCCCGATTACGAATTATATTTACCGATTTTTGAACGATTACGAGGAAGCCGTAGATTTGGCGCAGGAAACTTTCGTCCGCGTGTATTTCGCCATCGAGCGTTATCACACCGATTATGCGTTTTCGACATATATTTACCGGATTGCGACGAATCTGGCGATCAGCGAAATCCGTCGGCGCAAGCGTCGCCGACTTGTTTCTCTGACCGGACTTTTTCAATACGGCGCGGAATCCGAAGCGCAGGATTTTAACCCGCCGGACGAGAAACCGACACCCGACGCGGATTTGATTGAAAGCGAGCAAAGCAAAACGATTGCGCGGGCGATTGCCACGCTGCCGGAAAAATATCGCGCCCCGATTGTTCTGCGCGATGTCGAAGGCAAAAGTTACGAAGAAGTCGCACAAATTATGAATCTCGGTTTAGGCACGACAAAATCGCGCATCAGCCGCGCCCGAAAACTTTTGCGGGAAAAATTGCAGAATTATTTTTAATATGAATTGCAGAGAATTTACAATTATTTTTGAAGATCGCGGCAGCTTGAGCGAAGCGGCGACGCTCCACTTAAAAGTTTGCGCCGAATGCGAAAAAATGAGCCGCGAGCAAACGCTCGTTTGGCAGATGATTGACGATTTGCCGCAAGTTGACGCGCCGAAAAATTTCGATTTTCTGGTGAAGGCGCGAATCGCCGATTCAAAACCGGCAAACTATTCGCCGCCGCTTTTTCCGGTTTTGCGCTACGTTTTACCGCTCGGTTTAGCGATTTTAATTTTAGGATTTTTCGTTTTCAAGACGGCGAATTTTTCAAGCGACAACGCCGCGCCCCAAATGGCGCAAGTCGTTTCGCCAACGCCAATCGAAAAAACAATCTCGACGAATGATTCTTCATCCGAACAAATAAGCGTTGCGACTACCGCGAAAAATGAAAAACCCGCGCCGGATTTTTCAAACGCGAATATCGAATCGTCGAAGCCGAAAAACACGGCGTTGTTCGTTGCTGAAAAATCGAAACCGCGAATCGGAAACGATAAAAAAGACGTTGAAAATAATTTCAACGGTTCGAGAATGAGTGCCTCGAAGCCTCCGCTTGTTTTTACGCCGAAAGGTTTTGACTTAAACTCGAATGTTCGAGTTTCGCCGAATTCGGTCGGCGCAAATTCGATAACCGACGAACAAATTTTAGCGCAACTCGGCATCGAAATCGTTTCGGAAAACGGCAATCGAATAATCAAAAGCGTCAAGCAAAATAGTTTAGCCGGGCGTTCGGGCGTGAAAGTCGGCGATGTCGTCGAAGCGATTGACGGCAGAAAAATTTCCGACGAGCCGATTCGCGGAAATACAATCGAAGGAAAAACCTTGACCGTTCGGCGCGGTGCGGAAAAAGTCGAAATTACTTTGCAGAATTAAATCGAATTCAGTTTGATAAAATTGATTTAAGCGAGATTTAATCTCGCTTTTTCTTTGACTTAAAAGCGCGTTTTGAGCATCTGTTTTGCTTCCTCGACCGAATCTTTATATTCGGGCAAATAATCCGGGTCAGGTTTCATATTCAAAATATAATCGAGTTGTTTTTTCGCGTCCGCCTTGCGGTCAACCGCCAGATACGCTTCGGCTAAGTGCAGGCGAATATAAGAATTTTCCTTTTCTAATTCCAGAGCTTTTTCGAGATATTCAACCGCCTTTTCCGCTTTTCCGCCGGTCAGATGCGTCGAAAGTTCAACTTGCGCGAGAACGTCATACGCGCTCGCGCCTTGATAATCCGGCTGAATTTCAATCGTTTTATTCATTGCTTCGCGGATGTCGTCAATCGAAGTAATGCCTTTGGTCAGAGGATTTTTCTCGGCTCTGCCGCCCAGGTTTGCGCCCGTCCAAAAATATCCGTCGGGTTTGTCGGGCGCGAGCCGTTCGGCGATTTTTCCCGCGTCAATTCCTTCCTTAAACGCCTTGTCGCTTTCCTTTTCGTCGTTTGTCGAATCCCCAAGATAATAATCGAATTTAGCGAGTTTCCAATTCGCTTCGTAGTTTTGCGCGTCGGCGTTTCGAGCGCGGCGCAACAGCGCAACGCCTTGACGAATTTTCGATAAATCTTCGCGTTGCCGATATAAATCATCGGCTTGCCGGATTAAATCCGGTATCGGAACGGTTTCCGAAGGCGTTTCCGAATCGCTCGTTTCCGTTTGCGAGGCGCAGGCGGCGAGCGCAATCATTACAAAAAAAATACAAGAAAAACCGAGTCGTTTCATAATTTCCTCTTTATAAAATTACCCAAAGCAGCGAAAATAAGTTATATTCTAAACTTTGCAATCTGAATGACTATTCATTTTAAATCAAACGCGGAAAATAAGCGATTATCACAGGAGAAAAATTTGAAAGCGGCGGCATTTTACGATTTGGAAGGCACACTCGTCAGCACGAATCTCGTGCATACTCTAGGATTCTACGCGCAGCGTCAGCAAGGCTTGTGGCAAACCGTCAAAATGAGCGCGACGACGCTCGCCAAACTGCCGTTTTTCGCCGCCACCGATTTGTATTCGCGCAATGTTTTCAACGAAGTTTTTTTCAAATCTTACAAAGGACTTTCCGAAGACCGTCTGCGTTATTTCTCCGACGATTTGTTTGAAGAAGTTTTGAAACCGGCGATTTACGACGGCACTTTTGAACTGATTGAAACGTCGAGAAAAATCGGCTTGCGCCAAGTCGTTCTGACGGGCGCGTTGGATTTCACAATCGAGCGTTTGATGAAGCATCTCGGCATTGACGAAGTTGCGGCGAACCGTCTGGAATTTGTCAACGGCTACGCGACGGGACGCATCTTGCCGCCCGTGATGGCTTCGGCGACCAAAGCGCAATGGATACGTGAATACGCCGAGCGCGAAAATTTGAGTTTGTCGGATTCCTACGCTTATTCCGACAGCATTTCCGATTTGCCGATGCTCTCGATTGTCGGTCATCCGGCGGCAGTCAATCCTGATTTTCGGCTTAAACAAACCGCCTTACAGCACGATTGGGCGATTTTGAATTTAAAGTAATTGGAGGTTTTTATGCAGGTAAATTTTGAACAGGCAATCGAGATAATCAAAACTCTGCCGCCCGAAGATTTTCGGCGACTTGACGAGTGGTTTGAAGAACAAAAACGAGCGGACGAACAGGCGCGAACAAAAGAAGCGCGTTTGAAATATCAAATTGAGCGATATAAAAAAGCGCGGAGATGGCTTGATGAACATAGCGGAGAATTTATGAACGAATGGGTTTGTTTGGAAGGCGACCGGCTCGTCGCGCACGGTGCGGACGCGCTTGAAGTTCACCGGCAAGCCAAAAAAGCCGGAATCGAAATTCCTTTCGTTCATCACATTGTTCCCGAATATGATATGGGAGCGTAGTGATGGAAACCGTTTCGTTTGACGAAGTTCATTTTTACAACACCTTAAAAGTCGGCATTACGGCTTCGGTTATTTTAAGTTTCGGCGGAGAGTTTGCTGATTTTGAAGCTAAAATTGATACGGGTTCGAGTTATTGCGTTTTTGAGCGCAAACACGCCGAAAGATTAAATCTCGATGTCGAAAGCGGCGAGCAAATACGAATCAGCACTGCGACAAGTTCTTTTACGGCTTACGGACACGAATTGATGTTTTCGGTTTTAGGCATTGAAAGTTACGCAAAAGTTTATTTCGCCAAAGAAGAATCGTTCACGCGCAATGTTCTCGGCAGACAGGGTTTTTTAGACCGCGTGAAACTCGGTTTGATTGATTACGAAGGCAAACTGCTTTTGAGTGCTTACGGTGAATAAATTTAATTTGAAGTTGTTATGAAAAATACAGGTATTGAATATGAAATTTTAGTGCAATCTGTTTTTCAAGAAATTCATAATCAAGAATCTGCTAAAAATATTACAGTTCAACGTGATGTGAGACTTACAGGAAAAAGTGGAATAACACATCAGATTGATGTGTTTTGGGAATTTGAAATTGGCGGCATCTTTTATTCGACCATCGTTCAAGCCAAAGATTGGAAAAGTTCAGTCAAGCAAGAACAAATGCTGGCACTCAAAAGTGTTCTAGAAGATTTACCGAAACAACCGAGAGGTATTATTGTAACGAAGAAAGGATTTCAGCGTGGCGCAAAGAAGTTTGCAGAAAGTCATGGAATTGAATTATTTGAGCTAAAAGAAATTCCTAAACTACCGCCTTTAGAAATGAAGGCAGGTTCGTTTGCAAATTTTTATGCAAATCTTGGCGAAGGAGTTTTTGAAATAGTTAATTATCAAGTTAAATACAAAAATATTACGTTTCGAGTGGAAAATAGTTGGACTAAAAAACAATCTGCGGAATTGAACTTAAAAGATATTTTTGAAAGTTTAAAAAACCGCTCTGTATGGTATGAGAGTTTTTATAATTCTAACTTCCAACAAGTTGAAAATGTTGGAATAGTTTTGATGAGCGTGGTAAATCCAATACACAATGAAGCTAAATCAATACTTAAAGATAAAAAAATCTATTGCAAGAATTTGAGCCACAAATTTGAAACTACAACATACTTTTCTACAAAACTAAAAAAAATACCGTTCATTAACATTGAAAGTGTTGATTTTACCGTTGAAATAACAAAGGATGAACTAATAAAAAGACCGTTTAGTAAACCCGGTATTACTACTTTTGTTTTAAAGAATATTCTTGACGATAAAGGAAAAAATTTGACGTTAAAAAGATAGATGCAATTTGAATCTATAAAAATATATGGCTTTGCAATTACGCAGAAAAACACACGAATCAATCATCTACATTGACCGCGACAGTGCGCCACGGATTATGCCGTTTGGCGAGGATTTTATTCTTGAGGATTTGCCAATCGGGACGCGCGTTATTTATCCGAATCCGCCGATAAAAGGTTTGCCGAATCGGGAAGCGGCGATTCGTTATGCGATAAATCATCCGCTTGAAGCGAAACCGCTTTACGCGCAGCTTGAACCGGGAATGCGCGTGACGATTGCGATGGACGATATATCTTTACCTTTGCCGCCGATGCAAACGCCGGATTTGCGCCAGACGATGCTCGAAGTCGTTCTCGATATGTGCGCGGCGAACGGCGTAACGGACGTGCATTTGATTGTCGCCAATTCTCTGCACCGCAAGATGACGGCGTGGGAAATGGAGCGAATGGTCGGTAAGCAGATTTTCAAAGAATTTTATCCAGACCGTTTTTACAATCACGACGCGGAAGACGACGAGAATTTAATCACGCTCGGACACACGAAACACGACGAACCGCTGCGCGTCAACCGCCGCGCCATCGAGAGCGATATTTTGATTTATTTAAATATCAATCTCGTGCCGATGGATGGCGGACACAAGAGCGTCGCCGTCGGACTTTGCGATTACGAAAGTTTGCGGGCGCATCACGAGCCGCAGACGATTATTGATTCGGATTCGTATATGGATCCGCCCGCGTCGGAACTCAATCACAAAGTTATACGGCTCGGAAAATTGGTTGACGAACATTGCAACGTCTTTCATATCGAAACCGCGCTCAACAATAAAATGTTTCCCGAAGGCTACGATATTTTGACGCGCAACGAAGACGAATTTTCGTTTATGGACCGAATGAAATGGGAAGCGATGAAGCGGACGTTTTCAAAATTGCCTCGTGCCGCGCGTCGCAAAATGCTGCACGCGATTCCGGCGCAATACGATTTGATTGCCTGTTACGCCGGACGCACCGAACCCGTCCACGAAAAAATACTGGAAAAAAATTATCAGCAATACGAAATTCCCGTCAAAGGGCAATGCGATATTTTGATAACGGGCATTCCCGACATCTCGCCGTATAACGTCTATTCGGCGTTAAACCCTTTATTGGTTCAAGTAATGGCTCTCGGCTATCACTTCAATATGTATCGCAACAAACCGCTTCTGCGGAAAGGCGGCGTGATGATTGTTACGCATCCGTGTTTCGACGATTTCGACCATAACTTTCACCCGTCGTATATCGAATTTTTCCATCGCCTTCTGCCCGAATCACGCGACGCATTTTTCCTGCGCGACAAATACGAACGCGAGTTTGCAACGAATCCGAACTACATCGAAATGTATCGGCGCGGCAACGCCTATCACGGAGCGCACCCGTTTTTTATGTGGTATTGGGGCGAAAACGGTCGCCAGCACGTCGGCAAAGTCATCGCCGCCGGCGCGGAAAACGCCCACGTCCCGGCAATGCTCGGCTGGGACAGAGCCGACAACCTAACCGAAGCCATCGCCCAAGCGCGTTCGTATATGGGCAGAAACGCGGAGATTACGATGCTGCATCAGCCGATAATCGGGTTGTGCAATGTGAGCGATTAGAATTATACGTGCGGAATACGTATAATTGATTTGCTATGCAAAAGAAATTAACAATCACGATTGATGAACAGGTTTACGAAGGTCTGCAAACAGTTGTCGGCAGAGGAAAAATCAGCCAATTCATTGAAGTTTTGCTGCGACCGCACGTTTTGAATCAGGGCTTGGAATCGGCTTATAAAGAAATGGCTGAGGACGAAGCGCGTGAAAAGGAAGCGTTGGAATGGTCGGAAGCGACAATTGGAGACGTGAATAATGAAACGTGGTGAAGTCTGGTGGGGGAACTTCGAGCCGTCGGTCGGAGGCGAAATTAAGAAACAACGCCCTGCTGTTATTCTGAGCAACGACGCTTCAAACAAACATCTCAACCGCGTTCAAGTCGTGCCGCTTTCCAGCAAAATTGACAAACTTTATCCGAGCGAGGCTTACGTCCAATTCGACGGAAAACAAGCCAAAGCTCTCGCCGACCAACTGACAACCGTGAGCAAGTTAAGATTGCTGAACAAAGCCGGACATCTATCGAAAGCGGATGTTGAGAAGATTGAGAAAGCCGTTAAGACGCAACTTGGTTTATAAAAATTACGATGCTGCACCAACCAATTATCGAGTTGTGCAATACGTCGAATTGAGAATAAAAGATATGAAATTCAAATTCATTTTTTTATGTCTAATTTTATTATTGTTTCAATCGAATTTTGTTGAGGCACAGAAAAAACGTCCAACACAAATCACAAAAACTTTGAGCGCGAGAGAAATTGCCAATAAAGTTTTGCCTTCGGTTGTTCTCATAATCAGGCAAGACGAAAACGGCAATCCTATAAGTCAGGGAAGCGGTTTTGTGTTTGGTGCAGGTTTGGTAGTTTCAAATCTTCACGTCTTTGAAAGAGCGACAAATGCAATAGTGAAAAATGTCAAAACGGGCGAAGTTTCAAAGGCAATCGAAGTTGTCGGAATGAATGCCAAAGAAGACATTTGCGTTATAAGAATTGATAACACGAAATTCCCAACCTTTCTTTAGGCGATTCAAGTTTGGTTGAAACGGGCGATGAAATTTATGTTGCAAGCAATCCGAAAGGTCTCGAAGGTTCTTTTACGAAAGGAATCATTAGTAGTTTAAGAAGCGATGTCGGACTTTTTCAAATAGATGCCGCGATTTCTCCGGGTTCAAGCGGCGGCGTTTTGCTCAATCAAAAGGCGCAAGCGATAGGAATTATTAAATCAAGTTTGATTAGCGGGCAAAATTTGAATTTTGCAATTCCAATAAACGAATTAAAAATCTTGCCGTTTAAATTCAAACATTCAATTCAACTGGCTGGTGCTTGTGCATACACAGATAGAGATAAGGAAAAATTAAAAGGATTGGTTAGAAAGGTAACAGAGAAAAGTCCGAAGAAAGAAGTGATAAACGGGAAATTGTATGAATCAGAACCTATGACAACTTCAATTTACATTTACGACCTTGACGGCAATCAAACTGAATTATCATTATTCGATGCAGTTAGCGGAGAATTTGGGGTAAAGTATGTTTCCACCTATGATGAAAACGGATTGAAAATCTCACAAATCCGAGAACTTCGTAACGGCAAGGTTCAGCAAACTAAATTTAACCTAGATGACAGCATCAATAATAAACTTTACGGAAGAAGATTTAGTGGGACGCTAGGAAGTATGGAAGAGCAAGGTGGTATGCAAATTTACAACAGCGAAGGCGAAATGACCACTTGGTATATTGGTGGAAAGAAACTTACGTTTAGCTACGATTCAGAAGGAAGAAAAATTGAAAGCATTCAATGGAGCGGTGAAAAAGTTCAAATTAAAACACACTTTCGATATAAAAACGACAGAAACGGTAATTGGATTGAGCAATACGAATTTTCAAATTTTCCGTCTGTTGATGATGAAAATGAGTGGCACGAAGGCGACACCGAATATCGTGAGATTACTTATTACGAATAAAAATGAAATTATCACCAACCGAAATTTTCAAAAATAAAAAGATTTTCTTTATCGGCGGCACGGGCTTTGTCGGCAAGGTTACGCTTTCGATGCTGCTGCATAATTTTCCTGACATCGGGCGAGTTTATGCGACGGTGCGGGCGCGTGATGCGAAAGAATCGGAGATTCGTTTTTGGACGAGCGTTGTAACTTCGCCGCCGTTTGACCCTTTGCGCGAAAAATACGGCGACGGGTTTGAGGATTTTATCCGCGAAAAAGTCGTGCCGGTGAACGGCGATGTCGGGAATGAATTTCTTGGGTTAGACGAAAAGGAAGCGAAAAAGATAATGAAAGATTGCGACATCATTATCAATTCGGCGGGCAATGTTACGTTTAATCCGCCGCTTGAATCTGCTTTGCGGACGAATGTGGTCGGGACGAATAATGTTTTGCAGATGGCGCGAATGATGCGGCGACCCGCGCTGGTTCACGTTTCGACTTGTTTTGTGGCGGGCAAAAAAAGCGGCACGATTTGGGAGAACGAGCCGGTCGTCGGATATTTCCCCAAAAAAGATGAATTGATTGGAACGCGCTTTGACGTTAATCAAGAAATTGCCGATTGCGCTCGGCTTTCCGAACAAGCCCGCGAGGAAGCGAAGGACGCGATGCAGATTGCAAAATTCCGCGAAGCCGCACGCGAGCGACTTATGGAAGAAGGACGCGACGCGGACGACGAAGACGCGCTCAGTTTGGCGATGCTGCGCGAGCGAAAAGTTTGGATACGCGAGCGCACGACCGAGCTTGGCGAAAAACGCGCTGCTTTTTGGGGCTGGACGAATATCTACACTTACTCGAAATCGCTCGCTGAACAAATTGTCGCGCAGCAGGACGACGTGGTAAAAATTCTGCTGCGCCCGTCGGTCGTCGAATCGGCGGTCAATTATCCGTTTCCCGGTTGGAACGAAGGCTTTACGACGACCGCGCCGCTGATTTTAATCGCGCTACGCGGGCAGCCGATTTTTCCCGTCAATGAAAAGCTGGTTCTCGATATTATTCCGGTTGACTTGGTGGCGGGCGCGATGCTGCAAGCGGCGATGAACGCCCTCGTTGACGACAAACCGCCGCTCGTTTTTCAGGCGTGTTCGGGCGACACGAATCCGAACGATATGAAGCGAATGGTCGGACTCGTCGGGCTTTATAAACGCCAGCATTTTAACGAGAAAGAAACGGGAAATAAACTTGCCAACCGCATTGCGGGAATGATCGAGGCAATTCCGGTGAAACAGAAAACTTACGAATTAACCGGCGCACCGATGCTCAATAAATTAGTCAAGGGAGCGTCGAATCTGCTTGAAAAAGCCAAACCGGATTGGGGCGGCGGGCGCATCGGCGACATCGTTTCCGACGTGCAGAAATCAATCGAGAATTTCGAGCGCACGACCGAAGAAACCAAACAGGCGTTCGAGATGTTCAAGCCGTTCACGGTTGATAACGAATATAATTATCGCGCCGACAACGTGCGTGCGCTGCATTCGTTAATAAAAGAAAAAGAGAAAAATCTTCTGCCGTGGTATCCAGAAAAGTTGGATTGGTATGATTATTGGCTCAACGTGCATTTTCCCGGACTTCGGAAATGGGTTTTGCCGCAGCTCGAAGAAGATTTGAAATTACAGGAAAAGCGCGACCATACATACAAAGATTTGATTGATTTGTTCGACACGGCGACCAAGCGTTTTCCGACGCGCGTGGCGATGCGAATCGAGCGAGGTGGAAAAAAAGAACAATATACTTACGAAGACGTGCGCGAACTGACGCTTCGCGCCGCCGGATTTTTAGCCGCAAACAAAATCGAGCCGTCGCAAAAAGTAATTCTTTTTTCCAACAATATGCCCGAATGGGGTTTGGCGTATTTCGGGATTTTAAAAGCGGGCGCGGTCGCCGTGCCGCTCGATCCGAGTTCGAACGCGGAAGAGGTCGCCAAGTTTGCCAAAGCGAGCGAAGCGTCGGCGATTATCATCAGCCCGAAACTCGAAGACGAAAACCCGGAACTCGCGGACGAACTGAAAAAACAAAAAATAAAAATTCCGATTTACGATTTCTCGAAGGTTTTCGGGATGCCGACGGAAATCGAGGAAGCCAAACGTCTCGCGCTGCTTCCGCCGAAAGTTTTGGCGAACAATATCGCGTCCTTGATTTTCACTTCAGGGACGACCGGCACGCCGAAAGCCGTGATGCTTTCGCACAAAAATTTTGTCAATATGGTTTCGATGCTCGGCTCGGTTCTCGATATGAGCATCACCGACGGAGTTTTGAGCGTTCTGCCGCTTCATCATACGTTTGAATTTTCCGCCGGATTTCTCACGCCTTTTGCCAACGGCACGCAGATAACTTACCTCGACGAACTTTCTGGGGAAGAATTGTCGAAGGCTTTGGAAAACGGCAACATCACGGGAATGGTCGGCGTTCCCGCGCTCTGGGAAATGCTGCACCGCCGAATCAAAACCCGTTTCCGCTAGCGCGGCGATTGGTTTGCCGACATCGCCGACAACATCATCGAATTTAACGCCTGGGTGCGCGACCACACGCCGTTTAATCTCGGTCCGATTATCTTTTTCCCGATTCACGAAGGAATGGGCGGACGAATGCGCTATCTGATTTCGGGCGGTTCTGCGTTAAGCGAAAAAGTGCAGAAGGATTTGCACGGACTCGGCTTTACGATTCTCGAAGGCTATGGCTTGACCGAAGCCGCGCCGGTTCTGACCGTCGCGCGTCCGCAAAATAAATTGATGAAAGGCAGCGTCGGCAAAAATCTGCCGGGCGTGGAAATAAAAATTAACGAGCCGGACGAAAACGGCGTGGGCGAAGTCTGGGCGCGTGGGCAAAACGTGATGCTCGGATATTTTAATAACGACGAAGCGACGCAAGACGTGATTCAAGACCGCTGGCTTCGCACGGGCGATTTGGGCAAGTTGGACGAAGACGGAAATTTGTATATCGTCGGACGCTCGAAAGACATCATCATTGACTCGAACGGCAAAAATATCTACCCCGACGAAATTGAAGAGCTTTATTCAAAATCGGTTTTCATCAAAGAATTGTCGGTCGTCGGTTTGCCCGACGAAGACGGCGGAGAAAAAATCGCGGCTTTGGTTGTTCCCGATTATGAATACGACATCGCGCTTTCCCGCAGCGACACGAATCGCAAAGTCGAAGAACATTTCCGCGAAGTTTCCGCGTCATTGCCGTTTTTCAAGCGTGTGAAAATTACGCATCTCACGCCGTTTGAATTGCCGCGCACGGCGACCAGAAAAGTAAAACGCGGCGAAGTCGTCGAGATGCTGCAAACGCTCGAAAACCGCGCCAAGACGAAAACGAAAATAGTCGCGGAAAACAAAGGCGACGACACGGCTTTGTGGCTTCGCAAAATCGTCGCGTCGGTTTCAAACCGCGCTTTGTCGGAAATCGCGCTGGAAGACAAACTCGCTGATTTGAGTTTTGATTCATTAATGTTCGTCGAACTGCAATCGGCAGTCGAAGACGCTGGTGGGCGCATTCTCTCGCCCGACACTTTGAACGAAGTCGAAACCGTCCGCGAACTTCTCACGGCGGTTCAGCGCATTGATAAATCGAAAAAAATCGAAGATCCGCGCACCGAAGAAAAGAAGGATGAAGAAGAAATTCACGTGCCTTCAATCGTCCGAAAAATCGGAAATTCGATTGTTGATTTCGCCCAAGAGACGCTTTATGAAGGAATCTTAAATACGAAAATCGAAGGCGAAGCGAACGTCCCCGCGCACACGAATTTTATCGTCGCGCCAAATCACTCTTCGCACCTCGACACAGGTTTGGTGAAAAAGGCTCTTGGCAAAGATGTCGCCGAACAAACCGTCGCGGTCGCGGCGGCAGATTATTGGTTCGACACGAAATACAAACGCGCGTATATGAACAATTTCACGACGCTCGTTCCCATCGAACGCACGGGAAGTTTGCGCCAATCTCTGCGCCACGTAACCGAAATTTTAAATGAAGGCTACAACGCGCTCATTTTTCCCGAAGGCGGACGACAAACGTCAGGGCAAATCGCCGAGTTCAAACCAATCATCGGCTATCTCGCTCTCAACAGTCGAATCGGAATTCTGCCCGTTTATCTGTGGGGAACTTACGAAGCGTTTCCGAAAGGCACGGTCATTCCGAAAACCGAAAGCCTCGGCGCAAAAGTCGGCGCAAAAGTCGGCAGATTTTTGGAATACGAAGAACTTGCGGAAATGACGAAAGGCGTTCCAAACACCGAAGCCTATCGCTTAATCGCGGCGCGTGTCCAACACGAAATAGAAAATATGCGCGACGGCAAGCGCGATAAATTTGATGTCGCGGCGATTCGCAAAAAATGGCGAGCCGAGCGCAGAAAGACGCGCAAACAAGAGCCGGTGATTGATGAGTAATATATGAAAACAGTTCTTGAAATTCCTCAAATGATTGATGAAGCACGGATTTTTGCCGAATTTGAATCGCTTTATAATGAACCGTCTTTATTTGGCGTTAATGACGGCAAAACCGTCGGAACTTATCTCGAACATAAATTTAAACTTCATTTGAATTCAAAATATGAAGTCGCTTTTAGTAGTTCGGCTTCGGGAATTGATTTGCCCGAATTGAATGTTGATATAAAAGTTACGAGCATCACACAGCCGCAGTCTTCCTGTCCATTTAAATCTGCGCGGCAAAAGATTTTCGGGTTGGGTTACGGACTTTTGATTTTTGTTTACGATAAAACCGATGATGCGATAAATAAAACAGCAAATCTGAATTTTCTACACACGATTTTCGTTGAAAAAGAAAGAACGGCGGATTATCAAACGACAACAGGTTTGCAGCAAGTTTTAGCGAATAACGGCAACGCTGATGATTTGGTTTCGTTTATGCAAAATCGAAATTTACCGCTTGACGACATTGAAGCATATAAGATTGCCGAAGAATTACTGAACGACAAACAATATGTCGAAGGTTATCTGACGATTTCAAATGCGTTACAATGGCGATTGCAATATTCGCGCGTTATATCGGAAGCGGGAAACGTCAACGGAATCTGGCGAGTTCGATGATAAGTTTAATTAAAGATGAAAAGGTAAAAGAGTTCGGCGATTTTCAAACGCCGCGCGAGCTTGCATTTGAAATTTGTCTTCTTCTTTCGAGATTAAATATTCATCCGCAAACGATTGTCGAACCGACTTGCGGTTTGGGAAATTTCATTCAAGCGGCAAAAAAAATCTTTTTTTCGTCGGTGATTTACGGTTTTGAAATTTCATCGAAATATTCGGAATCCGCCAAAGATAAATTTAGCAACGACGAAAATACTTCAATTTCACAAGCCGATTTTTTTGAAAAAGATTGGACAAGTTTTGTCGAAAATTTACCAAAACCGATTTTGATTTTGGGCAATCCGCCGTGGGTAACTAATTCACAATTAGGCGTTTTGGAAAGCAGTAATCTTCCGCGCAAAGAAAATTTTCAAAACTTCAGTGGTCTTGACGCGCTGACCGGAAAAAGCAATTTCGATCTTTCCGAATGGATGCTGATTCATTTGCTGAAAATTTTAGATCGGCAAAATGCATCTTTAGCGATGATTTGTAAAACTTCCGTCGCGCGAAAAGTTTTGAAATACGCTTGGAAAAATAAAATTCATCTGAAAAATGCGGCGATTTATCGAATAGAAACCGATAAGTATTTTAATGCTGCGGTTGATTCGTGTCTGCTATTTTGCGAGTTTTCAAGTTCCCGACAAAACACGACGGCGAATATTTACGAAAACTTAAATGCGGAAATTCCAATGCGGAAATTCGGTTTCAAAAACAACGAATTGATTGCTTCGATTGATTTATACGAAAAATGGAAATACTTAAACGGCGGCTCAAAAATCAAATGGCGTTCGGGCATTAAACACGATTGCTCGAAAGTTATGGAATTGATTAAAGTTGGCGGCAGATACAAAAATAATCTCGGCGAAATCGTTGAGTTAGAAGATGAATTCGTATTTCCGATGCTCAAAAGTTCAAACCTCGCAGGCGGAAATTTAACACCGCGCCGTTGGATGTTGGTTACGCAAAAAGAAGTAAAATCAGACACAGAAATTATTGCCGAAATCGCGCCGAAAACTTGGAATTATTTAACTTCTCACGGAGAATTTTTAGACAAACGTTTAAGTTCGATTTACAAAAAACGCGCCAGATTTGCGATATTCGGTGTCGGCGATTATTCATTCGCGCCTTGGAAGGTTGCGATTTCAGGCTTTTACAAAAAATTGGAATTTAAGACGGTCGGAAGTTTTCAAAATAAGCCGATTGTTTTGGACGACACTTGTTATTTTCTTCCTTTTGAAACCGAAATCGAAGCAGCCGAAGTCTGCAATTTACTGAACTCGCAAGCCGGACAAGAATTTTTTGAATCGTTTATTTTCTGGGACGCAAAGCGTCCGATTACGGTTGATATTTTACAAAAATTAGATATTACAAAACTTGAAAAATACGGCGAAACAAAGGCGCGAGATGGTTGGGATAAAGCGTTTGAGGAATTAAAAAATGACCAAGAAGGTAAAATGATTGGGGTCAAGACTAGATAACAACTAAGATATAATAGTTAAATCTAGTGATGACAGTAGAATATAAGCAATTTGTTCGTGCCAAAATTTCCAGCAAGAAATTTCGCCAGATTCTGCGCTCCTTTGCACTT
>JBPCMK010000061.1:0-8639 GCA_051002375.1 Pyrinomonadaceae bacterium | reverse complement strand
TGATTCCCGCGCCGAGTTCGATGCGGCATGGAACGCTCTGGCAGCAGCGGCGGCGAAAAAAATTCCGCTTTATAAACCTTCGGCGGATCGGTTTAAGTTTCACTATCCGGCGGGCGAAAAACTTCTGATGGATTCACTTAAAAACGCTTCGACGCTCAAGATTTTCCGTATCGGAACTGATACCGCCGGATGGGACATTCAAAAGGACAGCAGCAATTTCCCAAGCTACCGATACAAAGATGTGCGCGTCTATTTTCGTGATTCGAGTGCTGATCATCCTTATTGCAGCGTTGTTTCGGCGCGTGTCAAACAAGACTATGCAGGCGGCGGCGCATACAATCCGAAAGTTTATCGCTCGAGCGTCAGCGAAGAAATCTACGGCTGTCCATAAACCAAAAGAAAACCAGATCAAGTTTCAAGAGGAGAAATAAAGAGGCAGCAGCGCGTCGTCGAATTTTCATTCGCGGGATTCGGCATTATCGAAAGTGGAAATTGGTCAAATAATTTCCCGCTTTCAATAATGCGGCTTGCGGATTAAAATAAGCGAATGCCGAAAAATCATTTAACACAATCAGCGGACGATATTCATTCGCTCGGCGAATTGAAAGGCGTTTATCACGCTAAATTAAAATTAAAGCCTTTTCTGCCGGTCATCGTTTTGTTTTTTCTGTTTCTGCTCGGCTTGTATATTTTAATCAGCTCGTTTTATTTGTCTTACTCGGCGGAATGGAAAAAATACACGATGATTTTCTTCGCCATTCTCAAATCGGCAATTTTAATCTTGCCGTTTCCCTTTGCGTTTTGGTACGTTTTGCGCGGTGTGAGAGATGAACTGAAAATTTACAAGCACGGTTTTACTTACCAAAGCCGCAACGGATTGCAGACTTGTTTATGGTCTGAGATCAAAGACGGAAGTTTCGTTTTAGATTTGGACAACCGCGAAAAAATGACCTCCGTCATCAAACGCGGCGGCAAAAAAATAGTCTTCGCCTTCAATATGCAGGGCTTGGACGAAATCAATCGCCAACACGACGAGGAAATTTTTCGGCAAATTCAAAAATCCGAAACCGCCGCAGAAGATGAGTAAATTAGTGAAATCTTTTAATTGATTACTCGTCTTTCTCCAATTCCGTCAAACGCTTTTCCAAATCACGGACGGTTCGCGCCATCTCGCCCAAACGCCGGAACGCGGCAATCGAGCGCAGCCAATCCCGATTATCGAACGCCGGAATGCCCGAAAGAATTTTGCCGTTTTCGACATTGTGGCTGGTTGCGGATTTTGCTGTAATAACAACATCGTCGCCGACTTTTAAATGTCCGGCGATGCCGACTTGTCCGGCGAGAACGACTCTTTTCCCGATAACGGAACTTCCCGCAAGTCCGGTTTGAGCGCAGATGAGCGCGTCTTCTTCGATGGTGCAGGAATGCCCGATTTGCACGAGGTTGTCAATTTTCGCGCCGCGTTTGATTCGGGTTTCGCCGACCGACGCGCAATCAATCGCGGCGTTCGCGCCGATTTCAACTTCATCTTCCAAAACGACATTTCCGGTTTGCGGAATTTTCAGCCACGCGCGGCTTTCGTCTTTCGCGTAACCGAAACCGTCCGAACCGACGGTCGCGTTATTGTGAATTATACAATTCGCGCCAACTTCGCAATTTTCACGAATCGCCGCGCCCGAATGAATAATCGAATTTGCGCCGATTTTCGCGCCGTCGTAAATCGTTACGTTAGAAAAAATTTTAACGCCCGATTCGATAACGCAGTTTTTTCCAATCGAAACAAAAGCGTCAATCGAAACATCATCGGCAATCGTCGCGGTTTCGTCAATCGAAGATAAAGAATGAATGAACGGCGCGAATTTTGGCGCAGGATTGAAAAGACGCAGAGCGCGTGTGTAGGCAAGATATGGGTCTTTCGCCCGCAAAACGGCGATGTCGGTGCGTTCGATTTGTTCGTTTTCGTTTAAGAAAATCGCGCTCGCCTTCGTGTTTTTTATCTGCGGCGTATATTTCGGATTTGCCAGAAAAGTAATTTCTCCGCTTGCTGCAATGTCGAGTCCAGCCGCGCCCGCAATTTCCAAATTCGTGTCGCCTTGCTCAATCGCGGCGCGGGTCAACTCTGCCAGAGTTAATAATTTGATAGACATATTTTTCAAGTTAATTTATGCTTTAGAAAGAAATTTTCATCCGCGAAAATACAAAAAGAAAGAAAAAACTGAAAATTCGCCCCGCTTCGTATTTTAGTATTTTTGTAATGAACAATTTAAAATCGAACGACCGAATCGCCGTCGCCGAAGACACGCGCGAATTGCTTCGCAAGCAATCAAATCCCGATAACAAATTAACAGATTTCAAAAAAGGAAGCATTATGAACGATAAAGTTACCACCCAAACCGAAAAAACCAACAGCGTCGAAGATTATTTGAAAAACGAGCGGCAGAGCGCAACGAGAATGGAGTTTTTCGACGGGAAAATTTTAGCCAGCGCGGTTTCCAATCGAGCGCGAAATTTAATTTCCACTAATACGGCGATTGCCATCGGCAATCGTCTGCAAGGACAAAAATCGGAAATTTACGTTAATGCGATGCGCGTACGTCTGAGTCCGAAACATTTTTGTTACCCGAACGTCGTCATCGTGAACGGCGTGCCTTCTTTCACTGACAATCGCTTTGAAACTCTGGTGAATCCGACCGTCGCCTTCGAGATATTTTCAAAAGCGACGAGTTTTCAGGACAAAACGGAAAAGCTCGAATGTTATCTCGCGCTCGACAGCATCCGCGAATATTTTTTGATAAAAGAAGACGAAATGCGCGTCGAGCATTACTTTAAACAAAATGCCAAGCAATGGATTTATCGCATCTACGACACGCGCGAAGATGTCATCTCGATTGATTCGTTGAACTGCAAAATCTCTCTGGCTGAAATGTATGCTCAAATCAAATTCGTACAAGTCGAAGTCAAATCGCAGGCGGTCAACTAAGAAGTAAAAAGTAAAAAGGCAAATTCTGATTCAGAATTTGCCTTTTCTTTTACAGAAGATTTACCGGATCAATCTCGACATACACAATCCGCAAATCGCAAAATTTTTCCTGCGCTTCGTGTAGAGCGAAGTCTAAAGTTTCGCGTAACTGTGCGCGGTTTCGCGCTTTCACTAAAATTTGCAGACGATATTCGCCTTTCAGACGCGCGAGCGGCGCGGGCGCGGGACCGAGAATAATGCAGTTTTTTTCCGTGTTCGTTTTCTGCAAGGCTTGGCGCAAAATCTCGGCGTTGTCAAAAGCGTAATTGTAATTCGCGTGTTTTATTAAAATCGCGGCGAGAGCGACGAATGGCGGATAATTCAAATTTTTGCGAAAGCGAATTTCTTCCGCGTAAAAGTCGTCGTAATTTTGCTTCGAGGCGTGGCGCAAAGCGTAGTGTTCGGGATAAAAAGTTTGAATCAAAACGCGCCCCGCCAAATGCCCGCGTCCGGCGCGTCCGGCGACTTGCGTGAGAAGCTGAAAAGTTCTTTCGGCGGAACGAAAATCGGGCAGCGCAAGTCCCGCGTCAACGGAAATCACGCCGACTAAAGTTACATTCGGAAAATCGTGTCCCTTCGCCAACATCTGCGTTCCGACGAGCATATCAATTTCGCCGCGCGAAAATTTCATTAAAGTTTCTTCAAACGATTTTCGTTTGGCGGTCGTGTCGCGATCAATCCGGGCGATTCGCAAATCGGAAAATTTTCTTTTTAAGATGTCTTCGATTTGTTCCGTTCCTGCGCCGATAAAATATAAAAACTTGCTTTCGCACGAAGGGCATTTATGCGGCACGCGCTCGCGGTGATTGCAGTAATGACAAACCAATTTCGCCTCGCGTTTGTGAAACGTCAGCGTGATGTCGCAATTTTGGCAGCGAATCGTTTCGCCGCACGAACGGCACAAAACGAACTGCGAAAAGCCGCGACGATTTAATAAAATTATTGACTGCTCGCGTTTTGAATGCGTGTCTTCAATCGCTTCAAGAAGCTGCGGTGAGAAAATCGTGTCTTTGCCTTCGACGCGGAAAACCTCGCGCATATCAACGAGTTCGGCGGCGGCAAGCGGACGATTGCCGATGCGGTTCGGCAAAGTCAGATAGATATATTTTCCATTGTGTGCGTTGTGAAAAGATTCGAGCGCGGGCGTTGCCGAACCTAAGACCACGACCGCATCGGCGTAATTTGCGCGGACGATGGCGACATCGCGCCCGTGATAAAACGGCGATTCGTGCTGCCGATACGACGAATCATGTTCTTCGTCAACGATTATCAAACCGACTTTTTGCAGCGGTGCGAAAACCGCCGAGCGCGTTCCGATGACGATTCGCGCCGCGCCGCGCCGGATTCTGCGCCATTCGTCAAAGCGTTCGCCCGTGGAAAGATTTGAATGCAGAATCGCTACTTCGTCGCCGAACACGGCGCGAAGCCGACGCGAAAAAACCGGCGTGAGCGCGATTTCCGGCACGAGCATCAGCGCGGATTTTCCCTTGTCAAGAACCGTCTGCATCGCGCGGATATAAATCTCCGTTTTGCCGCTTCCCGTTACGCCGTGAAGCAAAAACGCTCGATATTTTTCTTTTTCTAAAGCGAATTTTATTTGTTCTAAAACATCTGTTTGCTCTTCGGTCAAAGTTAAATTTAACAGTTCGGGCAAATCAACTTCGGCGAGCGGATCGCGCCGAACTTCCTGCACGAAAACTTCCAAAACGCCGCGCTTTGCCAATGTGTTTATCGCCGACGCGCCGACTTCGGCTTTCTCGATTAAATCGGTGAAAAGCATTTCGCCATTCGCGTCTAAAAGCGTTTCTACGATTTTTTGCTGCGCTTCGTTGAAAGGCTTTTGAACAGAAGCGTGAAATTCCGGCGGTAGCAATCGGACGGCTTTGCGGCGTTTCGGTTTGACTTTTGTCGTCAGCGTTCGCTGCAAAACGCTCGCCCGATTTTCTTTGACGAGTTCGCGCAAAACTCTCTTCGATTGCGCTGCGCCGAACGTCCGCGTCAATTCGCGACTCGACGTTTCATTGTTCTCGGCGAGGAATTTCAGAATTTGCGCTTTTAGAGTCTTCGCCGTCGAAACTTTCAAAAGCTCGTCGCGTCCGTGTGCGGTAATCGAATAAATCTGCTCGGTCGTCGCATTGATTCCGGCGGGCAGCGATGCCTTCAAAACTTCGCCCCACGAAGCCGCGTAATAATCCGCCGACCATTGCGTCAAGCGAATTATCTCTGCGGTTAAAAGCGGCTCGTCGTCGAGCAGTTCGAGCGCATCTTTTATCGTCTCCGCTTCGATTTCGAGTTCGGGACTGATTTTTATATGAAGCGCGACGGCGTATCCTATAAGCTGTCTTTTGCCGAACGGAACTGAAAGCCGTGCGCCGATTTTTACATTTTCCTGCAAGCCGTGCGGAAGGCGATAAGTGAAAGTCTGGCGCAAGGGAAGCGGAAGCGCGACCTCGACGAATTCGGGCAGAGGCGCGTCTTCAATAAAACTTTTGGCGGCGAAATTTTGCATCTGGTCGGAGCGCGAAGATTTTTTCAACCACGAATCAACACGAAAACACACGAAACAATCCGTGAAAATTTTCGTGTGTTTTCGTGTTGATTCGTGGTTAATGTTTTTAGAGCGCATTCGCAATCTCTGCGGACTCGCGTAACGCTTTGCTCACGGTTATTAACCTTCTCGAAATAAAATGATAACCTAAGGGAACTTTTTCGGAAAACGAAAATTTAACAATCTGCAATTTACGAATATGTTTTTAGAAAACGAAAAGCAAAAGAAAAAAGGCGTGAACAAAGTTTTGCTTGCGGCTTTGTTGGCTGCGGCTCTGCTCGTCGCGGGCGGAATTTATCTGCTGACTTTGCAGCCGACGATGGAAGAACAAAAACAGCAGCAACTCGCCGGTTCATTTCTCGAAGGCTCGCCGGAATTTGAAAAATATACGAACAATCTGATCATCACGACCGATATGAACCGCACGTCGCAATCTTTAATCGGACTCGGCACGATTCAAATGATGGTTCACGCCGACATTCGCAACAAAGGCGATAAGGCAATCAACGGCTTGGAAGTTAAACTCAGCGTGGTTGATACGTTCGGCAAAGTTTTAAAGGAAAAAAAAGTGTTGGTCGTTCCGAATCAAGTCGGAGAACTGATGCCCGGCGAAACGATTCACATCGCCGTCCCGATTGACGGATTCAAACGCGAAGACGACCGCGCCAACGTGCGCTGGAAGGTTACGGCGATAAGAGCGGGGTAGGGATAAAGGATGAATAAAGCCAAGAAGTGGTTTGTATTATTCATCCCTCATCCTTCATTTTGGTGGATTGACGTGAAATGTGCAGAAATCTTTCGGCTCTTCGCCTTCCTTGAAAGTTTGCGGACGCTTTTCGGGACAGTTCGCCGTCGCACGCATTCCGGTTAAAGGACAAATCATCACCGTAATTGTTTGTTCAATTTCCGGGGTTGCATCTTGGGCGGTCGGCGAATTGTTTTGATTCGGTGTTTGATTTTGCTGCGCGTTTTGCCACGTCGTAAAAGGCGTGCCGGTCGGGTTCGGTTCGATTGTTTGGTCGGTTAGATTCGCGTCGTCGGTCGGCAGAAGAGTTTTATTCGGAACCGTGCCGCTGATAAAAATCTCGACGCGGCGAAATTCCGGCGGAACTTCGGTTACATAAATTTCTTTCGGCGGCGAAATTCCGGTTTCGTCCGATGAATTTTCATTTTCGGTTGATGAATTTTGATTCGCGTTTTTGTTCCGTGTCTTTTTCAAAACGGTCTGCTCGGCTTTGACCGTATCGGCTTCGGCGTTCGATAGCTGACGAATCAACTGCCCGCTGCGCGTGTCAATTTCTCCTTTCTGAATTGTCGCAGGCATCTGCCAATCGCCGTTCCATTCGGGATGTTCGTCCAGAGCCTCGCGCATAAAATCAGCCCAAATCGGCATTGCCGAATCCGCGCCCGTCATATTTAAATTATCGTTGTCGTCAAAACCGACATAAACGACGCAGACGATTTCCGGCGTAAATCCGGCAAACCAACCGTCGCGCGAAGTTCCGGTTTTGCCCGCGTAGCCGATTTTGCCTTCGACGTTTTTAAATCCCCAAGCGCGCGCACCCGCCGCCGTGCCGCGATTGATAACGTCCTTCATAATGTCGTCCATAATATACGCGACATCGGGACGCAAGACGTTTTTCCGTTCGGCGGCGGGCGCGTTGACGGTTCTGCCTTCGCCGTCGGTTACGCGGTTGATGGCAAGCGGCGCGACTTTATCGCCGAGATTGGCAAAAACCGTGTAGCCCGTGGCGACTTGCAGAGGCGTGGCTTCGTTCGTGCCGAGTGCCATCGAAGGATATGCTTTTTCCGGTTTCGGCAATCCGGCTTTAGCGGCGAGATTCATCACTTTGCCGATGTTCAATTCCATGCCCAAATCAACCGTGATGACGTTTTTGCTATGCACGAGCGCGTCGCGCAAAGTCATTTCCTTGTTTGAAAATTCGTCGCCGAAATTGTTCGGCGAGTAAGATTCGTTGCCGTATGTGAAAACTTTTTTCTCGTCTTTGAAAATCGTCGCAGCGGTCATCACGCGCGAATTCGGTTCATACGCCGAATTTATCGCCGTTGCATAAACGAACGGTTTGAAAACCGAACCGGGCTGACGGAGCGCGTCGGTCGCGCGATTAAATTGACTATCCAAAAACGAACGTCCGCCGACCATTGCGACAATCTCGCCGGTTTTCGGACGAATGGCGATGAGCGCGGCTTGCAAATCTCCCTTCGCTTTTTTCGGAAAGTGTTTCTCTAATTTTTCGAGCCGCCGGTTGACAATTTCATACGCCGCTTTTTGCAAATCCGGGTCAATCGTCGTGTAGATGCGAAGATGCTGCAAGGCTTCCGGGTCGCTGATGATTTTCGGAACTTCCTCGACCGCGAACTGCGTAAAATACGGCATTCCCTGCAAATCTTTCTGGCTCGAAATTTTACGAATTTCGAGCGGCGTACGTTTCGCTTCGTCCGCCTGCTGCGGCGAAATCGCATTTGCTTCGACCATCGAATCGAGAACTTGATTTCGTCTTTCCGTAACTCGTTCGAGATTTTTATACGGATTATAACGATTCGGACTGCGAATAATTCCAGCGATAAACGCGGCTTCGGGCAGAGTCAACTGCGAAACATCTTTGCCGAAATAAGCGTTCGATGCTTCCTGCACGCCGTAAATCGAAACGCCGGTTTGCTGTCCGAGATAAATTTGATTGGCGTAAAGCGTGAAGATTTGTTCCTTCGTCAGGCGAGTTTCGAGAATGATTGACATATACGCTTCTTTGATTTTCCGCGACAATGTTTGCTCTCGACTTAAAAGCAGATTTTTGACGAGTTGCTGCGTAATTGAAGAACCACCTTGATTGGCGAGCGGCGAAGCATCGTCTTCCTTTTCGTAACGCCGCCAGAGTGCGCGGGCGATGCCGCGAAAGTTCACGCCGTAATGCTCGAAAAACGCGCGGTCTTCGGTCGGGGTAATCGCTTTGACAAGCTGCGGCGGCAAATCCTGAAACGTAACCGCTTTGCGTCTGCCGTCGCCTTCGGCGGCAATTGAGCTTAAAATTTTCGGTTCGATCTGCGCCTGTT
>JBPCMK010000060.1:0-17742 GCA_051002375.1 Pyrinomonadaceae bacterium | reverse complement strand
ATAAAGCACAACTGCACTACTCGGTCAGACAGATTCTCGGAGCAGTTGGAAGTATTTTGAAAATCAATTTTTCGGACTTCAGTTATTCTATAAGATAATTATGTCCGACTACTTAGCACCACAGCTTTAGGACACTACCGGCTTCTGCGCCGCGATTAAAATTTTCTTGCGGCTTCCGCGTAAGTTATAACCGCGCCGCAAAAATAAAAAGGCTGTCGGAAAAACCAGCCTTTGTTAAAATTAATACACCCGGCAAGATTCGAACTTGCGACCTCATGATTCGTAGTCATGCACTCTATCCAGCTGAGCTACGGGTGCGTAAAGCGAATGTTTAGACTACAAATGTTGCGCCGAAGTGTCAAGTTTATCGGCGAAATCGGCGAAAATTCTACTTTGCGTAATAGCCTTGCCGCGTTCGTGAAATGAGTGCGGGATTGCTGGTTTCGATTTTTATCGAACGCCATTTGCCGTCGCGTTTGGCGTTTGTCGGCTGATATTCGATTGTGTAGAGCGAGCGCAAATCTCCCGCCACCGCCGCGTAAAGTTTGCCCATCTCTTCGAGGCGATTGATGGCGTTGAATGTTCCGCCCGTCCGTTCGGCGAGAATTTGCAGACGGCGGCGGGCGGCGGAAAACATCGCTATCTGCATCGGTGTCGGGTCGGCGAGTTTGAATGGGTCGCCGGTCGGCAGCGCGAGCGGATAAATCGTTACGCCTTGCGCGTCCGATTTATTCAAGATGCGGTTTAGGATGTCGCTGGTTTCCGGTTTGATAGCGTTCGGGATTTCCGTTTCTTTGGTTTTTTCCAGAGTTTCGCGGTCGTTATCGCGCACTGAAGTATCTACGCCGTCGGTTAAAACGATAATCGCTTTGCGGCGGTCGCCTTCGCCCGCCAATTTTCCGAGCGCGAAATCGAGTGCTTTGTAAAGCTGCGTTTTGCCGCGTCCGTTAGCGTCGGTGATTGATTCGACGATTTTTTTGCGGTCGGTCGTAAAATCGTTCCGCAGATTTATTTTGTCGTAAAACTCGACGACCGCCACGCGGTCGTCCGGCGCGAGCGCGTCAACAAACCGGAACGCCGACTGCCGTATATTTTCGCGGAAACCGAGCGTCGAACCGCTCATATCGAGAATCATCACGACGGAGACGGGCGCGACCGTCGGCGAAAAGCGCGAAATGTTTTGCTTTACGCCGTCTTCGTAGACGGTAAAATTTTCTTTGTTCAAACTCGTAATCTGTCGCCCGCGTCCGTCAACCACGCCGACGTTGAGACGGACGATTGAAGTATCAACCTTGATAATCTCGTCGTCCTGCGCCGAAGCGTTGAGAACGCCGCAGATAAAAAATAATAAAAGAATTGCTCTTGAAAATCGCATAAAAATCGCTCATCAATCAGACGCTTGAAACTAAAACCCGGTTGCATTCGCTTCGAGCGGCAAATTTTATCTTAACATTCGGGAAATTATGGTTTATAATGCCTCGTAGTTTATCGAATATCAAAAGCAGTAAAATTCAACCTCGTCGGCAAAGGTGAAATTATATGTCTTACAGACCGAAATATTGCTGTCAATGCGGGGAAACGATTGAAAGAATTGACTGGAAACCGTGGACGAGCCGCCGATTTTGCGAACTTTGCGAAACCGAATTCGGCATTTACGATTGGCTCTCGCGCGGTTTGTTTGGAATCGGACTTTTATTAGGACTTTTCGGTATCGGAATCTATTTGCAAAAACCCGAAAGGCAGATAAGCGTCGCGCCGAAGCAATTTGCCGCCGCGCCGACGGCGAAAAGCGACGGCGGCAATCAAAAAATTGCGCCGCAAAGTTCTACGAGTAATAATATTCCAGCGCAAACGGAAAATGTCGTTTCGCAGACAAAAACGGAAACGCCGCCCGACTTGAAAATTAAACCCGTCGAAATTCCGCCGTCCGAGAAAATTTATTTCTGCGGCGCGACGACTAAAAAAGGAACGATGTGTTCGCGGCGCGTCAAAGGCGGCGGTCGCTGCTGGCAGCACATCGGACAGACGGCGATGCTGCCGCAGGAAAAGTTGCTTGCGAGTCAATAATTTTTGTAATTTGTGATATAACATTTTTATCAAAAAGCGCAGACAGCCCGTTCGCGCAAAAAATAATCAGCGCATCAGGAATTAAAAATGAAACCGATAGCCCCGAATACATTAATCCAGAACCGATATTTGATTGTCCATTTGATTGGCAAAGGCGGAATGGGCGAAGTTTATCTCGCCGTTGACCAGAGGTTGGGAAGCGCGATTGCGCTGAAGCGCACGTTTTTTTCGGACGACGCGCTGCTCGGCAATGCGTTCGAGCGCGAAGCCAGAACTCTGGCGCGTCTGCGTCATCCGGTTTTGCCGAAAGTTTCCGACCATTTTACCGAAGAAGGAACGCAGTATCTGGTGATGGAACATATCTCCGGCGACGATATTTCAAAGCGTCTGGAGACGACGGAAAAGCCGTTTCCGGTGAGTTGGGTTTTGTTCTGGGCTGACCAACTGCTCGACGCGCTGACCTATCTGCACACGCACGAGCCGCCGATTATTCACCGCGATATAAAGCCGCAAAACTTAAAATTGACCGACGAGAATCACATCGTTCTGCTTGATTTCGGATTGTCGAAAAACTCGGTCGGCGAAACCCGCGCGACGACCTCCGGCAGCATCGTCGGCTACACGCCGCATTACGCTTCGATGGAACAAATTCGCGGCACGGGAACAGACGCGCGAAGCGACCTTTATTCGCTTTCCGCAACGCTTTATCAAATTCTCACTGGCGGCGTTCCGCCCGACGCGCTGACCCGCGCCGACAGTTTGATAAACGGAATGCCCGACCCGATCAAGCCGATTAGCGAGATTAACCCGGAAGTTTCCAAAGCCATCTCCGACGTGATTATCAAGGGAATGGCAATCAGCCAAGAACAGCGTTACGCCACCGCCCGCAAAATGCAGAAAGCATTACGCGACGCTTATACGCAGACGCAAAGCGCGACTTCCAGCGCGACTTCCGCACCGACCGTCGCTTTTAACATGCAGAGTCAAACGGAAACTCCGCCGTCGCAGCAAAAAACCGACGCGATTTCCAATCCGTCGCCCGTCAGCCAAACGCCTTCAACGCCGCCGAATTCGATTGCCGCTCAAACGAATGCCGACGCGCTGCTTTCACAATCACCGAACGCATCAAAAGCCGATCCCGATTTCGATGCGACGATTCGTTACGACGAAGTTATACAAGATACTTCCCCGAAACAATCGAATATTGAAACGGAAGTTTTTCTGGCTGGTTCTTCTTCGGCAATCACGTCGGCGCAGGAAAAAAGTTACGCGCGGGAAGACATCTTTCCACAAGCGAACGAATACAAAAGCGAAGAACCCGCCGCAGAAGAAGAAAGTTTCGCCGACGACGTAGATTTCGGAAAGCCGTCGAACTTTTCGCCCGACCAAACCACACCGCTTTTTTCCTTTGACAATCAAACAGGCGAAGCCGGACAAGCGAAAACGACGGCATTCAATTCGCTTTCCGAGCGAGAAGAAAACCAAACTCCGGCGGGCGCAGATTACGCGCCGTCGGAAAATAATTCGGCGGGCGAGAAAATTAACGCTCTGCCGCCGGTCAAGAAAAAATCGAACAAGGCTTTGGCGATTGTCGGCGGGCTTGCCGCACTTTTGATTTTAGCCGTCGCTGCGGTCGGAATCGGCTGGTTCGCGCTGCGAGGCAAAACGACAACCGAAGACATCACTCCGACTCCAACGCCGGAAGCGACTGCTTCGATTGCGCCGACGGTCGAACCGACGCTTGAAATTGTGAACGACACGAACACCGCAGCCAATAGCGAAGTTGAAACGTCAAACACGAACGCTTCAACCGATGATGACAAAAACAGTAATAAGTTGGTAATTACCAGCAATACGCCCAGACCGACGCAGACGACCGTCGAATCAACGCCGGTTAGAATCGCAACGCCCAGACCGACACCGCAGGTGGTAACGGTGAAAACGCCGACCGCCGCGAAAACACCAAGCGCAACAAAAACTCCTGCCAAAGGCGGACGAACGGATATTCTTCAATAATTTTGTGGAGATCGAGAAATGAGAAAAAAGATATTTTACGGATTGACGATTTATTTTTTAATGCTGGCATTTTTTTCTATGGCTGTAACCGGCGCGGTTTATGCTCAACCGAAAAATCAAAGTAAAAGCAAGCCGAATGACAAGGCGAAAAAACTCGTGCAGGAAGGCAACGGTTTATTCGGTAAAAAGGATTATCACGGAGCGATAAACAAATACGCCGAAGCGATTGTAATTTCACCGAATTATTCGGACGCGCATTTTTGGAAGGGTTATGCTCATTATTATCTGAATGAATTCGATGCCTCCGCCGAAGAGTTGGATACGGCTTACAATCAAGGCTACAAGCCGATTGATATTTATGAACTGCGCTGGTATGTCTATTTTCAAAAACAAAATTACGACGCGGCGTTAAAAGACGTTCAGGAAGGCTTGCGAATCGAGCCGAACGACAACAATTTGATTAGCGCGAACGCGGAGATTTTAGTTAGAAAGGGCAATTATAAGGAAGCGATTCCGGCTCTGGAAAAGGCGATTTTGAAAACTCCGAACAACGGCGATTTATATTATTTTCTCGCTCTCAGCTACGCGCAAACGAACGATGTCGCCCATCAAGAATCGTCCGCCAACGAATCAATCAAGAAGAATTCAAATTACATCGGCGAATCCTACGCTTTAATAGGCGACGCTCTGCAAAAATCGAAAAAGCCGAATGAAGCCATTATTGCCTACGAACGAGCCTTGAACGTCAAACCGGAACTCGAATTCGTGTATGCTGCTTTGTCCGATATTTACCGCAGTCAAGCCCGCTTGAACGAAGCGATTGCCACCGCGCGAAAGGGCATTAAACTTTATCCGAACAACGGCGATTTGCTCGTCGCTTTGACTTGGTATTACAGCTTGGCAGATCGTCCGATTGATGCCGTCGCCGTCGGAATGCAGGCAATCAAAATCGAGCCGAATAATGCAATGGCATACACGAATTTGTGCCGCGCATACAATGATTCCAAGCAATACTCGCTGGCAATCTCGGTTTGTAACGACGCCTTGAAATTAAATCCGAACGACGGCGAAACTAATTTTTACATTGCCCGCGCGTATGACTTTTCGGAAAAACCCGACGCTGCCACGCCGTATTATGATAAAGCGGTAACCGGCTTGCTGGAAACGACGCGCAGCAATCCCGAATACTCGGATGGATTTTATCTGCTCGGCAACGCTTATTACGCTCAGAAAAAATATAACGACGCGATTGACGCATACAAAAAATGTTTGCAGCTCAGCCCGAAATTTACTAAAGCGATTTTCAATCTGGCAGTTTCCTATTGGAAGAATAACAACAAAGATGCCGCCACCGAGCAATACAAACTTTTACAAAGACTCGATTCGAACTTATCTGACCAGCTAAAGCAGGTCTTAAAATAAACTTGCTTGATCACAAAGAAAAAGCCGCCGCGAATTTTTACGATTCGCGGCGGCTTTTTCTATTTAAATCGTTTTTGCATTTCAGCCGAAAAACGATTTCGACGGAAACTCGAATTGATTTCCCATCAAAAAATATGCGAGATTCGGCTGGTCGTGCGAGCGGTCGTAACCGACGAGTTCGACGTAGGCGCGTCCGGTTACGTCAGCCTCGCCAGCTTTGCCTGAAACTTCGCACGCGCCTTCCCAATAAATAATCATCGTCGTGCCGCGCGTATCCAATTCTTGATTTTCCATCGCGGGCGCAATCGTCAAATCCAATTTGAATTTCGGAACTTTCAAACGCCAACCGCTCGGATAAGTCGTGTTCGTCGTCGGACTTTTCCAGTAACCCGTCGGTTCGATTGTGAAATCGGATTTGCCGAGCGGCGTGTATTCGCCGTTTTTCGCTACGAAAGTTCCGCTTGAAAAATCCGATGCGTCGCCCGCGCTGTTGCGAATTTGATAGCACATCAATTCGGTTTCGTTCGACAGTTGAATCGAAAACCAATCCCAGCCTTTCTGATTTTCCGTCGGTGTCCACGTTCCGAATTCCCTGTCCATCCACGCCGCGCCGTTGAAATGTTCGGTTTCGTTATTCAAAATAAGGTCGCCTTCCATTTCCATTCTGGTATAAGAAAAATAGCGCGAAGCCTCGCCCTCGTCCTTGAACGATACGCCGTCTTTGGCGATTCCGTTTAAGACCGCCTTTTTAGACGGTTTTAACGTCGCTTCAAAAACCAAATCGCTGCCGATTGTCGCCCGCAAAACGTGCGCGTCTTTCGCCTCGCGCAGAGACCAATCGCCGAGCCGCAGATGAAAATGTTTCTCGCTTGCCGAGGCGGGCAAATCGAAAAATCCGTTCGCGCTTTTGCGGTGCGCGTAACGAAATTTTTTATCGCTCGAATCGGTCAAAGCGAAATGTGCGAAGTAAATCGGGTTGCCGAAAAGTCTAAGCGGCACGAGCGAAAATTTATCCAAATCCGTGCGCCGTTTGAAAAACACAAGCTCGAAACCGAATCGTTTTCCCGAATTCGTTTCGCCGTGTCCGGTGTAATACCACCATTCGGTTTGGACGTTTTTGTGCGCGGCGAGATCGCGCGGCAAAGAAACCGGCTCGTGTTCCGTGCCGTCGCGCAGCGAATCGGCTTTGCCGAGAAAAACGTCGGCTGCGCCTTCTAAAAAATCCGTCGCGGTTTTCTCGAAGGTTTTTAATAAATCTCGAATGTTGGCTTGAATCGTTTCCGGCTCGCCCATTTTTGTTCTTCCCTTACAAATAAAATTTCTACGCGACTTTCTCAAAAATTTGAAAGCGGTGAAAACTATCAACTATCAATTATCCATTATTCCGACAAAAATAATGGATAATGAATAATTGACAATCGGATAATTTCTCCCGTTCTGAGAAAGTTCTATTCTATTTAAAGGCTAACAACTTCGGGCTGCCGGTGGCAAGTTACGACTAAATTAAAAGTGTGAGGAAACTTGAGTTTAATAGGAGATAAGCTATTTGGATTTGATATGAGTCTGCACGTCAACGCGGTTTATCTTAAAAATAACGCGGACGGTATCCGAGCGTTGGTCGTAGGAAGCCGGAACGAACGGCGCGTAATTCGGGTCGTTTTTCAAAGCCTTTTCGAGTTCGCCGACGGCGCGGCGGTCGCTCGAAGGTTCGACTACTTCGGCGATTTGCGCTAAACCGTCGCCGAAAACATCAGCGACGACGACGACTTCATCGTCCTTCATTTTTCCGCGCAAAATTGATTTGGTCAGCGCGACGAGTGCGCCGTGCGGATTGAGCGACGGCGAATCGCCGGAAACCGAAAGTCTGGCGGCGGCGTAATCAGCCGCATTTAGTTCCACTTCATCATCGAGAGTATTCGGATTTGAAGTCAGCAAAACCGACGATTTGGTTATCGGTTCGTATTTTGCCAGCTCGACGTTTTTCTCGTTGCTGTTGGCGGCGGAAAGCAACGTCCACAAAAGCGATAAACCGAGCAATAAAGACAAAGCCGTGCCGACGGCGTAAGGCATAAAGCGCATTTGCAGCCATTCACGAAAATTCTCCGAAAATACGAATCGGGATTTTTGCCGTTTGTTTTCAATTTCCCGCTAGATTCGATTCCGCATCGAAACTAACAAATCGTTCGGCATTTCCGGGCGCGGCAAAACGCGCAAATCGGTTCGCAGCGATTGAAAATCCGCCGACTTTTGCCGGCACAAAGGACACTGCGCCAAATGATCTTCAAGCAAAGCGTGTTCGTCGGCGGTCAAATAATTGTCCAAATAAACCGACAGATTAAATTGTAAATTTGCACATTTCATCGTTTTCGTCCGTTGTTCGTTGTTCGCCGTCAGCCGCAAATTGAAAGAACCGCGAAATTTGATTTTCGCTCAACCTGCGGCGAACGACGGACAACGGACTAATAACTAATCTGATTGAATGACTGACTGACCCCGGCTGTTTTCTTTTCGATTTGCAAGAAAACAACGCTTTGTTCGAGACGCGATTGCGAATCGCAAAATTCGCGCTTTCGGCTTATCGGTTGTTGTTGGTCTATTTTCAAATAAAACCGAAAACCTTCGATTGCTTTTCGTAATTTTCGCTCCCGTCCTCGCTCGTCACCTTTTGACCTCTGGTTGGCACCGTTTGTTTTAGATTTAAAAGTGATACCGGGGCGAGTCAATCATCCAATTCTTTTCAAATATCAAATTCCGTTTAAACGCCGTCTCAATTCTTCGCGTCCGCGGGCGATGCGCGATTTGACCGTGCCGATATTCGCGTCCAAAACCTTGGCGATTTCTTCATAGCTCAAACCTTCGATGTCGCATAAAACGACGGCTTCGCGGAAAATTTGCGGCAGAGACTGCAACGCTTCGGTCAAATGTTTTTCGCGCTCGCGCTGCAAAACAATCTCTTCCGGGTTGGCGAAACTGCTCGAAACAATATCGCTCAAAGGCGCGTCGCTTTCTCCGACCGGCGCGTCGAGCGAAACGGTTTTCTCGCGCCGGCGGCGTTTCCACCAGCGAAAGCGGTTGCGCGATTCGTTGATGGCGATTCGCACGAGCCAAGTTTTCAAATCCGCCTCGCCGCGAAATTTTTTGATTGCTTTCAACGCGCTCAAAAATGTTTCCTGCGTCAAATCCGACGCTTCTTCCGCGTCCTGCGTCAAGCGGTAAAGCACGGCGTAGATGTTGGCGGAATGTCTCAAAACCAAAGTGTCGAAGGCTTCCGCTTCGCCCGCTTTTAATCTTTCAATGAACTCGCTTTCAACCGTCGAGCGAACGGAACTCGCACCTGCCGCCAACGCGACATCCGTAAATTCTTCCTCGTCAAATGCGATTGACTTTCCGAAGAACATCTTCCGCCTTCTTCCTTGCCCGATAAACGAAAATTTCAAATTGCTCATCCGCTTTTTCCGCGAACTGTTTTATTAGACACCGAATTTTTCGATTTGTTCCCGCAGCCGAAAATTATTTTTAGCTGCGAATTCCGACTCGATACTTTTTGCCTTCGCTTGCTCTCACCAGCGTTTTACGATAAATTTACTCTTTCGCAAAAATCTGAAAAAATCGAAAAACTTATCATCAATTATACAACGAGAAAGCAATTATAAATTGCGAAAAAATATAAAATGGCTAGAAAAAAAAGACGCATCCCCGAACAATTTCAACCGCCCGTGCAGCCCGACAAATCGAAATTCGCTTATCGAGACGAGTTTCAAAGCGGAGTCGGAAAGCAGGTCGAAGATTACAGCAAAAGATTTGAAGGTAAAGGCAGAACGATTCTCTATGGGCTGGCGGCGGTCGCCGTGCTTGTCGTATTAGTCGGAATTTTTTATGCGTGGAATCGGCGTTCACAAGCTGAAGCGCAAGCCGCGCTCGGCAAAGCGATTGAAACTTCGCAGACGCAAGTTTCCTCGTCGCCCCCGCCCGCCGGTTCAACCGTAAAAACCTTTAACACCGAACGCGAACGCGCCGAAGCCGCCGTCAATGAATTTCAATCGGTCGCCGACAAATACGGCAATCCGATCAAGGACAAGGCTCAATATTTCGCCGCCGTCAACCGGTTGACGCTCGACCGTCCCGCCGCGATTCAGGAATTGGGGGATTTGTCGAAACAGAGCGGTGAAGTCGGTACGCTTTCAAAATTCGCTTTGGCGCAAGCGCAGACCGACGACGGCAAACTCGACGAAGCCGCCGCGCTTTATCAAGAACTCGCGGCGAGCGATAATCCGATTCTGGCAAAAGAAACAATTAATTTCGAGTTGGCGAAAGTCTATGAAAAGCAAGGCAAAAAAGACGAAGCCGCCGACCTTTATTACAAAATCGCCAAAACCGCGAGCGAAGCGAAAGACCTCGACGATAAACCCGTTCCGATGTCGCAAACCGCGACCGAAGCCAAGCAAAAGCTCGAAGAATTAAATCCCGAACGGGCGAAAGAAATCACCGAACCCGAACCGCCTGCGCCGACGGGCGGCTTGCCGTTCGGAATGTAAATTTGTTTTGAAAATTTTCGTCCGATTAGTCGTTTCTATGATACAAATAAACTAAAGGACGTTTTTTAAAGCGTGAGCGAAATTTTATCCACAAAAGCGACGGACGTTTCGGAAATAAATTCAGCCGCCGCCGCCGCCGCGACCTCCGACCAAACGGCAAGCATTCGGGTTTCGCCGAACAGCTATTTCATCGTTTTATTTCTATCAACTTTTACAACCGCGTTTCTGGTTTATCTCGAACGAGATTGGATCGCGCTCGCGCTTTTCGTTTCGAGTTGGCTTTCGCTGCCGTATCTGGCGTGGAGCGACCGCATCGTGTTCGACAGCCGCCGTTTGACGCGCACCGGACTTTTGCCGCGCTTTTGGGCTTGGCTGAATTCAACGAAATATCGTCTGAAAATCTCCGACATCGAGCAAGTCGAATCACAGGCACTTCGCGCCTTAAAGCGCGGCGGCAATGTTTTCTATCGCTACCGAACATCGCTGCAGGGCAAAGGCTTAAAATTCGCCTTCGCTTCGGGCGGCGAAGATTACCGGCAGATGATTCATAAAATTTTCCCGCTTCTTTCGGAGAACACGCTCGACAATCGTTCAATCGAATTGCGCGATTATCTGATCGAGCCGAAGGAAGTTTTGATGAAAGCTGAATTCGCCCGAATTCCTTCGACGGAAGTTCTCGAAAATTCCTTGAACGAATTTCAAACAGGCGATAAAAAATTGCGAATCAAATCCAAATCCGAAGAAATTATCGGCGACGAAGAAATGGAAAAAGCCGATTATCTGCATCGTCTCGCAAATGAGTTGCGCTTGTCCGGCTATCTTTTGCAATCGCTCGAAGCGTTTCGCCGTGCGCTTCGTTTGACTCCGAATAATGCGTGGCTGATTTTTGATTTCGCACGCTGTCTGCATTCGTTCGCCGGTTCGGAGCGCAGCGAAAAACTTCGGCAACGCGCGTTTGCCGCCTTGCGTCTGGCGGAAAAACGCGGCGGCGATGACGGCGAATTTTTGGCGCGGCTCGGCGAAAGTTGTTTTCAATACGGCGACCCGAAACGCGCCGCTGACGTTTTTCAACGCGCCGTCGAAACGGCGGGCGAGAGTTTTCGCTCGCTACGCGGCTTGGCGGAAATCGCTCTGCGCGAAGGCAAAATCGCTTACGTAATTCTGCATTTTGCCGCCGCCAATCGTCTTGCGGAAACGCCCGCGCTCCGGCGTTGGACGCAAAACGAAAACGAATATTTTTCGCGTCTCAATTCCGACGAAGATTATATGGAGATGGAAATCAGCCGCGTCAATCTGCTCGAAAATCTTGAAACGTCAAAAAAAACGAGTTTGAAAATCGCCCTTCTCGGCTTTCCGGCAATCATCATCGGATTGCTCTTTGACGAACTGATTATCAACATCGGTTGGGCTATCTCCAGCGTCTCGCTTTTAATCTGGATCGGTTTGACCTTGAGCCGAAACTTATTATCTTCGCGCGTGCCGATGAATTTTGAAGAGGAAGAATAATCGAGTCTAGAGTCTGGAGAGTCTAGGGAGTCTGGAGAGTCCAGAGAGCTAAAAGATTTACAATTTTCAGCAAAACTTGTTATCCTCTAGATTCTCCAGACTCTCCAGACTCTCCAGACTCTCCAGACTTTTTACTTATGGAATCACTCGTCAATTTTTTTCACGCCGTCAGGGAATTTCTCAATCCGACTTTTATCATCAATTATCTGCTCGATTGGCTCGGCGCGTATGTTTATTTCGGTTTGTTTTTTATCGTTTTTGCCGAAACCGGATTGGCGGTCGGTTTTTTTCTGCCGGGCGATTCCCTGCTCGTCGTGTCGGGTTTGATGGCGAAAACTTATCCCGAAAAATTAAATGTCATATTGGTTTTGACGGCGTTTTTTTTCGGTTCGATTATCGGTGATTCGACCGGCTATTGGACGGGCAGAATAATGGGCAAAACGATTTTCAATCGTGACAATTCCTTGATTTTCAAACCGAGCCGCGTCGAAAAAGCCAAACATTTTTTTGAAAAATACGGCGCGAAGACAATCGTTCTCGCGCGCTTCGTGCCAATCGTGCGGACATTTGCCCCAATCGTTATCGGCGCGACCGAAATGCCTTACAAAAAGTTTCTACCATACAGCATTCTCGGCGGCGCGGCGTGGATTTCGAGTATGGTTTTCCTGGGCTATTTCGTCGGCGGTTTAATTGAGTCCGCGTTTGGTATCCGGCTTGAAGACCACATCGAAAAAGTCGTAATTGTCGTCGTGATTCTCTCGCTTCTGCCGCCGATAATCGAATTTGTCAAAAGCCGTCTTGAAAAAAGAAAAGCCGTCGAGAATCAACAAACTTAAAATTCCGACGGTTTGACTTACGCGAGACGGTCAACTACACTTTTCTAGTCGCATTGACGGGGCGTGGCTCAGCCTGGTAGAGCGCACGGTTCGGGACCGTGAGGTCGGATGTTCAAATCATCTCGCCCCGACCATTTATTTACCACAACGAAGGGATTTACAGTTTTAATCTGTGAATCCCTTTTTTCCGCTTTTTGAAATGGAGTAATCGTTAAAATCCTGCCTGTTTCCTAACTCGTTTAATTGTTGACGCAAAACTTCATTTCTAACGTGCGTGTAACCACGAGTCGTTTTTATGTCGGAATGACCGAGAGCCGTCTGAACCGTGAATTCCCTCCCGCCCAAGTCAAATAACTCGGTGGCAAAAGTGTGTCTGATGTCGTGAAAATGGAGACCTTCGATTCCGGCGCGTCTTAGTGCTGTCCGCCAAGCTGTTTTAGAGTCGCCAAGCCTTTTGCCGGTTTTCTCATTATAGAAAAGCCACTCGGACTTTGCCTCGTCAGCCAGACATTGAAATATTCTCCAGATAAAATCCGGGACGATAATTTTGCGAGCCGGATTTCTCTTGGATTTAATAATCGTCACCGCTTGATTCGCGCAATCTAAATCTTGCTTTTTAACGCTTAAAATTTGTCCTTTTCGCCAGCCCGTCGTCAGCCCGATTAAGACTATTGCCAAAAGCTGGTTGTTATCGCGCAAAACTTCAAACAAATTTGTTTTTTCCTGATTAGACAAAAACCTTTCGCGCGGTTCGGGTTCGGTGAGCATTTTGACGAACCGCATCGGGGTTTCTTTGAGTTTGCGATTTTCAATTGCAACATTTAATAATTTTTTAATGTTGAGAGTTCGCGGTTGACGGTAGTTGGCGAAACGAGCGGCGGATTACAAACGTCATTTGACTGATGTTTATTATTTAGGCATTTCTGACAACGAATTTTTTGCGCTGAACGGCGGCGTTTAAATTCTTCGATTTTGTTCGGAAGAATCGCTTTCAACGGCATATCGCCAAAGAATTTTTTAAGATTATTAGTTTCATAAATTTTTTGACTGAAGTTGACATTGTTTGTTTTGCAGTAAGGCAGATATACTTCGTCAACGAATTTTGAAAATCGCGTTTTATCTTTTAATAAAGTCAAATTCCCCGTAGCGGATTTGATAGTTTGATATTGACTAACTTCATATAATTTAATTCCTCGAATCAGTTCTCAAAACTGAAATTTTTTAAGGTAATTATTCGTTGTTTCCAAAACGGTATTGCAAAGCCCGTGCTGCACGATTCAGTTCGTAGAACATTCAATTTAAGTCAATAAACACAGATATTTTATTTAATTTCTGATGGCTGTCGGCGAGAATTAAGAGACTTGGGTTGACTGCTTGCAAACATAGCCGTTTGATAACAAACAATCTTTTGGGTAAGAAGTTGATATGGTGTAACATTCAGGAATAAATTTCATTTATCAGCCGTGATAAAATCTTTATTTTCTAAACTTATTGTCCGGCGGGATGCTGTTTAAGCCATTCGGCGCGGAGCAGGAAACTTCCCGAAGTAACGATTTTGTCGCCGACGTTTACGCCTTCCAACACGACGTAGCGATTTTCGGTTTCCGCGCCGAGACGAATTTGCCGCATCACGAAAACGCCCGGCTTGCCGGTTGTCAAAAACACGACTTTTTGATTATTAATCGTCTGCACGGCGGAACTCGGAATGACCGGCGCGGTGCGCTCCGCCATTCCGAGCGAGCCGAAAGCGACGTTGACATACTGCCCGACTTTGAAAATCTGATTCGGATTTTCGAGTTCGACGCGCGCCTGCGCCGTGCGCGTCGTCGGATTGAGATTCGGGTCAATATAAGTTACTTGACCGCGAAAAACTCTGCCCGGAAAAGCGTCGCTTGTCACGGTCGCGCCGCTGCCCGTGCGAATCTTTGGCAAATCTTTTTCATAAACTTCGGCGATCACCCAGACGGTTCCGAGATTAGTAATCTTGAACAATTCCTTGTTTGCCGCGACAACTTCGCCGGAATTTATTTCACGCATCGTTACCGTTCCCGAAACCGGCGATTGAATCGGCAAATCAGAACTGACGCGGCGCGTTTGTTTTATTTGATTTATTTTTTCGGGCGAAAGTCCCAAAACAAGAAGATTTTGCCGTTCGGCATCGGTTTTCGCTTCCATCGTTCGCAGTTGCGTCAGCGAGCGGTCAATCTCGTTTTTTCTTTCGGGATTGATTTTTAAAAGTTTTTTGGCGCGTTCGAGCCGACTGGTTGCTTCATCGAGTTTTGCCTGCGTGATTTCGTGTTTTGCCCGCGCCGCTTCAAATTCCTGACGGCTTGCCGCGCCGATTTCAAGTAAGTTTATTGTTCTTTCATAGTTTTTCAGATGTTCAGTATGTTCGGCTTCGGCAATTTCAAAAGCGGCAGTCGCGCGGTCGAGTTCGGTGCGGGATTCCTGCGAAACGTCCGAAAGTTCAAGAGCGCGATTATAGCGTTTGCTTGCTTCGTCCGATTCGGCAACCATCGCCAGATAATTCGACTGGCTTTTGGCGAGTTCGTCGCTGAACACGACGGCAACGGTTTCGCCTTTGCGGATGTATTCGCCAAGCTCCGCCGAAACATTGCGAACAACGCCGCCGACCAGAGAAATGACGGGCGTTTCCGCGTATTGATTTGCCTGAATAACGCCGGTCGAAGCCGCGCCTGCAATTTCCGACGAAAGCGTTTCGCCGACCGTTTCAATTTCGACTTTGATTTGCTCGATTTGTTCGGACGGAATCGTCAAGATTTGTTCTTTTGATAAATCAGCATTGCCGTCGGTATTTGTGTCCGCTTGTCCGAAACTGACGGTGCGCGGCGCGGGAACTGCCTGCCCTTCCTGACTATTTCGTTTTGAAATCAAATAAACGACCGCAAAAATTACCAGCACCAAAATGAGAATCGAAAGCGCGATGAAACGCGGCTGCGTCATCCGCCGCCGGAAATCAGTGCGTTTTTTCTCTTCAATGATTTTCGTTTCAGAAATAATCTCGTTTTCTTCAGTTGGTGAATTCAAATCTTTTTCTTCGTTCATTTGTTTGTTAATTCCGGCGCGTTTGTGGCGCGTAAAATCTCGATTCGCGCCAGATAAGTTTCAAGCTGCGCGTCAATAAAATCATCTTCAGCCTCAATATACCGGCGTTGCTCGGCAATATAATCGAGCAGTGTTCTTGATCCGAGTTCGTAAGTTTGACGCACGACTCCGAGATTCATTTTCGATTGCTGCTCGACCCCGACGCGGTAAATTTCCATCGCGCGGGCGGCACTTTCGTATCTCACATAACCGGCTGCCATTTCGCGCCGAACGGTCAAAATTCCGAACTCCAGACGGTTCGCGGCGGATGTTTTGTCGGCGACGGCGGCTTCGATATTGCCCGTATTTTTATTAAAAACCGGCAGACTGAGCGTTACGCCGAAAGTTACAAAATTAAAAACGCTCCGAATCGGTGCGAGCTGTTGATTTCCGTCAAAACCGCGAAACGGAAAGCCGGAATTCGTTCGCAAATAACCCGCGCTGACGCTGGCATCCGATTTCCCCTGAACTTTTGCCTGTTCGATTCGCGCCTCAGCCAAATCAACCAACGCCTGCGCCGCCTGCAAATCGGGGCGATTTTTTAAGGCTTGTTCGACGGCGATTGCCTGCGGCGGAAGCGGTTCGAGCAGATCGGCAAAATTTCCGCGCAGACGAAGCGGCGCGTCCGGCGGCATTCCGACCAGATTTTTAAGTTCAAGCAGAGAAATTTCCGTGCGTCCGTCGCTCGTCTCCCGCAACGCGCGAATGCGGTTCAGTTCGACGAGTTCCATATTTCGCTCAAGCGGCGCGGTGCGTCCTTCCCTGACGCGGGCGGCAACCAGACTGTAATTGTTGGTTGTCGCCGCCAGAGTTTCCTCGACAAAAAAGAGTTTGAGAGCCAACGCCAAACTTTCGCCGAACTTCGCGCGAACCTCAGCCGCCAAAAGTCTTTCGCGGTCTTGAAGAACCTGCCGCCGGATTTCCGCTTCGCGCTGAGCGACCAAAACACGTGCGCCGCGCCGACCGAAAAGTTCGAGCGGCAGAGAGGCTTTGACCGTCAGAGAATTGCTCGGCGAAATGGGATTTTTCGAGCCGCTCAATTCCAAATTCGGATTTGCCCGAAAATCCGCCTGTTTTATCAGAGCCTCCGCCGCCGTGACTTCCCCGCGCACGGCTTCTAAATCCGAATTATTTTCAAGCGCGAACCTCACGAGTTCGTCCGCCGTTCTGCCGCCCGTCTGATCGAGATATTTTTCAACTGAAGTGGTTTTGGCGACAGAAGTTGTAGAAACTTGAACATCGGGAATTTGCGCCGCCAACGGAATCTGCGCCGCCAGCAGCAAGCCGACGCACCACAACCTGAGATTTTTTTTGGTCAATTTCAAAAACATATCAATTATTTACAATCAACTTAACGCCGATAAAATCCGTTAAAAACAGAATTACGAACAGCTTAAAAATATCCGACAAATAAGCATTTGCAGTCGTTTTCATTCTCCGTTTTGCTTCCATTTTTCAGGTTCGTAATTTTTTTGAAGCTGTGTTTTTTTTGTAAAATCCGCACCGTCGGAATCCGGTTCAACCGAAACAGCCGCGCCGGTGAGTTTCAGACGTTTGTTTATCTCGCGTTCTCTCAACCAGTAGAAAATCACGGGCGTAACAATCAAAACGTGCAAAAGGCTCGAAACCATTCCGCCTAAAACCGGCGTGGCGAGCGGCTTCATCACTTCCGAACCCGTGCTTGAACTCCACATAATCGGCAAAAGTCCGGCGACGACGGTGGAAACGGTCATTACTTTCGGGCGCAAGCGCAATAATGCGCCTTCGATTACCGCTTCGAGCAAGCCTTTTTTTGTCATAGTGCCGAGTTCCTTTTCTTTTTTGTGGACGGCTTCTTCCAAGTAAATCACCATCACCATCCCGTTCTGCACCGCCGTTCCGAAAAGCGCGATAAAGCCGACCCAGACGGCGACGGAAAAGTTATAATTTAAAAACCACAACAGATACACGCCGCCGGTCAAAGCAAACGGCACGGCAAGCAGAACGTGCGCCGCTTCGAGCGCGGAATTATAAGTCATAAACAGCAAGCCGAAAATGACGATCAAAACGATGGGAACGACGACCAGCAAAGTTTGTCGGGCGCGCTGCTGATTTTCGTATTGTCCGCTCCAACTGATGTAATAACCCGGCGGCAGTTGAATTTGATTGACAATCGCTTTATTCGCTTCGTCCACGAACGAACCTACATCGCGCCCGCGCACGTTTAATAAAACAAGCCCGCGCAGAAGTCCGTTTTCGCTCGAAATCATTGACGC
>JBPCMK010000059.1:0-19039 GCA_051002375.1 Pyrinomonadaceae bacterium | reverse complement strand
CCGAGCAAATCTTCCGGGTTCTTGTAATCCCGAATCAATTCATCAAGTATTTCTTTTCGTATCGTCATAAGTGTAAATCTCCTTATTCTATAAATTTCGATTTACACAAAATTTCTTACAGCCCCGAATTTTATTAGGCGACTTTTCTTTCTAGTTTTCTTACGTCGTGCGACCAAGCCGAAATTTCCTTTCGCATAATTCTGACATCGGCGCGATTTTCGTGGCTTAATTCTAATGACTTGTATGACAAAGCAAGTAATCTATCAAATTCATTTTCAAAAACGAATTGCAATTCCTTTACTTTGCTCACATCGTTTTCAACATTTGTCAATCGCTCTTCGACATTTGCTAATCTCGTTTCAACATTGTCAAACCGCTCGTTCATTTCTTGACGCAATCGGTTAATTGAATCGGTCATTTCCTGCCGCAATCCGTTAATCGCATTAAGAACCGTTTCCAAATTCGGCAAAGTGTCTTTCTCGTTTATGTTTTCCATAAAAGCCTCTTGCTTGGATTGTAGCAAAACCTTTTCCGAAAACCTAAACTTTTTACCGTTTGAGCGGTTACTGAATTTTATCCAATTCGACAAACCGATGTTCGCTCGTGTCGCCTAAATCAAACGGCATCGTGTCGAAGAAGTTTGGCACACCGTCGCGTAAAAGCTGTGTCGCGGCTTCGGCGTTGACCGGCTTGGAAAACAAAAAGCCTTGACCGGAACGGCAGCCGAGACGACGCAGAGATTCTAGCTGCCGCTCGTTTTCGATTCCTTCGGCGACGGTTTCGATATTCAGATTTTGTCCGAGCAGCAAAATCGTCCGCACGATTGCTTCACTTTTTTGGTCGGCATCCATTCGGCTGACAAACGAGCGGTCAATCTTCAGACGACTGAATGGAAAGCGGTGCAGATAACTCAAGCTGGAATAGCCAGTGCCGAAATCGTCGGTCGAAAACGAGATGCCGAGACTTTTTAATTCCGCAATTACGGCAATCGCTTTTTCGCTGTTTTCCATCACCATACTTTCGGTTACTTCTAATTTCAGACAGCGCGGATTGAGCGCGGTTTGCCGCAGGATTTCGGCGACGCGCATTGTCAAATTCGGATGCGTCAATTGTTTGGCGGAAAGATTGACGCTGACTGAAAGATAATTTGACCCGGCGTTCGTTCGCCGCCATTCGGCGGTTTGACGACAGGCTTCTCTTAAAATCCATTCGCCGATGGGAATTATCAATCCGGTTTCTTCGGCGACCGGAATAAATTCGTTCGGCGGAACGAGTCCGCGCGTCGGATGCTGCCAGCGAATCAAGGCTTCAAATTCCTGAATCTCGCCGTCGTCGAACGAGACAATCGGCTGATAAAAAACCCGAAACTCGTTCTGCTCGATTGCCCGCCGCAAATCGGTTTCCATTTGCAGCAGATTCATATTTCGATTGTGCATTTCGCGGTCGAAAATCTCGTATCTGGATTTGCCCGCTTCCTTCGCGCGATACATCGCCGTATCCGCGTCGCGCAGAAAATCTTCCGGCTGACGTTTGATTTCGTCAGAGATAATAATGCCGATGCTGGCTGATGTGAAAACTTCGTAGGTGCCTAATTTGAACGGCGCGGACAGTTTTTCTAAAAAGCGTTCGGCGACGCGCACGGCGGCGGACGGCTCGTGGATGTCCGTCAGTAAAATCGTAAATTCGTCGCCGCCGAGACGCGCGACAATATCGCCCGGACGAACGCAGGATTCGAGTCGTTCGGCAATGGCAATCAACAATTTGTCGCCGATTGAATGACCGAGACTGTCGTTGATAATTTTGAAGTGGTCGAGGTCTAAAAACAGCACGGCGAAACGAAACGACGAATTGCATTCGGAGCGGCTCACGGCTCGCTCCAAATGATTCATAAACTTGGCGCGGTTCGGCAGATTGGTCAGCACGTCGTGTCCGGCTAAATGATTGAGTTTTGCTTCGGCGCGTTTGCGTTCGGTGATGTCGCGGGCGATGCCCTGCACGCCGACCGCCGCGCCGTTTTGATAAATTATTCGCGTGCTGAGTTCGAGCGAAACGCGGTGTCCTTGTTTGGCGATAATTTCGAGTTCATAAACCGTCGGCAAATCGTCGGCGATTTTTCGGTGCCTCATGCGCTGCGCCGCCGCTAGATAATCCGGCGCGACGACCTGCGCGATGTTCATCTGCAACGCTTCGGCGCGGCTGTAGCCGGTAATCAATTCGCCCGCCCGATTGAGCGATGTGAAATTGCCCGCCAAATCGTGCGTGTAAATCAAATCGTTGGCGTTCTCGAACAATTCCCGATATTGTTCTTCTCTGTCCCGTAAAATTTCTTCGGCTTGTTTGCGCTCGGTGATGTCGCGGGCAATGCCCTGCACGGCAACCGCCGCTCCGTCTTTGAAAATAGTGCGGCTGTTAATTTCCAGAGTGATTCTGCGCCCGTCCTTCGTCAGACAATCAACTTCATACACCGATTTTTCCGTTCCTTCGGATTTCGCAGATAAATTACGCCGGACGATTTCCAGATGTTCGGGAACGACAACCTGTTTGATATTCATCTTGAGGGCTTCTTCGAGCGTGTAGCCGAAAACGCGCTCCGCCGTCCGATTCGCCGAAATATAATTTCCTTCAAGGTCGTGAACGTAAATCAAATCGTTGGCGTTCTCGAACAAATCGCGGTAACGCTCTTCGCTTTCCTTCAACGCGCGTTCGGCTTGCTTGCGCTCGGTTACGTCCTGCACAATCGAATACAGCAAATTTTGATTTTGGTCTTGCAGCGGACTCGAATGAACTTCGACATCGCGCACTTCGCCCGAAGCGAGACGATGTTGAAAATGGAAACAACTGCGCCGCTCTCTTTTCGCTTCTTTCAACTCACGAACGATTTGTTCGGCGGGCAGCGTGTTTATGTCGGTAATATTTTTCGTCTTAAATTCTGCCCGCGAATAACCGTAAAATTTACACGCCGCCGGATTTACATCTACGAACGCTCCCGTGTCCGCGTCAATGATGAATTTGACGGCTTGATTTTTCTCGAACATCTGCCGGTAGCGTCGCTCGCTTTCCCTTAATGCTTCTTCGCCCTGCTTGCGCTCGGCGATGTCTTGCCACATCACCATTCCGGCAAAAATCTCGCCGCATTCGTTTTTGACCGGCACGACGTAAATTTGGAATGAACCCGCGTCGTCCGTCTGTTCGAGACTGACGATTTCGCCGCTTAACGCGCGGCGGTAATAGCTCGCCCATTCTTCGCAGATGTCCGGCGGGAAAACTTCCCAAAGCGTTTTGCCCTCGAACATCTTTTTTGAAAATCCGTGTTTTTCGAGCAGCACGCCGTCGGCGAGCGTATATCGGAAATCGCGGTCGAAAAGCACGACGGCGGTTTGCGGAATGCTGCGGGCGAGCGTGCGGTAAAGCCGCTCGCGTTTTTGCAATTCCTGCTCGGCGAGTTTGCGCTCGGTCGCGTCAACGATAACGCCTTGCCAGCTAATCGGATTACCGTTTTCGTCTTCGACAAACCGCCCGTAATCGCGCACCCAGCGCACCTCGCCGTTACGCGCAACCATTCGATATTCCAGATTGGTTTTGCCGCCCGATTTCATCGCCGCTTCGGTTTCGGCGAGAACTCTTTCGCGGTCTTCCGGGTGAACAGTCTTCATCCACAAATCCAGATTTTTATACCATTCGTCAAGCGGATAACCGAACTGTTCAAACGCCGGACTGATGTAAATCGGCGAATACGGCGGACGCGGTTCGGCGGCGTAAATCATCACCGGCATTGTTTCGAGCAGGTGGCGAAAAGATTCTAATTTTTTATTTTCGGCGGATAAGTTTTTTGAAGAGCGTTTTGTTTTATTATTCATACCTCGGCAAACCTCTGGAAGTTAAGGTCATTTATTGTTACCGGCAAGCAGACGGATTTTGTCAACATGACAAAATCCGTCTGCCTGGACAAAGCAGGTAAAATAGAGTTTGAATGTGTAATGTGCTTTTGTTTATTAGCTAAAATCGGAGTAAAGGGGATTCATATTTTCCAAGAGCGCAAACTCTTCCATTTCATATTACAAAAATCGTGCCGCTAAAATTCGCCGAACGCTTCGCCCGCGTTATGCGAAAGCAAATAAAAAAAGTTACACTAGACGCAAAAATTCGAGGCAATTAAAATCTATGAAAAACTATTTGATTTCTATTCTTTTTATTTTCGCATTCGTCGGACAATCGTTCGCCCAAACGATGCCGAAAGATGCCGATCCGAAACTCTGGCAAAGAGCCTTGGCGATTCACAAGAAAGCGATAATCGTTGACGGACACAACGACATTCCGACACCGATGTATGACGAAGATTACGATTTGGCAACACCGACGAAAGGAAAATTTCATCTCGACGGCGATCCGTTTCATTCGGATTTGGAGCGTTTCAAGGAAAGCGGAATAACTGGCGAATTTTTCTCGATTTACGTTTCGGCGGATTACGTCAAAAAAGGCGGCTCGGCATCGCACGCGCTCAATCTGATTGATGCGACTTATCGCGCGGTCGAAAAATATCCGCAGGAATTTAATCTCTGCACGACCGCCGAAGACATTCGCCGCGCTAAAAAGCAGGGGAAAATCTGCGCTCTAATGGGCATCGAAGGCGGACACGCGATTGAAGATTCGCTTGCGACTTTGCGCGAATTTTATCGGCTCGGCGTGCGTTATATGACCTTGACGCACAACAACACGAACGATTGGGCGGACGCGCATCACGACGAGCCGCGCAACAACGGTTTGTCTGATTTCGGAAAAGACGTTGTTCGGGAAATGAATCGTTTGGGAATGCTCGTTGACATCTCGCACGTTTCGGCGAAAACGATGTCGGACGTTTTAGATGTTTCGACCGCGCCGGTGATCGCTTCGCATTCGGACGCGCGTGGCTTGAACGACCACACGCGCAATGTGTCGGATGATATTTTAAAACGCATTCCGAAAAACGGCGGCGTAATTATGATAAATTTTTATCCGTCGTTTTTAGATGCGCGAACGAACACTGAAGAAAACGAACGCGCCAAAAAATTAAAGCCGGAACTCGACGCGCTGAAAGAAAAATACAAGGACGACCAAGCGGGCTTTAACGAAGCGAAGCGAAAACTCTTTTCGGAAAATCCGATTTACATCGCGCCCTACACGCGCATCGTTGACCATATTGACTACATCAAAAATCTCATCGGCATTGATTACATCGGCATCGGTTCGGATTTCGACGGCGTTCCGTTTCTGCCCGCCGGGATGAACGGAATGGAAGACTTGCCGCTCGTAACTTACGAAATGCTCCGGCGCGGCTATTCCGAGCAAGATATTTTGAAAGTCCTGGGCGGAAATTTCCTGCGGGCGTTCGAGCAAGCCGAACGAGTTGCGAAAATAAATTCGCGCCAAATCAGCGGCGAAGGAAGTTTGAAACGCATCCCGCCAAAATAATTTTTCGTTTCCCGATTTTCTTAAAATTTCGTTTCTTGTTTTTCAAGAATTTAATATCGCCTGGTCAATAGCGAGTCCAAGTTCTAGCTTCAGACCAGCCAAACCTTGAACATAATCCAACTGTCCCTGCATGACGGCGGCATCAATCGCCATAATGTTTAGAAGCGTGATGAACATATGGCGATTCAAGCCGCGAGAACTGAGATGCCGATTTTTGAAATTTCCCGGATGAATGCGACCGTCGAACTGATGACCGGTCAACAACTGATGCGCGTTTCGTATCTGAAATTCGCTGATTGCCGAATAAGTGTCCGCATCCATCTCGCCCGTTATTTCGGGAACTTTATACACGCCGCCCAAACCGACGGCTGCTGCACCAAAACCTTTGGCAATGTAATTAAAAAACCCTTGAATCAGCAGCACATCGTCTTTAAGGTTTACTCCGGCAAATCCCACGATAGCCGAAATGTTTAACCCCAATGTTTTTTGATTATTCAAAATTATCCATTCTTGTTTCATAAACCCCTCCATTTTTAGGTTGTCAAAAACTCGTCCTAACTGTTGTTGGATTTTTCTTAACAGATATTTTTCCGGCTTTATTGAACAACAAATCCGGTATAAAGATTGCCGTAGAAAGCATCGGTTTTCCACGCTTGTAAAAATGTGATTGTAAAAGCAAAATTTTTCTCCTTTTCATAAAACTAACGTCGTCAAAAAACATTTGGACGAATAAAGCCGGATTGTTATGTATTCAGTTCATCCGCGAAAAGCTGCAGGTAACGTCTTTTTCAGACGGATTATCGTTAAATAAGCTGGCATTCTCCGCAACGAAGGATGTGCCGTTGCCGATAATATCCTGCAGAAAATTTTGCTTTACGTCCTCCACAAACAATGTAATGGAGCCGAAAGGCGTGGTTTTTTCATTATTTGTAGGCTTATACCAGAGCGATAACATTTCCCCGCCGTTGACATCCCAATCGCCTTCGAGCGCGGAGAGACGCAGACTTCCTCCCGCCGCTCGAATTACTTTCCATAGCTGATTACCCTTCGGGTCTTTAAAAATTTCAATATCAACTTTCCGATTTTTGTCTTTAAGTAACGTAACCGTACATCTAACGCTGAACATATTTATTTTTCTCCTTCGATCTTAAATTTCAGTCTTGTCCGATCTTGATTATTTTAAGTGCGGCAAGATTTCTTACCTTGCTTTACATCTTTTTTCTTTTGTCGGACTGCAAAAGCAAAATTCTTTCTCGTAATTTTCTCCTTTTGTTTCGCGGACAAATTTCAGCTTGTAACGAAATTTGCCCGTTTTAATCAAATTCCTTTCGACTATGGTTCAGCCGTAAAATTAAAATCAGTCAAATCTTCGGTAACCGTTACGACTTGCGGTGCGAATCGGTAACGCTTCGAGCGCACTTCAAAAATATAAGTTTCTCCGACCGCGACATCAACAAACCGGTAGTAGCCGAATGTGCTTGTTCGCGCCGAGCGCGTCGCGCCGTTTACGTCGGTCAGCAAAACGGTTGCGTTCATCAAGCCTCTGCCCGACGGCGTGAGAACTCTGCCTGCAACCGTAACGCTCGCGGCGGTCGGCACGAATTTGACGAGAAATTGATAGGCGTTAACGCCGCCCGCAATCGGACTCGATTCAGGTGCGAGAGCGTCAAAATTTTTGCTGCCGAAAATCTGTTTGAGCGAATCGTTTCCGGCGGCGAGCGGATTGACGCTGGTCGAATCCGTGCCGTCGGAGGCGTAGAAATAGAGAATGTGCAAGCCGTTCAGCACATTCGACAAACTCGCCGTAGCCGTTACGGTCGTCGAAGTGCTTCCCGTATTTGTCGCTTTGCTCCACGCGCCGTTCGTCGTGTCGAGTTGATAATAGATTTTTTGCGGCGCGGGCGCGTTCGGCGAATAGTTTGAGGTTGCCGTTAAGGTGAACGTCGGGTTGTTGCCCAACGATGTATTTCCGGCGAGCGGCGTGATGGTCGTGTTCAAAGGAATCGCATTGGTCGGCGCGGGCGTAGTTACCCATAACGTCGGAGTTGGAAAGTAGACCGGCGTATAGACCTTATTCGTAATCGGATTGACCGCGATTGCCGTGTAACCGGTAGTCGTCAAATTTTGGACGGCATTGTTCGTTCCGTCAATCATCGTGATTCTTGCCGGAGACGGTCTGGTCGCATATATTTTGTTCGTCGCCTGATTAACCGCCACGTTCCAGAGAGAATCGCTGAACGACAAGATTGTAACGGCATTAGTCGCGCCGTCAACAATCGCCATACTGGGGTCTCCGCTATTGGGAAAATAAATTTTATTGGTAATCGGATTGATGCCGACATCGTATGGATTGATGCCGCCGGAGTTCAAATAAGTCGTCGAGTTGTCAGTTCCGTCAATGACCGCGATGTTATTGGTGCCGCCGTTTAACGCCGCATAGATTTTATTTGTCGCCGGATTGACTCCGATAAAAAACGGCGGTGTGGGAACTGAAATGACTGCGGAGAACGTATCATTCGCGCCGTCAATCACGGAGATTGAATTGTTAGAGGTAGAGGTGCAGTAAATTTTATTCGTTACCGGATTAACCGCTACATCGAGAATCTGGTCGAGCGCGGAGTTTGTATTGGCGTTGTGCGTCGAATTGTCCGCGCCGTTGATGACCGTCAGAAAACCGTCGAAGGTCGAGACGTAAATTTTATTCGTTACCGGATTAATGGCAAGTCCGGTCGAACGATTTCCGCTCGGCACATACGTCGTTTGATTAGTCGCGCCGTCAATCACCAATACAGTGTTGTTGTTGCTGTTATCGTGCGTAACATAAATTTTATTGGTAATCGGATTAACCTTTACGCTGCGCCCGCGCGTCGCGTTGTCCGGTATGTTAGTTACCGCGTTAGTCACGCCGTCAATCACATAAACCGCGCCGCCGAAATCAACGACGTAAATTTTATTAGTAACCGGATTGACCGCCACGCTTTGAGGAATTCCGCTGTTCGCCAGAGTTACAGACGCAGCCGCGTTGTCATCGCCGCTGATGACGGTTATGCTGCCGCCGTTATTGTTGGCGGCGTAGATTTTATTGGTTATCGGATTGACGGCAACGCTCATCGGGCTTGCGCCGGTTGTGATGATTGAATTTGAATTGGTCACGCCGTCAATAACCGTTACATTGTTGCTGCCGTTATTTGAAGTGTAGATTTTATTCGTTATCGGGTTGATTGCGACGGCATCTGGATTTGTGGCGATGGTCGTCATTGTGCTGACCGGAATCGTCGCCGTGACGGTATCATTCATATCGCCGTCAATCACCGATACGTTGTTCGTGTTGAAATTCGGAACGTAAATTTTGTTCGTTACCGGATTGACCGCGACGGATTGCGGATTCATGCCGACTGAAACGGTCGTTGTCGAATTCGTGTCGCCGTCAATCGCCGTTACGCTGTTGCCGCCGGAGTTGGCGACGTAAATTTTATTTGTCGCCGGATTAATTGCCAGCGCGAGCGGCGCAGCACCGACCGAAATCAATGTTGGCACATTCGTCGCGCCGTTGATAACTGTTACCGTGTTGTCAATTTGATTGGCGAAGTAGATTTGATTCGTTGCGGGATTGACTGCCACCGCGTCCGCACCCGACGCGCCCGGCGCGAAACTTTGCGCGTCGTTCGTCGCGCCGTCAATCACCGTTACATTCTGGCTGCCGGAACTGGCGACGTAAATTTTATTCGTTACGGAATTGACGGCAACCGCTTTCGGAATCGAACCGGACGACAAAATTATCGTTACCGTTACCGCGCCGGTCGCGCCGTCAACCACGCTGATGTCCCCGCTCCCGAAATTAGCGACGTAGATTTTGTTCGTCGCCGTGTTGATTGCGATGGCAATCGGATTCGTCCCGACCGCGATGGTTTGCGTCGCGTCGTTCGTGCCGTCAATGACGGTTAGGCTGTTGCCGGCTTGATTGACGACGTAGATTTTATTCGTTACCGGATTGACAACAACAGCGCGAGGACTCGCGCCGGTAACGACGCTGCCGATGCTGAAATCCGCATGCGCGATTTGCCCGCCCGTCCAGAAGAAAACGGTTATCAACAGCACGGCGCACAGCAATGCGCCCGCCGTTCGTCGAAGTTTTTTAACGGCGATACCGAAACTCGAAATTATCAAGATTTGTTTGAAGAGGTTTTCGGAAATTCTATTTTTTAGATTGGCAAAAATTTTATTTAACATTTCTTTTCTCCTTGTGAACGCAAAACTTTCTTTCGACACAACCGGACGTTATGCTAGAATCGGCTTGTCGCGCATAAATAAAAATCTAAAATCTTTCGCCGCAGAAGTCTTGAATTATCGGTGAAGTTTCGATGAGGAAATGATGAGCGAGTCTTTACAGCAACCTGAAACAAAACATTTTTACGAATTCGAAGCGTTTCGCCTCGACCCACAGGAGAAAATTTTAACGACGGGCGGCGAAGCGATTGCACTCGCGCCGAAGGTTTTCGACACGCTCGAAGTATTTATCTGCAACGCCGGACGTTTAATCGAGAAAGAGGAATTGATGCAGCGCATCTGGCAAGACCGTTTCGTCGAGGAAGGCAATCTCGCCTTTAACGTCAAGGAACTTCGCAAGGCGTTGGGCGATAGCGCGAGCGAGCCGCGTTTTATCGAAACCGTGCCGCGTCGCGGTTATCGTTTTATCGCCGAGGTCAAGAAAATTTCGACCGCGGATTTTTCCGCTCGTGAAAATTCGGAAGAACTTTCGTTTCATAAAATTATTACCGAACCGAATGCGGAAGCCGCGTCTGACGGCGATTCTCAGGGCGAAAAACCCGCCATCAAAACTTCGCCGCTTTCAAACGCTTTTGCTTCAGTCGCGTCGCGTCCGGTTATTTATTCGATTGCCGCGATTTTAATCAGCATTGTTTTGTTGTCGGGATTTTTTATGCTGCGCGGTCGGGATTCTTTTTTAGAAAGATTCGGCAGTGCTAATCGCAATTCGGGATTTTTGACGGTCGAGAAATTGACCGATACCGGCAATGCTGACGGAGCGAACATTTCGCCCGACGGAAACTTTCTGGCGTATTACACGGTCGAGGGCAAAAAAGAAACGATTTGGCTGCGGCAGTTTGCGACGGGCAAAAGCATCCCGATTCTCGTTTCAACAGATGAAAATTTCAGCGGCGTAAGTTTTTCCCGCGACGGCGAATACATCTATTATTTCAACACGCGCAAAGGCGAGCCGCCGCAATTGAGCCGCATCTCGATTCTCGGCGGTGTGCCGACGCTCGTCTTAACCAATGTTCACATCGCCTATAGCTTTTCGCCCGACGGCAGTCAAATCGCCTTCACGCGAATTGACGACGCGGGGAGTGAATTGATGATTGCCGATGCCGACGGCAAAAACGAGCGAAAAATTTTCACCAGTCCGAAACCGCGTTATCTATTCAGCGTCGCGTGGTCGCCCGACGGCGCGTCAATCGCATACTGCGCGGGCAACGGCAAATTCGCCGGCGGCGCGATGGATTACAGCATCGTCGAACGCAATCTCGCGGACGGCACGGAAAAGTCTCTGACCGATTTCAAATGGAATTATATCGAGAGCGTCAAGTGGCTGCCCGATCAAAGCGGACTGCTGGTTACGGCGCGTGAAAGAGCCGAAGATACCAACCAAATCTGGCGGCTGTCCTTGCCCGACGGACGCGCCGAACGAATCACGGGCGATTCTTCCTCGCTCAGTCTGCGCGGCGCGACCGCCGACTTCAGCCGCATCGTGGCGAGTCGGGATTTTTTGAATTCCTCGATTTGGATTGCGCCGACCGATAATTTATCGGGCGTTCAGCCGATTGCCAAAGCGCAATCGAATTTAGCGTGGACGGCTGACGATAAAATCGTTTTTCCGGCAAGAGATACGGTGAAAACCGACATCTGGCTGATGAACGCGGACGGCGGCGACAAGCGGCAATTAACCGCTGACGATTCATTGGAACGCAGTCCGGCAACTTCACCCGAAGGACGATTCATCGTCTTTGTTTCCGACCGAGCGGGACAGCAAAACATCTGGCGCGCCGACGCGGACGGCGGAAACCCGACGCAGTTGACCTTTGGCGACGGCGAAATCAATCCGACTTTTACGCCCGACGGTCAGATGGTTGTTTTCAACGCAGTCAAAAACGGAAGTCTCTGGCGAGTTTCCGTGAGCGGCGGCGAAGCGGCACAGCTTTCCGCAGAAAAAAGTTTGCGCGTCGCCGTCTCGCCCGACGGAACAAAATTCGCCCACTTCGGACGACGCGACAACAAGCGAAAACTATTCGTCAAATCTTTTCCCGAATGCCAGCCGCTGAATGAATTTGAGATTGCCAGCGGCGAGGCAACGCCCGGCAAAGTCGTTTGGGCGCAAGACGGCAAATCGCTGATTTACGACAACAACGATTTGCCCGAAGTTGACAATCTGTGGCGGCAATCGCTCGACGGCGGCGAGCCGCAAAAGTTGACGAACTTCACCTCCGAAAGGATTTTCGATTTCAGCTTCTCGCCCGACGGCAAATGGCTCGCGCTCGTGCGTGGCTTGTGGAATTCCGACGCGGTTCTGCTAAAGGGATTTAAATAAATACTTTTGACGAAATCGGTCGTTTTCTGCAAATCTTCATTCGCTTTGGCGACGATTGTTTCGTTCGTCGGACGCGATTCGGCGAGTTTGTAAAGTCTTGGGCGGAAATTTTCTGCGGGCGTTCGAGCAAGCCGAACGGGTTGCGAAAATCAATTCGCGCCAAATCAGCGGCGAAGGAAATTTGAAGAAAATTAAATGATGCTGTATTTTAGTTGTGCCTCATTTAAATTGTTCGGGAGAAAAATCCATGACCGATAATCAATTTAGTAAACTTTCCAATGCACTTACGGAACCGCTTGACAGCATTGAAAGAGTAGAGCAAATTTTTTCTGAAGAAAAGCGGGTTGAGACAGATTCAACTTCAGATGATTATAAAATAAAAGAGCATCGAGTTTGAAAATCAAACCCGATGCTCTTTTACATTTGCCTCTAATTTTATAATCCCATCATTTCCTTGACATATTTCGCGGCGGGCGAGCCGAATGAAAGCATCTCGTCGTGCATCTTTTGCAAATCAACCGCGCCTTTGCGCTTGGCTTCGTAAGCGCGGCGAATGTCGTTGACTTCGGTTACGCCGACGTAATATGTAGAAAGCTGCGTCGAAGAAAGCTGTGCGCGTTTCCATTTTCCCGCCGCTTCGCCTTCTTCCTGAAAACCTTCGTTCATCATAAAATCAATCGCTTCTTTTTCAGACATATTCGCGGTGTGAATTTTCTGGTCAATGATGGCGTTGATGATGACGCGCAGACGCATTTTGAGTTGCTGCATTTCGGTTTCCGCGCCGCCGAAACCTTTTTCCGCCATCAACTGCTCGCCGTAGACCGCCCAGCCTTCGATGAACGAACCGCTCGTAAAAATCGCGCGAATCTTCGTCGGGGCTTTGAATTGGTTGGCGTGAACAAGCTGCAAATAATGTCCGGGCATCGCTTCGTGAATCGTCAAATCGTTCAGCATATAATCATTGTATTCGCGGAAAAACGAAGTCTTTCGCGCGTCCGTCCAATCTTTCGGAGTTGGTGAGATGGCGAAAAATGTTTCGTTCTTTTTCTCGAAAGGTCCGGCTGAATCGCAGTATGCGACGGCAGTTCCGCGTTTAAATTCGGGCATCACAATCGCTTTCACGGGTTCGTCCGGCACGGTTACGAGATTATTTTTTCTGACGAAATCGGTCGTTTGTTTTAATTTTTCGTTTGCTTCGGCGACGATTGTTTCGTTCGTCGGGCGTGATTCGGCGAGTTTGTCGAGAACGGATTTGATAACGGCTTTTCTACTTGACGGCGGCGTTTGATTCGGAAAATATTTTTTATAAAGTGGCAGCGCAATGCCAAACATTTTGTTTTGCGTTTCCTTCAAATCCGCTTCGGCGCGTTTCAATAATTCTTCTTTCGACAAATCGGATTCGAGCGCGAATTTTAATTTTTGGCGATACTTCGCGTCGCCCAGACGAAAATCTCCATTGGAGCGCGGCAGCAAATCTTTCTCCAGCCAGGTTCCGTAATCTTCCAGCGCGGCAATCGCTTTTTCACGCGCGGGCGCGAGTTCCGATTTCATTTCCGGCTCTTGATTGACGAACATTTCCAAATCGTCTTTGACCAAACCGATCACGCCTTTGTTTTGCTGAATCGCAGTCTCAGTGTAGACGCGCGGCGGATTTTTCAGATTTGCTTTCGCGGCGGCAATGACCGTCGGAAATTGTTCGAGCCGCGCTTTGACATTCGTCAACCGTTCCTTGAGCGGCGCGAAATCACGCGCGATTAAATTGTTAATCGAATCGCCCGGATTATAGACAAGCGGATTCCATTCGTATTCGCGCAAAGTATCAATCTGAAAAAGATTCGATTCGAGATTGTCGCGCATAATTCGCGCGTCAACATTGTTCGTTTTGCTTAATTTGTCGAGCAAAATTTTTTTGAGTTCGTTCAAATAAGATTGATTGAAAGCGCGAGATTTTTTCACGCCCGCCAAACTGTAATCGCTCAACTGATTGTCATATTTATGCTCGCCCAAATTGGTCGCCCATTCGGGATTCATCTTTAAAAGCTCGGCGATATATTTATTCGCCAACGTCTCAAATTGTTTGTCCGCAGTGTCTTTTGCAAATACGCTCGCGGCTTGGAACAGAAAAATTCCGATTAACAAAACTGCTGAAAATTTATTTATCATTCGTGATTTGTCCTTGCTGAATTTATTTGATTTTACGATTATGGAGAAATTCTCGACGTTAGTCCAACTTGTTTTCCGATTGACGCAAAGCCAAGTGATAAGATATAAAAACTAAATCCGTCCGAATTATTAAAATTTATGAACAAACAAAACCGTCGAGAATTTCTGCAAGCGAGCGCAACGATTCCGCTTGCTTTAACCGTCATGAAAAACGTCCGAGCTAAAACCAAAAATTCATCCGCGCCGAACGATGAATTAAACGAAATCACCATCGGCGAACTTCAGGCGAAAATGAAATCCGGCGAATTAACCGCCCGCCAAATCGCCGAAAAATATCTCGCGCGAATAAAGGAAATTGACCCGAAACTAAATTCGATAATCGAACTCAATCCCGACGCTTTGAAAATCGCCGACGATTTGGACAAGGAACGCAAAAGCGGAAAAATTCGCGGCGCAATGCACGGCATTCCGATTGTTATAAAAGACAACATTGACACGGCGGATAAAATGCATACGACCGCCGGAAGTTTGGCTTTGCTCGACGCGCCGACACCGAAACAAGATGCTTTTCTCGTTCAGCAATTACGCAAAGCGGGCGCGGTAATTTTAGGCAAAACTAATTTGAGCGAGTGGGCGAATTTTCGTTCGACAAAATCTTCGAGCGGCTGGTCTGGACGCGGCGGACAAACGCATAATCCATACATTCTGGATAGAAACCCGTGTGGTTCGAGTTCGGGAACAGGCGCGGCAATCGCGGCAAATCTCGCGGCAGTCGGCATCGGCACGGAAACCGACGGCTCGATTATTTGCCCTTCGGCGACGTGCGGAATCGTCGGCATCAAACCGACGCTCGGACTCGTTTCCCGAAGCGGCGTGATTCCGATTGCACACAGCCAAGACACCGCCGGACCGATGGCGCGAACCGTTACCGACGCGGCGATTTTGCTCGGCGTTTTAATCGGAATGGATAAAAGCGATTCGATAACTTCGCAAGCCGAAAAAGGCGAAAAAGATTACACGCGCTTTTTACAAAAAGACGGCTTGAAAAATCTGCGAATCGGTGTCGGACGACAAACTTTCGGGCGCAATAATAAAGTTGATAAAGTCATCGAGCCACATCTGCAAGTTTTAAAGGACGGCGGCGCGACTTTGATTGACATCGAGTTTCCGACGCTCCAACAATTCGGCGACGACGAATACCAAGTTTTGCTTTACGAATTCAAGGAAGATTTAAACAAATATCTCGCAACGCGCGGCGGACAAAATAAAACGCTCGCCGATTTAATAAAATTCAACGAGGCGAATCGGGAAAAAGAGATGCCGTTTTTCGGTCAGGAAATCTTTTTGCAGGCGCAGGAGAAAAACGATTTGAACGACCGCGCGTATCTTCTCGCGCTTTTGAAAAGCAAAGTTTTAACGCAGGAACAAGGCATTGACGCGGTGATGGACAAAAACAAATTGGACGCTTTTTTCGCGCCTTCGGGCGGCGCGGCGTGGATGACCGATCTCGTCAACGGCGACTGCGGCGTGTTTGAAGGCTTGACGAGTCTGGCGGCGGTTTCGGGTTATCCGAGCATCACCGTTCCCGCCGGTTACGTGCAGGAATTGCCCATCGGAATTACATTTTTCGGACGCGCCTTCAGCGAACCGACAATCATAAAAATCGCCTACGCTTTCGAGCAGGCGACAAAAGCGCGACACACGCCTCGGTTTTTGCCGACTTATCCGTAAGAATTTTTAGCCACAGATTTACACAGATAGACACGAGATAAAATCAAAAGATAAATCTGCGTTTATCTGTGTAAATCTGTGGCTAATTTTTCCTTATTTTTCGTGTCTTTTCGTGTTTGTTCGTGGCTAAAAATTATTTGAAAACGCCTTCGCCCAAAAAATTCTCACGCAAATATGAAATTGTGTCCTGCAAAGTTTCATTCGGCTCGCGCGGCGTGAAAGTCAATTCATCTTCCGCCTTTGCGGAACTGAAATACCAAAAGTATTCGGCTTGCTCGACTTCCTTCGGCTGAATCGGCGATGTGCGATTCCAATTTTTATAAATCGAATCAATAAAGTTTGCGCCGGTCATCGCCAGTTTTTTCGGAACTCTAAGCATTGGCGCGGAAACTTTCGACAATCTTTCGAGCCTTCCGAAAAATTCCGCGAACGTCATATTCGCCGCGCCGAGCAAGTATTTTTCCTGATGTCTTCCCTTTTCCAGAGCGTTGATAAAAGCCGCAGCCGCGTCTCGCGCGTCAACGTAATTCAAACCGCCCGACGGCATGTATGGAATTTTGCGGGCGAGAAAATCCAATACGACTTTCGTCGAACTAAGCCGCTCATCGCTTGTTCCCAAAAGCAAAGACGGATTCAAAATAACCAGCTTCAAACCTTTGCCGTCAAAATTTTCGAGCGCGGCTTTTTCTTGATAATATTTGCTCGCGTAATACGCCCAGCGCGAAATAATTTCAAGCGGTGTCGGATAAGTTTCGTCTATAATTTCTTCCGATTCGGAAACGGCAATCGTGCCGCTGGACGAAGCCAGCAGAAAAGTTTTCACGCCTGCCGCTTTCGCCGCTTCGCACAAAACGCGCGTTCCGTTCAGATGAATGTCGTTCATATTTCCCGCGTCGGCGTTGTCGCGCGAAACTTTCCCCGCGAGATGATAAATCGCCGAAACATTTTTGACGGCTTTAGCGACATCTTCCCGATTCGTAACCGAACCTTCCGCCGCGTCAACGCCCGCATCTTGCATCCACGCCGGAACGCTCGAAGCCATTACGCGCAAATTCTTTTCGCCCGCCGCGAGAAATTGTTTGACGACGTGCGTGCCGAGAAATCCTGTGCCGCCGGTAATTAAAATTTTCTTTTCGGTTTTTGCTAACGCTCTTGTTTTTTTCGCTGCCATTTTTTATTTCCAAGTCTTTTTAATCGGATGCGCTTCGGTGTTGAAAATGATTTTATTGAAATCCAAAGTTTTCGGCGACGCGAACAGCAAATAATAATACTTGAATGTTTCCGCAAACAAAAAACTCTGCATCGAATCCGATTTTTCTTTCGTTACAACGCTTTTCAATCCCGCATAACCGACATCGTTTTTGCAGTATTTCACAAAATCATCAAAAAAGGTTTTGCCCATTCGCAAATACTTTTCATCGCCGGTGTAGTGATAAAGATAATAAGTTGACTCGACAATTTCCGGTCGAAGTGGATAACCCGCGTCGCCGACTTCCATCTTCACATAATCGAATTCTTCCGGTTCGATATTGTATTTCGTCCACATTTTATACGAAGAATCCTGCAATCTTTTCGCACGTTCGACATCGCCGTCTAAAGCCAAAACCGCCGGAAAGAAAGCGTCCAACGCGCCGTAAATCGTCGAAGTCCGCTTGCCCGAATTCATATCGGCGTGTCCGTACCAAAGCTCGCCGTTTCGTTCATCGGCGTAATATTTATTTATCGCCGCGACGCTTTCTTCCCACATTTTTCTGCAATCCGCGTCGCCGAAAAGAATCGCGCATTTCAGCAAGTATTCGTAATAAGAATCAATCTCCGCGCTGATATGGCTGTCGGGATTTGTCCATTCTCCGGTTTCGACGTTGATGCGCGTTCCGACAAGTCCGATTGGCGAACGGCGTTTATAAATTTCGACTAAAGCGCGTTTCGCTTTGTCGTAAAAAATCGGCTTTTTCGTCAATTTGCTCAAAGTTCCGAACTCGACCAAAAGAGTTCCCGCTTCCGCCGGATTTGTAATTTCGCCTTTTGTCTTTCCGGTTTTGAGATTAACGTAACGATAAGGAATTCCGGTCGGCGAATCGAAAACAGGCAATAATCTGTTCCCCAAATCTTCGGCTAAGTTCAAAAGTTTTGCGTCCCGCGTCAACTGATAACTCGAAAGCAATCCGCCCAAAAGCCGAATCGTAATTTCAAAATTCTGCACGTCAATATCTTTATCGAACGAAAGATTTTTCGTGATATATTTCCGCGTGGAATCGGCTTCGGTGTTAAAGCCCATCAAAATCATCGTATCGAGCGCGTCAACCGGAGTCATCAGGAGCGTCTGTCCATACCAATCCTTGTAAGACTTGCTCAAAGGCTTCAAATCGTCGTGTCCCCAAGCGTATTTTTTATAACCTTCCCAAGCGTGAAGAAATTCCACTTTCACCTGCGCCGCCGCCAAATTTTTATTGATTTTTTGTTTGGTTTGAGCATATGACGAAGGGACGATTGTCATAAGCAAAAATATTGCGACGGTAAATTTTATATTTAACGATTTATTTTCCACGTTTCTCCAAAGGCAAAATGCGGACGCGCTCTTTTGCTTTATCAAAAACAATTAACGCGCCTTGTTCGAGTTCGTTTTCATATTTTTGCAGAATTGTAATCACGATTTGCCCGATGCTTTTCGGCAAAATATCTTGGGCGCGAACTCGTAAAATGCGCGGCTTCGATATTTTCCGCTTCTAAAACCGCCGTCCAATCGGGCGACAAATTCATATCAATCAGAATTTTCATACCGCGAGCGGAACTTCGATTTCTTCAACGCGCCACGCCGCATAGCGCAGAGATTCGCGCAAATCTTCTTCTTCGAGATACGGATAAGCCGCCAAAATTTCTTCAAAAGAATGTCCCGAAGCAATCAAACCGACAATCATTCCGACCGTTACGCGCATTCCGCGAATACATGGTTTTCCGCCCATTATTTTTGAGTCAAAAGTTATTCGCGTTAGATTTTTCATAGGTTTTATTGATTTTCCCATTATTCAAAGTCAAAAGAGTTTTGAATTTCAACTCCAATCATTGGGTCAAGACTAGATAAGACCATTATCT
>JBPCMK010000058.1:0-36570 GCA_051002375.1 Pyrinomonadaceae bacterium | reverse complement strand
GAGCTGCGGCAGACAATTTGTTCGGCGCGTCGGGTAAGTTAGCGCATATTGAATCGCGTGCCGCATATCGTTGACGCCCATCTGCGCGATAATCGAGCCGTCAAGCATTTCGACCATCGAATGCACAATTGACTGCGGATGCACGAGAACGCCGATTTCATCAGCCGAAAAACCGAACAGCCAGCGCGCTTCGATGACTTCCAAACCTTTGTTCATCAATGTCGCCGAGTCAATCGTATTTTTTGCGCCCATTTGCCAAGTCGGATGATTTAACGCTTCTTCGCGCGTCGCATTTTCGATTTCCTTTTTTGATTTTGTCCGAAACGGTCCGCCGGACGCGGTTAAAATCAAACGCTTGACTTCGGATTTTTTCTCGCCGCGCAAACATTGATGAATCGCGTTGTGTTCGGAATCAACGGGCAAAATTTCCGCGCCCGATTTTCGCGCCGCTTCGGTCATCAATTCGCCAGCCATGACGAGCGTTTCCTTGTTGGCGAGCGCGACTCTTTTTCCCGCTTCGAGCGCACGCAAAGTCGGCACGAAACCGACCGCGCCGACCATTGCCGAAACAACCGTTTCCGCCGCCGCGTGTGTGGCAACGGCAATCAATCCTTTTTCGCCGACTTCAATCTTCGGAGTCTGTAATTTGAGATCTGAAATTCGTTTTAATAAATCTTCGGCGCATTCGTCCGTTTTAACGGCGACGAGTTCGGGTTTGAACTGCGAAATTTGTTCGGCGAGTTTCTCGGTATTTTCGCCTGCGCCGAGCGCGACGACGCGAAATTCGTCTTTGAGATGCTCGACGACTTTCAGCGTATTGCAGCCAATCGAGCCGGTCGAGCCTAAAATTGAAATGGCTTTCATAAATAAACCGAAATTCAGATTATCATAAATTGATTGCGTAAGTTCTAAGAGCGTGTCTGAAAAGTCTGTAGTTTGCGCTGAAGGCGCGTTCAGAAGGTAGCCGGACGTGAAACGTCTGGAATACGTTGGGTCATTGTATCCGCCCCGAAGGGGCGCAAAGTTCAATCTTTGCGCCCCTTCAGGGCGCGAATCTCGGTTGCGGCTGACCAGAGGTTTCAGTCCGGCTACCTTCTTGAGCGCGGCTTTGCCACTCTATTTTGACTTTTCAGACACGCTCTAATTCTACTTTGTCAGATTAAGAATTAAGCCACGAAAAAACACGAAGCAACACGAAGACAAATAAAAATGCGCGTTTTATTTGGTGTTTTTTCGTGGTTAATTTTCTTAAATACCAAATAATTTTCAAGTTTGCCTTAATCTGACAAAGTAGAACTAAGAACTGTTTGGAAATCGTAACGCCGCCATCTTTGGCGGCGTTACGGGCGAAAACGGCGGGCGCAAATCCGACGGAGAAAAATTTCCAACCTCGAATCGCTCTTTCGCGTCAGACTCATATCGGGCGAACAAGTTTCGCACCGAAAATTTATTAATTAATGGAGAGAGAAAAATGAAGAAATTATTTGTATTATCCGTTCTTTTCGCTTCGATGGTGATTTTTGTGCCGTCGTTTGAAGCGCAGGCGGCGACACCGCAAACCAACCGTCAGGTTCGACGCGAAATCAGGCGCGACCGCCGCGAACTGCGGCGCGACCGCCGTCAACCCAATCGTTACAATCGGCGCACCCGTTTTGTTACGCGAATCCGTACCGTGCGGCGCGGACGCTATCTATACCGCGAAACTTATCGCACGACTTATTTTGCCAACGGCAGAGTAACTACACGGCTCATCAACCGCGCTCTAATCAGACGTTACTAAATCCGCATAAAACTTTTACGGTAAAAAATAAGCGGGATTCTACTCTTTCCTCCCGCTTATTTTTCCGCCTTCTCCGCAAATTCTCCGGTCGCTTCCAGATAATTTCCTTTATCTTCTTTCGCGCTCAACCAATTATTAAACTCCGCCGACTTATTTTTCGGCACGCTCAAGGTTTCCCAATTTTCGGCGCGAAAATGCTTCGCCAGAAATTGAATCTGCCCGATGTGCGAAGCCGTGTGCATCGCGGCGCGATTTATCGCTCTGACGACCGTGAAATCTTCGCCGCGAATCTGAATGATTTGCGCTAAATCTTCCGCGCGTAAAGACGTGAGCGAATCGAATAGAATCTGAAAACCGCTTTCCCAAACTCGCATCACGCTCTCGCGCGTATCGCCGGCGGCGACGAATTCCGAATCACGATTTCTATCTGCCTTCTCGCCGTCGGTCGTCAAAAAATCCGTCCAGCGCGAACGAAGATTTCCGCCGATATGTTTGGTGATTGTCGCAATCGAGTTGGCTTCCGCGTCAATAGACTTGAAAAATTCCCCGTCCGAGATTTGCGCCATTGCGCGTTCGGCGAGTTTTTTATAACTGCGAAAACCTTCGATTGATTCGTCGAGAAAGTTTTTTAAAATTTGTTCGTTCATAAATTATTTTTTGAAATCACGATAATAATCGTTGATGTAATCCTTCATCCAAAACTGCCACCAGCCGAAACCGAATTGTTTCGCTTCGTCGTTTGCCTGCTGCGCCATCCAACTGTCGTGCGAGATTCGATAAACGGCGATGACTGTTCCGGTTCGGTCTGCGCCGCGTTTGCAGTGAACGAAGACAGGTTGATTTTCCGGCGCGTCAATATCCTCCATAATTTCCGCGATGTCCGCCGCGTCCGGCTTAAACCAATTGCTCAAATCAACGGTGATAAATTTTATTCCGGCATTTTCCGCCCAATGCTTTTCTTTCAGCGAATTTTTATCCGTTCCGCGCAAATCAATAATCGTTTTCACGCCCATCACGCCGAGTTCTTTTACGCCCGCTTCGGTCGGCTGTGCGCCGCGAAAAAGTTTGGCGTTGACTTGATAGAAATTCGGTAAATTTACATCCTCGACTTTTTTTTGCGCGTGGGCAAAACTGCCGGGAACGACGATAAATAGAAACAAAAAATATCTAGCTGCTGATTTCATAATTTTTGATTTTCAAACGATGCCGATTTTGTTAAATAGTTTCACGCTTTCACCATTTTCTTAAACGCAAATTCAATTTTTCGAGTTTCATTTATTCAGCCGGAAGATTGACGCGAATCATTTCGAGTCCACTGTCGGCATCAATAAAATATTCGCTGTCGGCTGGCAAAATGAAAGCGTCGTTTTTCCCCAACCGATACGTTTTCTCCGCGCCGCCGGAAAGCCGCAGATTATTTGCGAGAATGTAAAAGAATAGAAATTCGTCTGAGTGTTTGATGGAAAAGCGTGAGTTCGCAACAGCGCGAAAGACGCGAACGTCGGCTAATCCGTTCGTCGCTTCGGCAATGCCTGTGTCGCGCGTTTCAAAGCCCGCGATTGGCGATTTTTCCCAAACGCTTTTGGCAGCGACGTGGTGCAGAAATCGCTGATTACCGTAATTTTTTTCGGGCGCGACAATTTCGTTCGGCAAATTCAATTTATGGTCGGCGAATGTTTCGTGAATCGCCGGACAGCCGATTTCGAGAACTTCAAATTTCGCGCTCGATTCTAAAACGCGATGGCGGATTTCCGGCGGCTGAAGAACGCAGTCGCCCGCGTTCATTAAAAACGGCTCGCCTTGATTTTCATAGACGAGCTTTGCCCAGCCCGCGATGCAGTAAATCATCTGAAACCGGACGCGATGAAAATGAACGTAGTCGGGAACTTCGCCGCCGACAGGAATCGAAATATGCGAGGCGACAAATCTGCCGCCGAGTCTGCCCGGAATCAAATCTCGGTAACGCATTCCGGCGCGTCCTTCGCTCCAAGAGTTTTCATCGTCGAGCGTCGAAACAACAAATTCCGGCGCGGCTTCGGGAATTTCAATCGGCGATTCCGCGTCAATTAAAATTACGCGAACGCCGTCGGGCGATGAAATTTCGCGCTTCATTTCCGCCGAAAAATCACCGACTAGCCGCAAAGTCAAAGGCAAAATTTCCTTCGATTCTTCCAATCGCAGAGCCACGCCATAACCGGAAACGACAGCAATGGAAGGCGCGTCCGCCGGAAAAATCATCTCGACGCGAAAGCCGAGTCGTTCCGTAAAAAATTTGAGCGAACGATTAAAATCGGCGCACGGCAAAACGATTTGCGCTGATTGGATTTGGTCTTTCATAACAAGTTTCCGCCGGCAACTTTCGCCGCGATTTCCTCGCGCGAAACAATTTCCTGCTCGCCCGTCCGCAGATTTTTGAGCGTAACTTTGTTCTCGGCTATTTCGCTTTCGCCCAAAACGCAGACGAACGGGATTTTAATCGAATCGGCGTATTTGAACTGCTTGCCGAGTTTATCGGCTTCGGGATAAACGAGGACGCGCAGATTTTCTTTTCGCAATTCATTCGCCAATTTCAAAGATTCGCCGATTGATTCTTCATTCCAAATCGTAATGAGAACATCCGCCGAATCCAATTTTAATTTTCCTTCATCAACCAATTTTTGAAACATTCCGCGTTCTTCCATCACGACGAGGATACGTTCGAGTCCGAGCGAAAAACCGCACGCCGGAATCTGTTCCTTACCGAACATTCCAATCAATCCGTCATAACGCCCGCCACCGCCGAGACTTACGTTAAAATCACCTGAACGTAAATCAATTTCCATAATTGCGCCTGTGTAATATGACAGACCACGCGCTAAAAGTAACTCAAATCCAATATGTGGCTCGTCTGAAATTTCTTCAGACAAATTCCAAATTGCTATCAAGTCATCTAATCCTTCGAGACCTTCTTCGTGATTTTTAAGGAAATCCGAAAGAGTTTCAACAATGTCTTGATTTGACTCACGCAGTATTTGTTCACTCAGATTGTCATTTCGTTTTTTATTAATACTGTTAACAAGTGCAAGCCATTTGTGAACCCCTTCTAATGGAATATCTTTTCGCTCAAATTCTTTCACAAACTCTTCGGCACTAATTTTATCGCGTTTATCAAGTATTATAAGTGCATCTGTGTGTAAGTCTTTCTTTATTCCAGATGTTTCCAAGATGCCAGTTAGAATTTTTCGATGATTCAATCGAATCATAAAATCTTCAAATCCCAATCGTATTAAAATCTCGCTGACCGCCGCGCAGAGTTCGGCTTCAACAATCATCGAATTTGAGCCGATTGCGTCAACGTCGCATTGGTAAAATTCTCTGAAACGCCCTCGTGCCGGACGGTCGGCTCGCCAGACGGGTTGGATTTGGTAGCGTTTGAAAAATTTCGGCAAATCGTTTTTGTGGTTCGCCACGACTCGCGCCAGCGGAACGGTTAAATCGTAGCGCAAAGCTGAATCGGACAATTCGTTTTCCGATTTGATTTCGCCCGCGTTTAATTCTTCCTGCAATTTCTCGCCGCGTTTTAAGATTTTGAAGATTAGCTGATTTCCCTCTTCGCCGTATTTGCCCATTAAAGTTTCGAGGTTTTCGACCGCCGGAGTTTCGAGCGGCTCGAAGCCATAAGATTCGTAGACTTCCTTGATAATGCCGATAACGTATTCGCGTTTGCGAACATCTACGGGAAGAAAATCGCGCATTCCACGCGCCGGATTTGTGTTAGCCATTTTAATTTAAAGCGATAGAACACTGATTCGTTATGATTTTCTAAGATTAGTTAAGATTCAAATCTTAATCAATCCTGAATAATCTTAACAAATCAGTGTTCCGTTTTGTCCTTGAATTACTTAAAATTTCTTGAAAGTATAGCCGACGTAAAAAAGATTTTGGTCAAAGCCCGGATTGATGTTGCCGGTCGAAGCGTTCGAAATGTGATGGAATTTGAAGCCGACGCGCACGCTTCTGCCTTCTTCGGTTAAAAATTCCACGCCGCCGCCGCCCGCGAGCGTAAAGTTAAATTGCCTGCCGCGACGGTCGGGACGAAGCGGGCTGCGGTCATCGGGAACGGATTTATTAAAGCTGATTAGTCCGGCGTTCGCCGTAATAAACGGTTGAATTTTTCTCTGCCGCAGAAAATTTAGTTGAAAACCGACGGGCGTTAAACCGATGCCGTAAGCGGTCTCGCGCGGGCGGTCGTAACCGAATGTGGTCGGCGTAGCTTGAATGAGCAGTTCGCGCCGAAAACTGAGAACGGCGAACGGAATCGCATCAATCGTATATTTCAGCGCGACGTTGCGGCTGGTGGCGATTCGGCGGGCGTATTGAAAACCGATTTCGCCGAAAGTCGAGCGGCGCGAACCGCTGAAAAGACGCGGAATGTCCGGCGCGTAGGCAGCCCAAACGGAGAATTCGTTTCTTTTATTGTAAGCGTCGTCAAGCGGCGCGGATTTGGAAGCGGCGACCGATTCTTCGCTCGAAAGGTTTTTTTGCGCGTCTGAAAAATCCTGCGCCGAAGCGATCAAAGCGCAAGCTGCAATGACGATAAAAAAGCTGCCGACGCGCGAAAAATGCGCCGCGTAAAATTTTCGCATTAAAAAATTTCTCCTCAAAAATATTTCTCTAAAAAAATAAAAGCACGCGCCGGAAAAAGCGCGTGCTTTCAGCATAAACCAAAATTCGTTTTTACTAAACTCTATTTGTAAAAAAACGAATAGCCCGCGTAAAAAATCTGCGCGTTGTAGCCCGGATTTAATTTTCCGATGTTCATATTCGAGATGTGATAATACATATATCCGAAATTTATCGCTTTGTTTTTCTTGATTTGATACTGCAATCCGCCGCCGAAATCGCCCGTAAAATCATAGCTCGTTGATTCGGGAAGCGGCACGGGCTTTTTGAAAAAAATGAATCCGGCGTGAACCGCCGCAAACGGTTTCAGGCGTTTTTCAGGCAGAAACAAAAAGCGAAAACCGACGGGCGAAAACGCAAAACCGTAAGTCGTCTGCCGAACGGTCGGCACGGCGTTCGGCGTGAGCGTCGCTGATTGAAAAGCCGGATTTTTAACTTCGTTATGAAACGCCAGCGCAACGGGCGTTATGCCGATTTGAAATTCGTAAGTTACACGCTTCGCCGTGCCGATAACGCGCCCCCCGCGCAAAGTCAAAATCCCGAAACTTCTGTCGCTCGTATCGTATTCTTTTTTAGCGAAAAACGTCGGCTGAAACGGCGAATAGCCGAGTTCGGCGTTTAACTCTTTCGCGCCGCGCGGCAGTTTCCAATTCGTCGCGTCAACGGTTTCGGATACTTTAGATATTGCGGATTTCGTCGAATCTTCGGCGGCGAGATATTTTTTGGAAAAAGGATTTTTGCTTTTGCCGGTTGAAGTTTCAATTTCATTTCCGACACTTGCGAGCGCGTCTTCGGCGACGACTGAAATTTCGTTTTCAGGCGTTTGGGCGGCAATCGAAAAAACGAAAATGAAGCCGATAAAAATCGAGATGCCGAACGATTTCAAAATATCAAACATTAAACTGTTCCCCTTGTTCTTTTTGAAAATTTTTACGATTGACGGCGGTAGATTTCGTTCAGGGCGACGTAATTGCGCCAGAACTTTTCCAAATTTTTTACTTCGTCGTCATCGAGTTCGCGCCTTACTGTTGCCGGACTTCCCATTACCATAACGCGCGGCGGAATTTGCGTGTTCGGCGTTATTAAACTTCCCGCCGCCACGAGCGAATGTGCGCCGACGCGAACTCCATCTAATATAATCGCGCCGATGCCGATTAGACAACCCGTTTCGATGTAACAGCCGTGCAAAGTTACGCGATGTCCGAGCGTAACTTCGTCTTCGAGAACGGTCGAATGCGTCTCGCGTGAAACGTGAATTATCGAGCCGTCCTGAATATTCGTTCGCGCTCCGACGCGAATCGAATTGACATCGCCGCGCAGAATCGAACCGAACCAGACGCTCGATTCCGCGCCGATTTCGACATCGCCGATAACGACGGCATCATCGGCGACGAAAGCCGTTTCGTGAATTTTCGGAGAAAAATTTTGAAAAGATTGAATCATCGCTTTGAGAAATTTTAACGCAAAGACGCGAAGGCGCAAAGACGCGAAGTTTTTTAGATATATTTTTCTTTCACGCCTTCGCGTTAAAACCACTTATTGGAGTTTTCCGAAAATTCGTGGCAAACTTTTCATACCAAAAAGCAAGAGATAAAATTTTTATGACAAAAAAACCGAAGATTTTAGCGTTCGCGGGCAGTTTGCGCGAAAATTCATTTAGCAAACGAATCGTCAAAACGGCGATGAAAGGCGCGTCTGATGCGGGCGCGGACGTAACATTCGTTGACCTGCGCGATTATCCGATGCCGATTTATAACGCCGACGACCACGAGAAGGAAGGCTTCGGCGAAAACGCTTTGAAGTTTCAAAAACTTTTGGGCGAAAGCGACGGATTTTTAATTTGTTCGCCCGAATATAACGGCTCGCTTTCGGGCGCATTGAAAAATGCGATTGATTGGGCTTCGCGCCAGTCGGATGAATACAAAATGGTCGAAGTTTTCAAAGGTAAAGTCGCCGCGATTATGACCGAATCGCCGGGCGCGTTCGGCGGCATTCGCTGTCTCGGACATCTGCGCGGCGTGCTTTCGATTATGTTCGTCAACGTCCTGCCATCGGAAATCGCCGTCGCCAAAGTCAACTCGATGTTCGACGGCAACAACGAAACGATGACCGACGAAAAAATGAAAAAGGTTTTAGAAGATTTGGGCGCATCTTTGGTTGATATGCTAAAAAAACTTCACGGCGAAGAAATCGAAGTCGTCGAAGAACCCGGACAATAATTTACGGAGAACAATTTTTATGAACAAATGCGAACATTTAAGCGAAATAAAACAGGTTACGCCGAGCGCGAACGGATGTGAAGATTGTTTGAAAATCGGCGACGAATGGGTTCACTTGCGCCTCTGCGAAACGTGCGGACACGTCGGCTGCTGCGACAGTTCAAAAAACAAACACGCGACGAAACATTTTCATTCAACCAATCATCCGATTATCAAATCATTCGAGCGAGGCGAAGATTGGGGTTACTGCTACGTTGACGAATTATTTTACGAAACACTGCCGACACAATAGAAAATAAAATGCTTCAAAAATCAATAAAAACATTTTTCGCCGTTTTTATCGTCGCCGTTTCCGTCGCCGCAATTTTAGCGCAAAAGTCGGATTTGAAAACAATCACGGAAACGAAAAAAATCACCGCCGAAGAATTAAAATCGCTCGCCGCGCCGACCGACAAAAAGCCGGTTTTGATAAATTTCTGGGCGACGTGGTGCGGTCCGTGTCATTCAGAATTTCCCGAACTCGTCGAAATTGACAAAGATTACCGCGCCAAAGGTTTAAATTTCTACGTCGTTTCCGTTGACGATTTTGCAATAATTGACACGCGCGTCCCGGAGTTTTTGGAAAGCTACAATTCAACGATGCCATCGTATCTGATAAACATTCGCGGGCGCAAAGAAATCGCCAAAACCGTCCGCCAAATCGCGCCGAAATTTCCCGACGTTTATCCGCTTACTTTGCTTTTCGACGGCAAAGGCAAACTCGTCTTTCAAAAAAACGGCAGAGTTGACGCAAAAATTTTGCGGGCGCAGATTGATAAAGTTTTGCCAAAAAGCAGAAAGTAAAATGCGCGGAGTTAAAAATAATTCCCGAACATTTTAATTGTCGAGGATAATTATGATGGTTTTATTTGATATTCTAACAATAAAAATTTTCAGTTTTCCCTTATTGTTATTCGGCAGCGAAGGAGTTTCCTTCGGCATTTACGAAATCAAAAGAAGTCTGACACCTTTAGGTTGGACGGTAGTTATTATTGTGCCGCTCGCTTTGATTTTCGGGACGACTTACTTGATTGCCAAAATTCTCAAAAAACCAAAATGAAAATGATTGACCTTAGAAGCGACACGGTAACAAAACCGACTGCCGAAATGCGCCGCGCGATGGCGGACGCGGAAGTCGGCGATGATGTCTACGGCGAAGATGCGACGGTGAATTTATTGCAAGAACGCGCCGCCGAAATTTTCGGTAAAGAAGCCGCGCTGTTTGTGCCGACCGGCTCGATGGGCAATCAAATCGCCGTCAAACTTCACACAAAGCAAGGCGATGAAATTATCGTCGAAGAGCGCGGGCATATTTTGAATTGGGAAATGGGAACGCCTGCGGTTATGTCGGGCGTAACGATTCGCGCCGTTCGCGCCGCCAATGATAGCGGAATGTTGACGTGGACGGAAATCGAATCGGCAATTCATAAAAATCAGCCGTATTACGCTTGTCCGACGGGTTTGATTTGTTTGGAAAACACGCATAATTTCGGCGGCGGAAGCGTGATGAGCGCGGCGGAAACCGACGAAATTTGCGACCACGCGCACCGTTTAGATTTGCCCGTTCATCTCGACGGCGCGAGAATTTTTAATTCGGCGGTCGCGCAAAACGAAACTGTCGCCAACCTTTCAAAAAATTGCGATTCGGTGCAGTTTTGTTTGTCGAAAGGTTTGGGCGCGCCGGTCGGTTCGATGCTTTTGGGTAAAAAAGATTTTATCGAAGAAGCCAGAGTTTGGCGCAAACGCTTCGGCGGCGGAATGCGGCAGGTCGGAATTTTAGCGGCGGCAGGCTTAATCGCTTTAACCGAATCGCCGAAACGTCTGCACGTTGACCACGAAAACGCGCGGACGTTGGCGGAAGGCGTTGCAAATCTGAAAGGTGTTTCGATTGACGCGGAAAAAGTTCAAACCAACATCGTGATTTTCGACGTTTCGGAAACCGGAAAAACTTCGGCTGAAATCTGCGCGGAATTAAAAGAGAACGGAATTTTAGCAAGTCCGTTCGGTAAAGCGATTCGGATGGTTACGCATTCGGACGTTGCGCGCGAAGATATTGAAACGACTTTGAAATCATTGCAGAAAATTCTGAGTTAATTAACAACTTACTTAACACAAACAACTAAAAATGATAATCGCCATTGACGGACCTTCGGGCGCGGGCAAATCTACGCTCGGCAAAATGTTGGCTAAAAGTTTGGGCTTGCTTTATCTCGACACGGGTGCGATGTATCGCGCCGTCGGGCTGGCGGTTTTTGAAAGCGGAAAGGATTTTTACGATGCGGAAACGGTGATTGAAATTGCCCGCAGTTCAAAAATCGAACTCGTCGGCGAGCCAGAAAATTTGCGGGTTTTATTAAACGGAAAAGACGTTTCAAGCAAGATTCGCACGAACGAAGTCGGGCAGATGGCTTCGATTGTCTCGACCGTTTCCGAAGTCAGGAAAATCTTAGTCGAACATCAGCGAACACTCGGACAAAATTCGCCGAACGGCTGCGTGCTTGACGGGCGCGACATCGGAACAGTCGTTTTTCCGAACGCGGACGTGAAATTTTTCTTAACCGCCAAACCCGAAGCCAGAGCGCAAAGGCGTTACGCGGAAGATTTGCAGCGCGGGCGAATCACGACCTACGAAGAAACCTTGGCGGAAATAAACCTGCGCGACGAGCGCGACGTTTCGCGCGAAGATTCACCGCTTTCAATTGCCGAAGACGCGGTTGTCATTGACACGAGCGAACTTAATTTGACGGAAGTTTATGAACAAATGCTGGCGATTGTGCGTGAAAAGCAAAATAGCAAGTTATGAAACGCTTTGAATATAATGACAATAAAATTCTCTGGATTATACTGCTTGACTATTTGCCTTTGCTTATCGGTCTGCTGATTGGTTTTATACTCTGGTTATCGAGTTGAGGTTTGACTTAAACCGACCCAATCGTTAACATTTTCATTCGTTCTTTTTATGCTCCCGTAGCTCAGTTGGATAGAGCAACAGCCTTCAAAATAATAGGAGCCTGTGCGGGGAATCAGTAACTCGCACAGTGGAGAGTGCTGTATCGGTGAAACTCTAAGGGGATTTTTATAAATTTCTATGACAATACCGAGGGAATTTTTTGGATTCGTTCAAAATCGATCCGTAGAGACTAAACGCGCTCAGACTGAAATGTCTAAGATATAGTCCAGACTTTCAACTTGTTTTTCGCAAGAAAAACAGGGCTTGGGAAACCAAGTGAGGTAAGCTAAGCTGTGGGTCGCACGTTCAAGTCGTGCCGGGGGCAATTCAATTTTTGATTTGGGATTTCGGATTACGGATTGTATAATACGCATATTGATTTGCGGAAAAATCCGCAATCCGAAATCGGCTATGGCGGCTATAGTTCAGTTGGTTAGAACGCTTGATTGTGGTTCAAGAGGTCGTCGGTTCAAGACCGACTAGCCGCCCCATAAATTATTTTCCAAATTTCCCTGCATCTTTTTCGGAAATGGCTTCATCAACTTACCGATAAAAATTTCCATTTTAATTTTGTCTTTTATTTTCCGAATGCCGAACTGTATAATTGCACGGTTAGAGTTTGATGATTTATTTTCCGCGAGGTTTATCGTATGAAAGCCGTGAAGTTTGTTTTTTATTTTGTTTTAGCGTTGTGTGTTTCAAGCCAAATGGTTTTGGCGCAAGGAAAAAAATCGAAAATTTTCGCCGACGGCGAACTGCTCGTCAAATATAAAAGCGGCACGGCGAGCGCGTCCGCCCGTTCGATTAACGCGGAACTCGGCGCGTTTGTTTTAGAAGAATTTCCCGCAATCGGCTGGCAGCGCGTCAAGCTGCCGAAAACTTTATCGGTCAATCAAGCCGTCGCCGAATATAAAAATTACGACAACATCGAAGCGGCGCAGCCGAATTATTATTATCATCTGCTCAACACGCCGAATGACCCGCGATATACGAGCGGCGAAATGTATGGCTTGGCGAAAATCAACGCGCCCGCCGCTTGGGATTTGACGACCGGCAGTTCGGCGGTCGTGGTTGCCGACATTGACACCGGACTCAATTACAATCATCAAGACATCGCGGCAAACGTCTGGACGAATTCGGGCGAGATTCCCGGTAACGGCATTGACGAGGACGGCGACGGTTTCGTTGACGATTATTACGGTTGGGATTTTTTCTACAACCGCGCCGACCCACTCGACCAGAACGGACACGGCACGCATACGGCGGGAACAATCGGCGCGGTCGGCAATAATTCTCTCGGCGTAGTCGGCGTAAATTGGAACGTCAAAATTATGCCGATAAAAATTTACAGCCCGTCGGGAACGGACACGACTTCGGCGATGCTCGTCAATGCTTACAGCTATGTTTTAATGATGAAAAATCGCGGCGTGAATATTCGCGTAACGAACAATTCCTACGGCGGCTGCGGCGAAGCGTGCGGTTACGACCAAGCGACGAAAGACGCGCTCGACGCAATCGGCGATGCCGGAATCCTGAGCGTTTTCGCGGCGGGCAACGACAATTCAAATAACGAAACCACGCCGTTTTATCCGGCGAGCTACACGAGTCCGAGCATTCTCGCAGTCGCCGCTTCGACTTCGACCGACACGCGGGCGGGCTTTTCCAATTACGGAGCGGTGAGCGTTGATCTTGCCGCGCCCGGACAAGGAATTTTAAGCACATATAATTCTTCAAACAGTTCGTATGCGACCTTGAGCGGAACTTCGATGGCGACACCGCACGTTACCGGCGCGGCGGCTCTGCTTTCGGCTTACAATCCGAATCTTTCACCCGCTTCTTTGAAAGCGACTTTGATGAACACGGTTGACGTTTTGCCGCAGTGGAACGGCGTAGTCAAAACCGGCGGCAGGTTGAATGTTTTCAACGCTCTGCAAAATCAAACCGTTTGCGCTTTTAATCTTTCGCAAAATCAGACGACCGTTGCGGTTGCCGGAGGAAATTCGAGCGTCAATGTAACAGCGGCGACAAATTGCGATTTTTCGGCAACCTCCAAGGCTAATTGGATAACCGTTACGGGCGGTAATCCGGGAAGCGGAAGCGGCACAATCTCTCTGACCATTCAATCGAATCCGGGCGCGGCGCGTTCTGGAACAATCAATGTCGGCGGCACGATTTTTACCGTCAATCAAACCGGACCGACTTTTGTGCCGACGGTCAATAAAGTTTTGGATTTCGACGGCGACGGGCGAACCGATTATTCGGCGATTCAAAACAATAACGGCGCGATGATTTGGCACGATTATCAAAGTATGAACGGCTACGCGCCAATCAGTTTCGGAAGTTTTGCCGATGACGTTCCCGTTCCCGCAGATTACGACGGCGACGGCAAAACCGATATTGCCGTGTGGCGCACTTCAAACGGCACGTTTTACGTTTTGCGAAGCGCGACCAATACGCTTCAGGTTTCGCCGTTCGGTCAGACGGGCGACAATCCATTGCTCTCGCAAGATTTCGACGGCGACGGCAAAGCCGATTTTGCCGTTACGCGCAGCCAAGACGGAAATCTCGTCTGGTATATTTTCGGCTCGGCGAGCGGTTTCCGCGCCGTTCAATTCGGCAGCGCAGGCGACAAACCTCTGCGCGGCGATTTCGACGGCGACGGCAAAGCCGATTTAGCGGTTTATCGTCCGGCAAGCGGCTCGCCCGCCAACACATTTATCATCCAAAACAGTTCAAACAACGCTCTGACCGCGCTCGCCTTCGGAACTTCCGCGACCGACCAAACCGTTCCGGCGGATTACGACGGCGACGGCAAAACCGACATCGCCGTGTGGCGTTCGACGAGCGGCGTTTGGTATTACCGGAAAAGTTCGGACAACAATTACGCGGCGGTGCAGTTCGGCGCGGCGGGCGATTTGCCGACTCCGGCAGATTACGACGGCGACGGCAAATCCGACATTGCCGTGTGGCGACCGGCAGCTAATCCAACTGACGCGGGCGTGTTTTACGTTCAAAAAAGTTCGAGCGGCTTTTCGGCTTTCGGCTGGGGAAATTCGCAGATGAAGATTCCGGCTAATTCGATTTTAGGTCAATAATTTTCGATGAAGACATTGATTAAAAAAGCATTGAACCGATTCGGTCTGGAATTTACAAAAAATAATTCGTCAAACGACGCGCTCTTTGAAAATTTTCCCGATTTGTCCGACACGGAAAGGCAAATTGTTTTGTCGGTCAAACCATACACGATGACGAGCGTCGAGCGGATAGTTTGTTTGATAAACGCCGTCTCTTACATCGCGGACAACAAAATCGCCGGAGACATCGCCGAGTGCGGAGTGTGGCGCGGCGGCAGTATGATGACCGTCGCTCTGACGCTTTTGGCACTCGAAGACACGAGCCGAAAATTATATCTATACGATACGTTCGAGGGAATGAGCGAGCCGACCGCATTCGACAAAAGCATTGACGGAGTTTCGGCTGAATCTCAAATGAAACAGGAAGCGGGAAAATGGTGTTACGCGAGCATCGAAGACGTTCGGGAAAATATTCTTTCGACCGGCTATCCGAAGGATAAAATTCATTTGGTTGAAGGCAAGATCGAAGATACGATTCCGAAAACGCTTCCGGGAAATCTTTCCCTGCTGCGGCTCGATACGGATTGGTATGAATCAACCAAATGGGAGTTGAATTATTTGTATCCGCGTCTTGCGCCCGAAGGCGTTTTGATAATTGACGATTACGGGCATTGGCAAGGCGCGAGACGGGCGGTTGACGAATACTTCGCCGAGCAGAATCTAAAAATTTATCTTCATCGAATTGATTACACTGGAAGGATCGCAGTCGGCAGAGGTATTTGATTCTCGGCGAACGGCTTTCTCAAAATAATTACGAAGCGCGTCAAACTTTCGGGAAACAAGTCGCGTCTAATGTTTCGAGAATACCAAAACAGAAAAGGCGCGAGGCTGATAAAATGAAAATTCTCTTGCGCGTAACGACTGCCGGGTGATATATTTGACATTCTCGTTTATTCGACATAAGTTTGACCAAATCTTTTATAAAGAGTTCTGAAAATAGGAAGTATTAAAATGAATAATATTTTGACCAGAAGCGGCAAAATTAGCGTAATGTTTGTTTGTGTTTTACTTTTAGCTGTCTCGGCTTCCGCCCAGACTAGTCTGCGTAAAGCTCTTGATTACGACGGCGACGGCAAAGCCGATTTTTCGGTATTTAGACCGAGCAACAACTTTTGGTATATCAGCAAAACCGGCGGCGGTTTTACTTTTCAGCAGTTCGGCACTTCCGCCGACGATTATCCCGCGCCGGGCGATTTCGACGGCGACGGCAAATCCGACATCTCTGTTTTTCGAGATTCTACCGGCACTTGGTATCGCATCAACAGTTCCAACAGCACTTTTACCGGCGTAGCTTTCGGCGCGAGCGGCGACGAACCCGTGGCGCGTGATTACGACGGCGACGGCAAAACCGATTTGGCGGTCGCCCGCCGCTCGAACGGCGTGATAACGTGGTATGTTTTGAAAAGCTCGACCGGAACTTTAGCCGCCGCTCAATTCGGCGCGACGAACGATTACACCGCGCCGGGCGATTACGACGGCGACGGCAAATTCGATTTCGCCGTTCAGCGTCCCGGAGCGAATCCGATTGATCAAGGAATCTTTTATATCTTAAAATCCAGCGATGGCACTTTGCTGTCAATTCCTTGGGGACGCAGCGACGATTTGGTTGTGCCGGGCGATTATGACGGCGACGGCAAAACCGATGTCGCGGTGGTTCGTGAAGGCGCGACGGGTGATGCCGCGCTCAGTTGGTATATTCGCCGAAGCTCGGATGGCGGAACGCAGGCGGCGCAGTTTGGCTCGACCGCAACTGATTTGACCGTCCAAGCTGATTACGACGGCGACGGCAAAACCGATATTGCCGTCTGGCGCGATACGACCGGAACTTACTATATTTTGAAAAGCAGCACCAATACGCTGCAAAGTGCCGTTTGGGGCTTATCGAACGATTATCCGATTGCCAGTTACGACACGCACTAAATTACTTTAAACAATCGAACGATAAAGGTTGAAGGCTCGAAAAAAGTCTTCAACCTTTTTGTTTATCCGACGTTTTGTAATAATCTGTTATTCGCGTCAAATGACATATCTGACCGATACAATCGGCGAAAAATTCCAGCATAAGCGCATCGTTATCGTCGGCGATTTGGTTGCCGACCAATTTTTGCGCGGCACGATTTCCCGCGTCTCGCGCGAAGCTCCGGTTTTCATATTGCGGCACGACGAAACCGAAACTTTAGCGGGCGGCGCGGCAAACGCGGCGGTTAATGTCGCCTCGCTCGGCGGAGACGCGGTTTTAGTCGGCATTATCGGTAAAGACGCGAACGGCGACGCGCTGTTTGAAAAACTGTGCGAATCGAAAGTCGCCTGCGATTACATTATCGCCGGCGAAAATCATCGGACGACGACAAAGGTGCGCGTTCTCGCCGGACAGCATTACGCGCCGCGCCAGCAGGTTATCCGCATTGATTACGAAAACACGGAAGCGATTGACGGCGAATTGCAAAAACGTCTGAAAGCGAATTTGCTCGCCGCCGCGCAAACTGCGGACGCGATTATTATTTCCGATTACAATTACGGCGTGGCAAATTCCGAATTGGCGGAAATCGCCCGCCAAATCGCCGCCGATAAAAAGATTCCGCTGCTGATTGATTCGCGTTTTAATTTGAAAAACTTTCGCGGGGCGACGACCGCCACGCCGAATCAGGAAGAAGTCGAGCAGATTTTGGGCGCAAATTTTACCGAAACAAATTGCGTCGAACTGTGCGAAAATCTCGGTTACGAATCTCTGCTCATCACGCGCGGAAATCTCGGAATGCTTTTGATCGAGCGCGGCAAATCGCCCGTTTATCTGGAAGCGGTCGGGGCGAAAGAGCCGGTTGACGTAACGGGCGCGGGCGACACGGTGATTGCCGCTTACGCGCTCGGTTTGGCTTCGGGTTTGAGCTTCGCGGACGCGGCGAATACGGCAAATCACGCGGGCGGAATTGTCGTGATGAAAAAGGGAACGGCTTCGGTTACGCCGGACGAATTGCTCGCGTCGCTGGCGAAAAATAAAAAGGCGGAACAAAAAGCGCAAACCTTATGAACTCTCGAAACGCGACAAGCGCGACAAATTATTTCGCGCCGATTTTAGACCGGATGCGCTTGATTGCGCGGGTGGCGATTGACCGCAAAAAAAATAAAAAAATCGTTCTGGCAAACGGCTGTTTCGATTTTTTGCACGTCGGACATATTCGCTATCTGGCGGGCGCGAAAGCGTTGGGCGACTGCTTGATTGTCGCCATTAATTCCGACGCGCAAGTCAGAAAACTAAAAGGCGAAAATCGCCCGCTCGTCGCCGAACGCGAACGCGCCGAAATTATTTCCGCGTTTCGTTTCGTTGATTATGTAACGATTTTCCCGGAGCCGACGGTCGAAGAATTGATTCGCGCCGTGCGCCCGGACTTTCACGCCAAAGGAACGGATTACACGATTGAAACCGTTCCCGAACGCGAAATCGTCGCCGAATGCGGCGGACAGACGGCAATCGTCGGCGACGCGAAGGAACATTCTTCGACGGAATTAATCGGGAAAAGATAATTACGAATTTCAAATTACGAATTACGAATTAAAGCCAAGATAAAAACATTCGTAATTTGAAATTGCCAAAAGATGTGGAGCGCGAGAACGAAAACCGACCTAATTATCGAAGTTTGGGAAAAGCTCGACTGCGAATCAATCGGGGCGAAAGAAATCGAAGCGATTGAAACGGTCGTCGGCGAACGATTCGGCGCGAGCGCAACCGAATCGCCGATGATTATTGCGCGGCTTTTAGCTGACGAAGGTGCGGAACTTCGTCATTCGGAAATAATGGAACTCGACGCGGCGCGACGCACCGAATCGCCTTACGATGCGATGTTCCGCAACATCTTGAAATTTTCCGACTTCAAAGAAACGCTCGCTTCCCTACGGCGGCTCGAAAATCTACGAAAAAAATTCGTCGCCGAAAACGACCGCGAAGGTTTGCGCCTGATGCGTGAAATCGCGCTCAAAGGCAAACACCGCGCCCAGATGATTTCCAAAAACCAAAAAGTCGCGCCCGACAAACGCGCCGAAAAAACGGAAATCGCCGAATGGTTCACCATTTGGCTGCAAAGCCCTGAAGTTTTTGAAAATTGGATTGTTTTGCGGCAGAATTCGGTTGATTTCAAAAAGCGATTCGAGCCGGATAAATCATAAAACAAATGTGAAAAATTTCTCTCGACCTTTTACCTTTTTCGGAAAAATTTCGTTTTTGCGCGTTTTGTTAAAATAAAAAACTTTACAGTTTTTCGAGTTAGCGATAGCATATAGTTATCGAAATTTTGTAATGCAGGTTGCTGACTAATTAACTTCCACTAAAAACCATTCGGCGCGAGCGCAATGTTTTAAAGGCTATGAGTTTTACTATTTACGCTTTCCGATTTACTATAACTCTCTACCGATTATGAGCAAGTATCGCAAAATCGTCTGGAATGAGGGAATGCTTCTGACTCCGCATCATTTCCAGCAGTGGGATAATTATTACGAGGAACTTTTAAATTCGCGCGTCCGCTCGCTGATGCCGTTTGAATACGGCGTGCTTGATTTGCAGATTAACCGCGAGGCAATCGCCAACGGAAATTTTCAAATTACGAATTGCCACGCCGTTCTGACCGACGGTTTGATGATCAATATTCCCGACGCGGAAGCCGTCCCGGATATGCGACCGGTCGGCAATCATTTTCAGCCGGAAGCGGAAAAGCTCGGCGTTCATCTGGCGATTCCGGCAAAGAAAATCGGCGAGGCGAATTTTCAAGCGAATGGCGCGAAAGCCAATATCAACTTACGATTTTTGCAGGAGGGTGCGCTTGTCAAAGACGAAACGAGCGGCACGAACGAACAACCGCTCGCGCTGGCGAAAAGTAATTTGAGAATAATTTTCGACGACGAATTGCGCGACGGTTTTACGTCAATTAAAATCGCCGAACTCGAACGCACGCCGACCGGACAACTGAAAGTTTCGGAGAATTATATTCCGCCGACGCTGAAAGTTTCGGCTTCCGTTTGGCTCGTCAATATGCTGCGGCAAATCGTCGAAATTTTGAATACAAAAAGCGGAAGCCTTGGCGAACAGCGGCGTTCGAGAAACGCCTCGCTTGCCGACTTTACGACTTCGGAAGTGGCGATTTTCTGGCTGCTCAACACGATTAATTCTTCGATTCCGACGATGGCGCATTTTTTCCGCTCGCCTTTGCTGCACCCGGAAAAACTTTATCTCGAAATGGCGGAACTTGTCGGGAAATTGATGACGTTTTCTATTGAACATAATCCGCGAAACATCGTAAAATACGAACACGACGATTTATATTTTACATTTTCAAATCTTTCGGCGATTTTAAAAGAACTGCTTGAAACGGTTATTCCGAGCCGCTGCGTCCCGATTCCGCTGGAAAAAACACGCGAAACTTTATATGTCGGTCGCGTGGATGACGAAAGACTTTTGAAAGAAGCCGGATTTTATCTGGCGGTGCAGGCGCAGATGCCAGAATCGAAACTTATCGAAGGTGTGCCGCGCGTCGTGAAAATCGCTTCGCGTGATGTGATTGACACGGTTATTGGTTCGGCTCTGCCGGGCGTGGTTTTGACACACGCCAATCCGCCGCCCGCGCCGATTCCGGCTCGCGTCGGTTTCCGCTATTTTATGCTCGACACCATCGGACCATATTGGAACGGCATTAAAGGCTCGAAAGTCATCGCCGTTTATGTGCCGGACGAGATTCCCGACGAGAAGTTGGAAATGTATGCGGTCAAACCGTAAAAAAAATTTGACCGAAAATTCAGAGAAAATACGCTTTAAAGATTAGACGGTAACTTTAGCTATATGAGTGAGCGAACAACCAAAAACGATTTAGTGGCGTTTGCCGGACCGATTTTCGATTTGATTTTGCGGGTGAAAGCCGGAATTGTTACGCCGTCAAATGATTTGCGTCCAAAGATTGCGGCGATGCTGATTGATTTTGAGAAACGCGCCGAGCGTTATCGCTTTAATCATAAAATCGTGCAAGTTTCAAAATTCGCGCTCGCTTCGTTTGTTGACGAAACGGTGCTGACCAATCAATTTCATCTGAAGGAAGAATGGGAGAAATACCCTTTGCAGCTCGAATACTTCGGCGAACAGCTCGCGGGAAACAAATTTTTCGAGAAACTTTCTTCGATGCTCAAACAAATCGAACAAACGGCGGACGCGGTTGAGATTTATTATTATTGTATGCTGCTCGGCTTCAAAGGCAGATACGGTGTCTACGAGCAGGAAAAACTTTTATCAATTATGCAGCAGACGGCGAATGCGCTGGTCAAGGCGGGAAAAATCAAGCCGACCGAACTGTCGCCGCATTGGTTGGCGAACGACCAGCCGAAGCCGCCGGAAAAACGCGGAATGCCGGTTTGGGCAAAAATCGGCGCGGCGGGCGGTCTTGGTTTAGCTTTTATTATTTATCTTGTGATGTTTTTGATGTCGTCGCAGTTTTTAACCAACGCGATGCAGAATCTGTCGCTGTAACGGGCGCGACGGAAACTTTATCAATTATCAAATTCCAATTATCAATTATTTTGCGCGACGAAATTTTTATCACGAAATAATTGAAAATTAATAATTGATAATTGATAATCAGCGGCGCGGATTTTCTCCGGCGTAAATTCACAGAAATTAAATTTATGAGTTCATGGCATGGTCAGCAACTTAAATTCGCGTTTGGAATCGGCGGTTTTATGTCGTTTTACGGCATTGTCGGACTGATTGTTTATATGCTGCCGGGAAGCAGCATCGGAATCAAACAGAAAATCGTCGTTATCGTTCTCGTGCTGCTGACGATGCCGCTTGCTTTGATTGCCGGTTATGTGGTGAATCGCCGTAGCAAGAAAAAAGAAGCAAAAGCGAAAGCCGAAGCCGAAGCGAAACCCGGCGAAAAAGCCGACGGCGAAACACCTGCAAAAGCGATTGCGCCCGCCGGAAATTACGACGACATCTCGAAAAGCACCGAAGAAGTCGTTCAATTCTTAAAGACATCGAATCTCGGAGAAGCCGGCAAAGACGCGGTTTATTCGCTGCCCTGGTATCTCGTCGCGGGAACGCCGAAGGCGGGAAAATCTTCGCTCGTCATCGGCTCGAATTTGAATGTTCAAAATTTGCCGAGCCAGCGGCAGTCCGAACAAAAATTCGTGCGCTCGACGCAGAGTATTGATTGGCGAGTTACGAGTGATGCGGTTTTCGTTGACACCGCCGGACGCTACCAGAATGAAGAAGGCACGGACGCGGACGAATGGGCTTCGCTCATCGAGACGATTAAAAAATATCGCAAGGCGCGACCGATTGACGGATTTTTATTAGTTGTTAATGCCGAGAAAATCTTGAATTCGAGCGAGCAGGAAGTCGAGCAAATGGCGAAAGTTTTGCGAACCCGTCTCGACGACGTGATGACGCGGACGCGCATTCGCTTTCCGGTTTATTTGATTTTTACGAACGCCGATTCGCTTGAAGGTTTCCGCGACTCGTTTTCGACTTCCAAAGGCGAAGCGAAAAATTTGGTTTGGGGCGCAACGATTCCGATTGAAAAATCGGACAACGCGCAGACGCTTTTCGACGGCGAATATGAAATTCTGCACAACTCTCTGATGAAACGTCGCCTGATGCGCCTTAGTGCGCCGTTTCCGCCCGTCAGACAGCTTCGCATTTTTAATTTCCCGCTTCATTTCGGCACGGCGCGGCGGAAAATCGGCGCATTCGTCTCCACGCTTTTCCGTCCGAATCCGTTTAGCGAAAGCCCTTTCTTGCGCGGTTTTTATTTTACCGCCGCGCCGACCAATCGCCCGCCGATGCCGACCGACGGACGGACGATGCCGCCGAATTTGCCGCAAACCGTCGGCAATACGTATTTCACCGAACGGCTGTTCCGCGATGTGGTTCTGCGCGACAAAGATTTGGTTCGCACGATGCAGGAACAGCGTCAGCGTCCGCCGATTCTCGGTTGGGTTTTGACGACGCTCGGCGCACTGCTGGTTTTTGCGCTGCTCGTGCTTGCCGGCATTTCGCTTTACGACAATAAGCAGATGCTCGGCGATGCGAGCGCGAAAGGCGAATCGGTTTTGACCATCGCTAAATCCGACGAGAAGAAAACTCCGCTGACCAAAAATCCCGCAGAAGCCACCAGAGAAATAAACGCGACCGAAGATTTGCGCGAGGTAATGTCGAAACTCGATGATTACGACCGCAACGGTGCGCCGCTTTATATGCGAATGGGGTTTTATTCGGGCAACCGCATTTACGAAGAAAAACTTCTGCCGATTTATTTCAGCGTCGTCGAGCAACGCTTCAAAAAACCGGTGGTGGCGCGTGTCGAGAACGAATTGAAAAAATTTGCGGCGAGTTCGGCGGCGGCAAATCCGTCGCAGCTAACCACGCAGGAAGAGGAAAATTTAAGCAAGAATTATGATTTGTTGAAAGCGTATCTGATGCTTTCGGGCGATTACAAAGACCGCGCGAATGCCGCCGATATTTCAAACGCATTAAAGCCGTATTGGACGAGCGAATCGAAACTCCCCGCCGGAATGGAATTGACCGCGCAGCAGCAGCTCGAATTTTGGGCGAAACAATCTGACCGCGATTCGTTTCCGCGGATCAGCCTTGACCAAAATTTGGTCAAAGCGACGCGCGAAAAACTGAAAATCTTTCCGGCGATTAACCGTTATTACAAACGCAAGGTGGCGGAAATCTCCAAACAGATTGACGAAAAAATCGGACCAACGACCGCCGAAGGAATTTTGACGCGCAACGGCGCGGACACGCAGTTTATCGAAGGCACAAATACCGTCCCGGGCGCATACACTCTGGAAGGCTATAAATTGATGAAAACGGCGATTCTCGAATCGAACGTCGAACTCAGCGCGGACGATTGGGTGATGGGCGAGCAGGGCAAATCCGCCATTTCGCTTTCGACCGATGCCGGAAAATTGGAAGAATTTTACCTGCGCGATTACGCGCAACAGTGGCGCAATTTCGTCAAAGGCGTGAACGTCAAACCTTATACGAAGGAAAATGCTAAAGAAGCTTTGCAGTCGTTTTCATCGGTCCGTTCGCCGATGAGAATTCTCGTTAAGCAAATCGCTTTGAACACTAATTTCTCAGCCAAACCCGCGACCGGCGGCTGGTTGGATTGGATAACGAGTTTCTGGAGCAAAGCGATGCCGACGAACACGGGCGGCAACACGCCGGTCGAAAAAGAATTTCTGCCGCTCTTTACCTTCGTCGGCGACGACGCGAAACCGAACGCGCCGATTGAAGCGTATCAAGGCGAAATCGGCAAAGTTTCCAATCGGTTCAGCGGTTTTTCAGTTACGGAAATAAATCAACTTTCGCTGGATTTGGCGAAAGACGACGATAAAAAATTCCCCGAATTGCGAGCCGCCAACACGAAAATCGGAACGCTTCTCGGCGGCTTTAACGCCACGCCGACCGGACAGGAAATTGCGACGCTGTTGAAAAAACCGCTCGAGAATTTGAGCATTCTGCTCGGTGGAGACGCGGTGGCTCAAATGGAGAAAGCGTGGAAAGACGAACTTCTGCCGCAGGCGAAGGAACTCGAAAAAGGTTTCCCATTTACAGACGGTCAAACCGAAACCGATTTGACGAAACTGACGGCTTATCTAAATCCCGAATCGGGAAGTTTCTCGAAATTTTACGATGCGAATTTGAAGAAATACTTTGACGGAAATCCCGGACAATTGAAACTTAAAGATTCGAGTCAGGTTAAATTCAGCGATGAATTCGTCGCTTACCTGAACAAAACCTTGCTTCTCCGTGATGCTTTGTATCAGAAGAGCGCAACGCCGAATTTCCAATATGATTTGAAAATATCACCGATTGAAGGCGGAATTCTCGAAGGCACGATTGACGGTCAGGATGTTAAATCCGATGCGTCGGCTACGTTGAAGTTTCCTGCCGCGGCAGGAAGCGAAAACGGCGTGAATTTGAGTTTGAATTCATCCGGCGGAACGGTTTCGACATCGGGAACGTCAACTCCGGCTAATACGGCGACGAGCAACACAAATTCTGCGTCTCCGACTAAAACTCCGGCTAAAACGGTCGGCACGAGCAATAGCAATCCGTCCGCGCAGTCAATCAAAAAGCCGGGAACTTGGGGATTATTCAGATTTATCAGCGACGGCTCGCCGAAGAAAGAAGCGACCGGCGAATATACTTTGACATATACGCTCGGCGGTAAAACCGTTACGGCGGTTGTCAAACCAAGCGGCGGCGATTTATTCGACAAAGATTTGTTCAAGACGACTCGCGCACCGGACAAACTTGTAAAATAATTTCGATTTTTGAAATTTGAAAAATTATGAACGAAGCGAAAACACAACTCGACGCGGGAAATTTAAACGGCGCGATGGAAACGGCTCTGAACGTCGTCAAAAAGAATCCGAACGACGCGAAGGCGAGAACTTTTCTTTTTGAACTCGCGTGTTTTGCGGGCAATTGGGAACGCGCCGAAAAACAGCTTGACGTTATCGGTCATCAAGACAATGTGGCAATGATCGGCGCACTGATTTTCCGGCAAAATATCAAAGCCGAGCGCGACCGCCTGAAACTTTTTTCCGACAGTCAAAAACCGGAATTTCTAATGCCGCCGCCCGATTATGTCATCGGATTGCTGATGGCTAATAATCGTTTGCGCGAAGGAAACTTTGAGGAAGCCAGAAAACTTCTCGATACGGTCGAGGAAGAACGTCCGGCTTTCGCGTGTAAAGTCAACGGCGCGGAAGTCGAAGATTTCCGCGATTACAACGATCTAACAAGCTGCATTTTTGAAGTCATCGTCAAAGACACATACATTTGGCTGCCTATGGAACACGTCGAGCGAATCGAATTTATCGCGCCGAAATCTTTGCGCGACCTTTTTTGGCTGCAGGCAAAAGTCGAAACCGTCAACGGCACAAACGGCGAAATGTTTTTCCCCGCGCTTTACGCTAATTCTTTTAAGAGCGATAACGACCAAGTTCGTCTCGGAAGAATGACCGATTGGCGCGATGTCGGTAGCGAAATTTACATCGGCGAAGGAATGCGAATGTTCTGGTTTAACGGGCAGGACAAGCCGCTTTTGGAATTAAACGAAATTGAATTTATACATCAGGAAGAAAACCAATCAGAAAACCAAATAGAAAGCGAGGAGTAGTTTTCAAGTGAACGAAGATTTACAACAACCGCCGGTAATTAATTTTGAAGCGTTAATGCAGCCGATTTCCGAAGAAAATCCGGCGGGCGAAAACTTGCAGTATTCCGGTTTATACGATGAAATCCGCGAAGCGCGGCGGGCATCCGACGGACTGCCGCAAGGTCAGTGGCAGGAGGAATTGAAAGTTGCCGATTATCGCCAGGTTATCCTGTTGGCTGTTCCCGCGCTCGAAACGCAGACGAAAGATTTGCAGATAGCCGTGTGGCTTTCCGAGTCGCTCGTCCAAGAACATGGCTTTGCCGGTTTGCGCGACAGTTTGAAATTGCTCGCCGGTTTGCAGGAGGTATTTTGGGAAACGGTTTTTCCCGAAATTGACGAAGGCGATGTGGAAGGACGCGCCAACGCGATTGAATGGTTGGATACGCAAACCGCTTTTGCAATTAAAAGAGCGGTGATTACGAGCGGCGCGGGTTACAGTTTTCTCGACTTTGAAGACTCGAAAAAATTTGACATTCCCGAAAATCTTGATACTCTTGATTCAACCGACCAGCAAAAATATCGTGAGATGCAGGCGCAAGCCGAAAAGGAAAACCGCGTAACCGCCGACCTTTGGCGCAAAGCGAAGGCTGCGACGCGACGCGCTTTCTGCGAACAATTATCTTTTGTTCTCGAAGAATGTTGGACGGAGTATAAAGAACTAAATCGCGTCATAGAAGAAAAGTTTAACCGCAATCAAATGCCGGGAACAAGCAACTTGAAAAAGTCGCTCGAAGATATTCAAACGCAGGTTAAAAAACTTCTGGAAGAAAAACGCGCCGAAGAACCCGACGCGGCGGATGAAACGGCGGAAATCGAATCAGGCGAAAACGGAACGGGCGAAGCGGCGGTCGGCGGCACAAAAGCGGTAGCCACTGCCGCCGGAGCAATTCAAAGTCGGAAAGATGCGATAAAACGGCTTGCCGACCTTGCCGAATTTTTCCGTAAGACCGAGCCGCACAGTCCGGTTTCTTATCTGGTGCAGCGAGCGGTGAAATGGGGCGAGATGCCGCTGGAGACGTGGCTGCAAGATGTTATCAAAGATGAAACGGTTTTATTTCAATTGCGCCAAACGCTCGGATTTAACACTATTGATCAAAATTCGATAGGCGAATGATACGACGGCTTGGTCATCTAAAAATTAAAAGAATTTCCCGAACGTAAGTCAAAAAAAATATAAGGAGATAAATAAAAATGCCAACAAAAGAAAGTCTACAACATAAACTAGACCGCGTGCGTCCGCCGCGTGTCCAAATCACCTACGATGTGGAAGTCGGCGGTGCGATTGAACTGAAGGAATTGCCGTTCGTCCTCGGCGTGTTAGGCGATTTCGTCGGAAAACCCGAAGAAGCGTTGCCCGCGCTGAAGAATCGTAAATTCGTCGAGATTGACCCGGACAATTTCAATCAGGTATTGGCTGGAATGAAACCGCGTCTCGCTTTTTCGACCGACAATAAATTGCAGGACGACGGAAGCAAGCTCGGTGTTGAACTGAAATTTAACAGCATCGAAGATTTCGAACCGGATAATATCGTGCAGCAAGTAGAACCGCTTCGCAAATTAATCGAAGCGCGTCAGAAACTTTCCGATTTGCGCTCGAAAATGGACGGCAACGAGAAATTGGAAAATATGCTAAACGACGTTATCGCAAACGCCGATAAACAAAAGGAATTGAGCGACGCGCTCGGTTTGAACACAGGAAAGGAGGAATAATTATATGGCTGAAAAAGCAAAACAGGCAGAAACCCAAGTTCAGGAGCAAACGCAGGAAGTCGGCTTGCTCGACCAGATTTTGACCGAAGGCAGAATGGCGCGGGACGATTTTCAAAAAGAACGCGCCAAAGATATGATTGGCTCTTTCGTCTCGCAAGTGATGTCGGGCGAGCTGACTTTGTCCAAAAATATGGACGTGGCGATTAACGCCCGCATCGCGGAAATTGACCGCCTTGTTACGACGCAGATGAATGAAATTATGCACAACGAAGAATTCCAGAAATTGGAAGGTTCGTGGCGCGGACTGCATCATCTCGTCAAAAATTCTTTGACCGGAACGCAATTGAAGATTCGCGTAATGAGCGTTTCTAAAAAAGACTTGCTGAAAGATTTTGAACGCGCTCTGGAATTTGACCAATCGAGTCTTTTCAAAAAAATCTACGAAGAAGAATACGGCACATTCGGCGGCGCACCCTACGGCGCGTTAATCGGCGATTACGAATTCGGCAACCATCCGCAAGATATGGCATTGCTCGAAAGTTTATCGCAAGTCGCCGCCGCCGCCCACGCTCCGTTTTTGAGCGCGGCTTCGCCGGAGCTTTTCGGCTGGGATACTTTCGGAGAAATGACCGAAGTGCGCGACGTATCGAAAATCTTCGACCGCACGGAATATGCGAAATGGCGCAGTTTCCGCGAGTCGGAAGATTCGCGTTACGTCGGGTTGACTCTGCCGCACGTTTTAGGGCGCGAGCCTTACGGCGCAGCGACCAAACCGACTGAAACTTTTAATTTTGAAGAAGACGTTGACGGCACAGACCACAAAAAATATCTGTGGAGCAATGCGGCTTACGCGCTCGGCACACGCTTGACCGAAGCGTTTTCGATGCACGGCTGGTGCGTAGCGATTCGCGGCGTGGAAGGCGGCGGATTGGTTCAAGGACTTCCGACGCATACGTTTGAAACCGACGAAGGCGAAGTGGCGATGAAATGTCCGACGGAAGTGGCGATTACCGACCGCCGCGAAAAGGAATTTGCCGACAACGGATTTATTCCGCTCGTGCATTGCAAAGGCACGGATTACGCAGCGTTTTTTGCAGCGCAGTCGGCAAATAAGGCGAAGAAGTATGATACGGATGATGCGAACGCCAACGCTCGCTTGTCATCGCAATTACAATACATCTTTGCCGTTTCGCGTTTCGCGCATTATCTAAAATCAATGATGCGGGACAAAATCGGTTCGTTTATGTCGCGGCAGGAAGCCCAAACATTCTTGAATCGTTGGATCACTGGTTATGTTCTCGAAAATGATGTAGCTCCCGCAGCGCAAAAAGCGAAATATCCGCTTCGTGAAGCCAGAATTGATGTGGCGGAAGTTCCGGGCAAACCCGGCGCGTATCGCGCGGTCGCGTTTTTACGTCCGCATTTCCAACTCGACGAGCTTTCCGTTTCGCTGCGTTTGGTGGCTAATTTACCGCCGCCGGCTGGAAAATAGTCGGATACAAAAAAAATTGCGAAAATTTTTAGAAAATTCGCAAAAGCAGGTTTTCGCCTCGTCTTTGATACATAACGCGAGTAGCGAAACTCGTAAAACGGGGCGAAAGCCAAAACTTAAGGTCGTTTTGCTACAAGGCGAAACAAGAAATTAAACAGAAAATTATAAACTAGGAGAAAATTAAAACTATGGAAGATTTTTACTTGAAAATAGACACAATTGACGGCGAAGCAGAAGCAACCGGACTTGACAATCATATGCAAATCCAATCATTCTCGTTTGGAGCTACCAATCCGGGTTCGGCAAGACAAGGAACGGGTATGGGATCGGGCAAAGTTTCATTGCAAGATTTTCATTTTACAATTGACAACGGCAAAGCGAGCCTTCCGTTGTTCCTGGCGACCTGCAAAGGCAATCACATTCCGTCAGCATTTTTGACTTGCCGCAAAACCGGTGGCGACGGAAATCCATACACCTATTTAAAAGTTACATTTAACGATCTGGTAATTTCCAGTTGGCAAACAGGCGGACACAAAGGATCGGGTCTTCCGACAGAACAATGTTCGTTCAACTTTACCAAGATTACGCACGAATATTTCCAACAAAAAGCGGACGGTTCGGTCTCATTCACCAATACCGTTTCCTACGACATCGAGAAAGTCGAAGGTTCAGGCGCGTAATTTTAGTTCACAGCAAAAAAATTATCCGGCGTTCTTATTAAAACGCCGGATAATTTTTTTGCACATAATCTTAAAAAATATCAGTTTAGAATCTCGCTTTGTTTTCCTGACAGTTTTGTGGTTTATTTATTTTAATGGCACGAACCGATAATGAAATTAGAATAACGCCGTCGGTGCTTGACCGTCTGCTCGATTTTGAACCGAAGGAATCGAAAGAAGCACCGAAATCGCGTTCCAAATCGCTGCGCGAATTGAAACAATCGGTGCGGCGCGACCTCGAATGGCTGTTAAATACCCGCAGCTATCCAGAAGATGTTGACGAAGGATTGGAAGAAGCCCTCAAATCAGTGGTCTTTTTCGGCTTGCCGGATTTTACGGGTGTAAGTGCGAAAAGTAACGTCGAGCAAAAGCGTCTGACGCACGCGCTTGAAACAGCGATTAAAAATTTCGAGCCGCGTTTTATAGATTTGAAAGTTACGCTCGAACCTATCAGCAATGTTGACCGGCTCTTAAAATTTCATATAGAAGCCCGCCTTGACGTTGATCCGGCACCTGAACCTATTGCTTTCGATACGGTTCTTCAACTCGGAAGCGTCGGATTTTCGGTCAAGGAAAAATAGTTTTTCCGACATAATTTCTAACGAATCGGCGGTCTGAATGCAGCCGCTTTTTTTATTCATAAAATTGATTTATAATTAATCCTCTCAAAAATTATTTTTCCAGATTATAAAGATGCGCGACGAACTTTTAGGCTATTACGAGCGAGAACTCATTTTCCTGCGCCGAATGGGAGCGGAGTTTGCCCGCAAATATCCGAAGATTGCGGCACGGCTTCTTCTTGAAGAAGAAAAAATCGAAGACCCGCATGTCGAGCGGATGATTGAAGCGTTCGCTTTCTTGAGCGGGCGCGTCTCCTTGAAACTCGACGATGAGCTTCCCGAAATCACCGAATCTTTTCTTAATGTTTTATATCCGCATTATCTCGCGCCGATTCCTTCGATGGCAATCGCGCAATTTTCGTTCGGCACGCCGAACGATAAATTAACTGCGGTGCAGCGACTTGAAAGAGGTGCGCGGCTTTACTCGCGCCCCGTTGACGGAACGCCGTGTCGTTTCCGCACGGCTTATGACGTTCAGCTTATGCCGATTGAATTAGAATCAGCCGCGCTCGAATCGAATGCGCCGAAGGATGCTCGCGGAAAATACGCCGACAGCTATATTCGCCTTAGTATGCGTTGTTACGGCAATTCAAATTTGCATGAATTTAAGATGGGCGACACGGACGAGCCGCCCGAATTTCTGCGATTTTACTTAAATGGCGATCCGCAGCTTGTTTTCCCGCTTTACGAAATGATTTTCAATCAGGCGGCGGCGGTCGAATTTCAGCCGCAAGAAGCACCGCTCTCGAACAAAACGATGCTGACCTTCACCAATATGCAGTTGAAAATGCCAGACCCGATTGTTCTGCCCGCGAGCAATATACGGCAAGTCGGATTCGGCGAAGACGAAGGAATTTTACCTTACACGAAACGCTCGTTTTCGGGTTATCGTTTGTTGACCGAATATTTTTCGTTTCCATATAAATTTTTATTTTTCGATGTCTATGGACTCGACCAAGCAGTCATCAAAAAATTCGGCAGTCATTTTGATATTCTGATTCACTTAAAAGACGCAACGCCGCCCAAAGCACCGATTACGGCGGAAACTTTTCGGATGGGCTGCACGCCGGTCGTTAATCTTTTTTCGCGGACGGCTGACCCGATTTATCTCTCGCAGCAGAAATACGAATATCACATAATACCGGACGTTCACCGTCAAAAGACGACTGAGATTTATTCGATTGACGAAGTTATCACGACTGATCCGCGCACGAATACGAGCAGAGAATTTTCGCCGTTTTATTCACTCCGACACGCTTACGGCGAACAGATGGAAAAGGCTTTCTGGTATGCGACGCGGCGCGCGTCCCAACGAAACGACGACGACGGAACAGAGATTTATATGTCAATGGTGGATATGAATTTCAATCCGCGCGTTCCGTCCGCTGAGGTTATCAACGTCAAAGCGACTTGCACAAATCGGGATTTGCCCGCGAGATTGCCGTTTGGCGGACGAGAAGGCGATTTTGAAGTCGAAGGCACAGCACTTTTGTCGCGCGTTCATTGTTTGACCAAGCCGACAGAAACAATTCGTCCACCGCAAAGACGCGCTCTGCAATGGCGGCTTATCTCGCATTTAAACTTAAATTATTTATCGCTCGTCGGAGAAAACGGAACGCCCGAAGCGTTGCAGGAAATTTTGCAGCTTTATAATTTTGACGATTCTTCGGTTACGCGCAAACAGATTTTAGGCATTACGAATATTTCTAGCCGAAAGGTTGTCAGGCAAATCGGCGGACATATCGGCGCGGGCTTCGTCCGCGGATTGGAAACCACGCTGACCTTTGATGAAGAGCAATTTGTCGGAAGCGGAATGTTTCTATTTGCTTGTGTGCTGGAAAGATTTTTCGGACTTTACGCTTCGCTGAATTCTTTTAACCAACTCGTTTTACGCACCGAGCAGCGCGAAGAAATCGTCAAGCGTTTTCCGGCGCGAACAGGTGAACAAGTGCTTTTGTAAATGAACAGTTAAAAATTAAAAATGCAAAATGAAGAACGTAATTTTATTTTGCATTTTTAATTTTTAATTTTTAATTGTGAAACAGAAAACTCTAGATCAAGACCTTTTCGACGAGCCGTATCGGTTTGAGTTTTTCCAAGCCGTGCGGCTTCTCGAAAAAATGTTTCCCGCGCGTCAGCCTGTCGGACGCGAGGCTTCGATTACGCCTGAAATTGTCCGCTTTCGTTCACGTATCGGACTTGATTTCCCTGCCAGCGAAATTCACGAATTAAAAGAAACCAATGACGAAACGCTTGATGTTCAACGCCTTGAAATGTTTGTCAATTTTATGGGAATGATTGGCGTGAGCGGCGTGATGCCGGTGCATTATACCGAACTCGCAATGGAGCGCAATCGTTATCGGGATACAGCGATGTGGTCTTTTATGGACATCTTCACGCATCGCGCGGTTTCAATGTTTTATCGCGCTTGGGAGAAATATCGTTTTCCCGTCGGTTATGAACGCGGCAAAGACGATTTCACCGATTTTCTTTTCGGTTTTGTCGGACTCGGCACAGATGGTCTGCGCGGACGAATGGATTTAGCGGACGAATCACTTTTGCCGTATGGCGGTTTGATTGCCCAAAAACCGCATTCGGCGATTGCATTGGGAAACATTTTGAGCGATTATTACGGCGTAAAGGCAAAAATCGAGCAGTTTTTCGGTCAATGGTTACAGTTAGACGCGGAAAGTATTACGACGCTTGGGCAAACCAATAGCTCTCTCGGCACGAGCGCGATTATCGGAACGCGCATCTGGGAGCAGCAATCGAAATTTCGCGTCCGTCTGGGCGCGATGTCGTTCAAGAAATTTCAGGATTTTCTGCCAAACGGCGCGGCGCATAAATCATTACAATCAATCGTTCGTTTTATGGTCGGTTTGGAATTCGATTTCGACGTGCAGTTAATTTTAAGAGCGAAACAAGTTCCCAGCACGATTTTGACGACGCGGGCAAAACGCCGCCCGATGCTCGGCTGGACTTCTTTTCTAAAAACAGAACCATTCAAACGAGACGACGAGCAAGTTATTTTGCAAATTTTGTAACAAATCGCTTTAGTTAATAAAAGGAGAAAAATCAATGAACGTAAATTTAAAATCTTTGGTCGGAAGATTAAACGATACTTGTCGAGGCGCACTCGAAGGCGCAGCCGGATTGTGTCTTTCGCGCACGAATTACGATGTGGAAATCGAGCATATTTTAGCGAAACTGCTCGAACAGGACGACACGGATTTGCATAAAATCGGGCGGCATTATGAAGTCAATATTGACCGTTTGACGAAAGACATTTCGGTCGCGCTCGACCGTTTGAAGACGGGAAATTCGCGCACGCCGGGACTTTCCGACCGTCTGCCCGAATGGTTTCAAAATGCGTGGCTGCTCGCGTCGGTTGATTTCGGCGCGGCGCGTGTTCGTTCGGGACATTTGCTTCTGGCGTTGCTTTCCAATGACGGCACGGCGCGAATCGCCCGCGATATTTCAAAAGAGTTCAGCCATATTTCGGTCGAATCTTTGCAGAAAGAATTACCTGATATTACTGCCGATTCATCAGAAGCGCGTGATGCGGTCGCGCTCGGCGAAACCGCCGGAACTTCAAATGGCGCGAACGTCGCGTCGGGCGTTCCGGGCAAAACAAAAGCACTCGACCAATACACCGAAGATTTGACGGCGAAAGCGGCGGCGGGAAAAATTGACCCGATTTTGGGACGCGATTTCGAGATTCGGCAAATCGTGGATATTTTAACGCGCCGACGGCAGAACAATCCGATTTTGACGGGCGAAGCGGGCGTTGGAAAAACAGCGGTCGTCGAAGGTTTCGCTCTGCGGATTTTTGAGGGCGACGTTCCCGAACCGCTCAGAAACGTCTCGGTGCGAACGCTCGATTTAGGTTTACTGCAAGCGGGCGCGGGCGTGAAAGGCGAATTTGAAAATCGTCTGAAGTCGGTGATTAACGAAGTCAAAGCTTCGGCGCAGCCGATAATTATGTTTATTGACGAAGCGCACACGATGATTGGCGCGGGCGGCGCAGCCGGACAAAACGACGCGGCGAATCTTTTGAAACCCGCGCTCGCTCGCGGCGAATTGCGAACAATCGCAGCAACGACTTGGGCTGAATATAAAAAGTATTTTGAAAAAGACGCGGCACTCGCGCGAAGATTTCAGGTCGTCAAAGTCGAAGAACCGGACGAAGAAAAAGCGATTGCGATGATGCGCGGCATCGCCGACAAAATGGAAGAACATCATAACGTCCGCATTTTAGACGAAGCGATTGTTGAATGCGTCAAACTTTCCGCTCGTTATATCACGGGTCGTCAGCTTCCCGACAAATCGGTTTCCGTTCTCGACACAGCTTGCGCGAAAGTTGCTATCGGACAAGGCGCAACGCCCGCCGGAATCGAAGACGCAATTCGAAGGATTCAAAATCTGACGACGGAAATTGATTCGCTCGAACGCGAAATGGCAACCGGCGCGGCGCACGACGAACGCCTCGAAGATTTGAAAAAGAAACGAAGCGAAACCGAAGAAAAACTCGCCGTTCTAAATGAGCAGTGGGCAAAGGAAAAGGATTTGACCGACAAAATCAAACAAATTCGGACAAAGCTGGAAATGTCTCGGCTCGACGGAAAGTTAGCTGAAAAAATGAATGAAAACGGCAAACCGAAAACGGAAGCCGTGTCAGAACCGTCTGCAGTAGCGGACGGGTCAACTTCGGAAACGGAAACCAAAACAGCCGCCGCAACCGCCGAATCTGATTCGACTGTAACCGGCGATTCTTCCGCCACGGCAACCGCGCCCGCGCCGGAAACCGCGCAACCGCTCGATCTTAAAGCGGCGAAAGAAGAATTAAAGAAATTAAATGCCGAATTGAAAGAAGTGCAGGGCGAAAATCCCCTGATGCAGCCGGTCGTCAACGGTCAATCGGTCGCCGAAGTTATTTCCGGCTGGACTGGAATTCCAATTGGTAAAATGGTCGCCGATGAAATCAATTCGGTTTTGAAATTGCAGGAAACTTTGGGCGAGAGAGTTTTGGGACAAAGCCACGCGCTCGAAGCGATTTCGCAGCGAATCCGAACGGCTCGCGCCGGTTTGACCGATCCGAAACGTCCGATTGGTGTTTTCCTTCTTGTCGGAACAAGCGGCGTTGGTAAAACCGAAACGGCGTTGGCGTTAGCCGATTCGCTTTACGGCGGCGAGAGAAATTTGATTTCGATAAATATGAGCGAATATCAGGAAGCGCATACGGTTTCGAGTTTGAAAGGTTCGCCTCCGGGCTACGTCGGTTACGGCGAAGGCGGCGTTTTGACCGAAGCCGTCAGACGCAAACCGTATTCGGTCGTGCTGCTCGATGAAGTCGAAAAAGCGCACCCGGACGTGATGGAATTATTTTTCCAAGTTTTCGACAAAGGCATTTTGGAAGACGGCGAAGGGCGTGAAATTGATTTTAAAAACTGCGTCATTTTGCTGACATCAAACGTCGGCACGGACACGATTATGAAACTCTGCGCCGACCCGGACACGAAACCCGACCCCGAAGGATTAGTCGAGGCGATTCGCCCCGAACTCGTCAAGTCATTTAAACCCGCGCTTTTAGGTCGTATGGTAACAGTTCCGTTTTATCCGATTTCCGACGATATTCTGCGGCTGATTATTCGTTTGCAGCTCGGTAAAATCAAAAACCGCATCGCCGACAATCACGGAGCGCAATTTTCCTACGACGATTCCGTCATAGAAACAGTCGCCAGCCGCTGCACGGACGTTGATTCGGGCGCGAGAAATGTTTATAACATTTTGACCGGAACGCTTTTGCCGGAAATGTCGGGCGAAGTTTTATCCAGAATGGCGAGCGGCGAAGGCATCAAAAATGTTCACGTCAAAGTCGGCGACAGTGGAAATTTTGTTTATGACATTCAATAAATGAGAGAGTAATTGTTTCGAGTCCCGACCTTCCGCGGGCGCTTCGGGTTTTTCCAAGAAAAACACCCAAAGGGAGGAACCCAAAAAAGAAAGGAAGGTGTATGTCGAACTATAAACCA
>JBPCMK010000057.1:0-26286 GCA_051002375.1 Pyrinomonadaceae bacterium | reverse complement strand
GGCGCGAACCCAACAAGAACTCGACCGCGCCATTGCCGAAGGATTGAAGTTGATAACTGAAAGCGATTGCCGGAGTTGGTTCAAATACTGCGGCTATCAAGTCGCATGATTCTGAAAACCGCTATAGTGAAATGAAAGAAAGAAATTTTTTAACGCAAAGGCGCAAAGACACACAGACGCGAAGATTATTTTTTGCAGCATTTTTGTTTTTCGCGTTGTTTCTTTCGGCTTGTTTTTCGTCCAAGCAAACGAATCAATCCGAAACGAATTCGGCGACGGGCGAAGAAACTTTAGACGTTCCGAATCCGAATATCAATCTCGCTCGACCGCTTGTCATTTCTCAAAAAAGCGAAGATGTCGCGCTCGCCAAAAAGATAGACGAGACGATTGAGAAAAGCGAATTTACAAACGCGCGGTGGGGCGTTTTCGTCGTCAGCTTAAAAGACGGTCGCGTGGTTGTCGCCCGCGACGCGCAGAAACTTTTTAATCCGGCTTCGATTGAAAAAACTCTCACGTCAATTGTCGCTCTCGACAAACTCGGCGCGGATTTTCGCTGGACGACTTCGCTCGCTGCGGCGAAGGAAATCACGGACGGAAATCTGGACGGCGATTTGATAATTTACGGGCGCGGCGCACCGGATTTCGACGAAACGAATTTGGAAAATCTCGTCGCGCAAATTCAAGCGAAAGGATTAAAACACATCAAAGGAAATATCGTCGGCGACGAAAGTTATTTTAAAGGCGACGACATCGGCGACGGCTGGACGTGGAACGATTTGCAATGGCATTACGGCGCGGAAGCGGGCGCGTTGACGTTCAAAGAAAATCAAGCGGACGTTTTCATCAAAGACGGCGTGCCGACATCTTCGACCGATGTTTTTCAAATGAAAAACGCGCTCGAACCGAAACAGACGGGCAAAATCGAAACCTACGGAATCAAGCGCGGATTAGCCGACAATCAAGTTTATATTTGGGGAAACGGCGACAAGGCTTCCGGCACTATTGCCGTGCATAATCCGGCGTTGTGGACGGCGCGAACGCTTAAAAAACTTTTGGAACAAAAGGGAATCGTCGTTGACGGCGAAGCGAAATCGGTTGATTGGAAAACCGAGAATAGATTGAAAATTGAAAACGCGGTCGAACTCGTCAGAGTCGAAAGCAAAACTCTGGCGGAAATCGTCAACCGAATGAACAAGCGTTCGGTCAATGTCTACGCCGAACTGCTTTTGCGAACGCTCGGCAAAAAATTCGGCGGCGACGCGCCCGACGAAAGCCGTCAATTAAACGAAGTGCGCGGCGACGATTCGGCGGGAACTTCGGTTATTAAAAAATTTTTACGAGAAAATAATGTGGCGACCGACGAAATCCAAATTCACGACGGTTCGGGTTTATCGCGGCTCGATTTCGTAACGCCCGAAGCATTCGGTCGCGCACTCGTTTTCGCCGCTGAATCGAAGTCCGCCGATGTGTTTGAAACTTCCTTGCCGATTGCCGGAACGGACGGAACTTTGGGCGGACGTTTGGCAAAAGCGAAGGGAAAAATTCTGGCGAAAACCGGCTCGATAACTTATGTCAATTCGCTCGCCGGTTACGCGCAAGCCGCAAACGGCGAGATTTTCGCGTTTGTCATCATCGGCAATAATCTGACGCGCCAGCGCGACGCTGTAACTTTGACGGACGCGATTGCTTTAACTTTAACGGAAGATTCTCAACACAGAGACGCGGGAAAATAAAATCTCTAAAAAGCCAGCGTGAAAACTCGAAGGGATAAATAATGAGGCAGAATTGTTCATTGTCAATTATTCATTTTTCATTATTTTTCCAAAAGCAAAACATCTTTTCCGTTTATCAATAAACAATTGAAAATGAATAATGAACAATTCTCGTTTGTTTATCCGGCTTTTTCGAGTTTTAAAACAGTTTCCAATTAACGAAAGAAAACTCCGGCGAAGAAAAACACCCAAAATAAAAACATCACCAAAAGCGGCAGCGCGACCATCAGCGTTAGACAGCCGACGTTCATCCAAGATTCTTGATTCCAAGTGTAAGGCGCGGGACAATGCGGGCAAAATTCTTGGCTTGCCATAAACGGACGCTTGCATTTCGGGCAAAGTTTTATCTGCATAAAAACTCGAAAAATTTTCACAGACGAACACAGATTAACACAGTCGAGCGATAAACTTTAATCGTTTTCTTTCACCGAATTCGTCTTTTGTGAGAGCCGCCGTTTTGTGATAATCTTAGCGTTTTCAAATCACGCGACAAGGAAAATTACACAGTAAAAATGGTTGAAGAATTTGCGTTTGACAATACGGAAGAACGCCGCAAAAATCGGCAGAACGGCGCGGGTTGGATCGAGGTCATCGTCGGTTCGATGTTTTCGGGAAAGAGCGAAGAATTGATTCGCCGTCTCCGCCGCGCCCAAATCGCGCGTCAAAAAGTTCAGGTTTTCAAACCGAAGATTGACGACCGTTATTCAATTGAGCAAATCGCGTCGCATTCGGGAATGACGCACGTCTCGAATCCGGTGATGACCGCCGCCGAATTGATGGCGCAAATCAAAGAGGAGACGGAGGTCGTCGGGATTGACGAAGGACAATTTTTCGACGCGGCGATTGTGCAAGCAGTTACCGATTTAGCCAACGGCGGCAAGCGCGTCATCATCGCCGGACTCGACCAAGACTATACGGGAAAACCGTTCGAGCCGATGCCGCAGCTTTTAAGCGTCGCCGAATTCATCACGAAAACTCACGCCATCTGCGTCGTGTGCGGCGCGACGGCAAATTACTCGCAACGCACGTCCGCTTCGACCGAGCGTGTGGAAGTCGGCGCGAGCGACAAATACGAAGCGCGTTGCCGCAAATGCTTCTTGCCGCATTCAGATAAGCCGACGGTTGTCGAATGATTATTCGTTTGCGGGTATGCTGTGCGCTAAACTTCGCTGCTTTTCAAAATGCGCGAAAATTTCACGCGCCGTCTTTGCGCCGACAATTGATAAATATCGTTTTTTATGGATTATCGAAATAATCTGACTTATAATTAAAAAGTGATTTTCGAGTGGGACGAAAATAAAGCGAAATCGAATTTGCGGAAACACGAGATTGATTTTGAAGAAGCGCAAACGATTTTCGGCGACCCGTTTGTCGCAACCTTTCTCGATGATTTTCATTCGCGGAAAGAAGAGATTTATCAGCATCGGGCTTTCAAACCGCAACCGTGTTTTGCTCGTCGTCCATTTGAAAACCCGGACAATTTCGGTGTGATTTCGATTAGAATTATCAGTTGCCGGAGAGTAGCTAATTTGGAAAGGAAAATTTATGAAGAACAATTCTAAAGACGAGATGCGGGACGAATATGATTTTCGCGGCAAAAAAGGCGTGCGGGGAAAATATTATGAAGCAATGAAAAATGGTTATACGACAATTATTCACAAATCGGACGGCTCGACCGTCTTTAAGGAAACGCGCCCGATTTTTCTCGACGAAGATGTGCAGACGTATTTTCCCGACGCGAAATCGGTCAATGATGCTTTGCGTGGATTGATTGCTCTCGTGCCTGAAAAAAGAGTTTAGTTTCCCGCCGCCTTTCTCTGCTTTTCAAAATGCGCGAAAATCTCACGCGCCGTCTTTGCGCCGACGAATGGCGCGAGTTCTTCAATCGTCGCTTTGGCGATTCTTTCAATCGAACCGAAGTTTCTCAATAATTTCAATTTTCTTTTCTCGCCGACTTTCGGAATCGCGGTTAGTTCCGATGTAAAATCGCGCATCTCGCGGCGTTTGCGGTGATATTGAATCGCCGTTTTGTGCGTGTCGTCGCGGATTTGCTGGACGAAGCGAAACGTCGGCGAACTCGCGTCAAAATAGACGGGCGCGTCTTCATAGCCGAAACGCAAAAGATGCGAAATTTCGTTGTGTCGTTTCGGCGGTTTGACGAGTCCGACAATCGGAATCATTTCCAAATCAAGGCTTTGCATCGCCGCTGCCGCCGCCGAAATTTGTCCTTTGCCGCCGTCTATGAAAATCAAATTCGGCAAAGGCTTTTCTTCGGCGAGCATTCGTTTGTAGCGGCGAAAAACGGCTTCGTTCATCGAAGCGAAATCGTTCGCGCCTTCGACCGATTTGATTATCAAGCGGCGAAATTCGGCGCGGTTCGGTTTGCCGTTTTCATAGACGACGATGCCGGCGACGTTTTCCGCGCCTTGAATATTCGAGATGTCGAACGATTCGATGCGTTCGGGAAAATATGGAAGTTCGAGAATTTCCTGCAAGTCTTCGAGAACTTTTTGCGCGTCGGCTTTGAGAACTCGAAAGCGTTGCTCGAAGGCGATTTTCGCGTTGTTTTCGACGAGCGAAATCATCTCGCGTTTTTGTCCGCGTTTCGGGTCGAAGATTTTCACGCGCCTGCCGCGACGTTCGGTTAAAGCCTTTTCCAAAATTGCGCGGTCGGCGAAATCTTCGGGAACGTGAATTTCGAGCGGCACATAATCGGTCGAATAATACTGCGCCAAAACTTCGCCCAAAAATTCCGACACATCGAAATTTTCCGCATCCAAATCTTCCCAGAAAAATTCGCGCCGCCCGACAATTTTGCCTTCGCGCATCGTGAAAAGCTGCAAAGCCAATCTTTGTTTTTCGCGGTAAAAACCGAAAATGTCCACGTCGAGTTCGGCGGTCGTCGCCATTTTTTGCTGCTCGGCGATGGCTAAAACCGTTTTGTGCAAATCGCGGTATTTTGCGGCGAGTTCGTAATTTTCCGTTTCGGCAAAATGCCACATTCGCTCTTGCAGAGTGTTGGCGAGTTCTTTGTTTTTGCCTTCGAGCAGAAGTTTTACGTCGGCGGTCGCCTGCTCGTATTCGTCCGGTTTGCACAATTCTTTGACGCACGGCGCGAGACATCTTTTCAAATGATATTCGAGACACGGACGCGGCAATTTCCCGTCAATTTCGATGTCGCAAGTGCGAAGTTGAAAGGCGCGGTTGATTAAATCCAAAGTTCGACGCGCCAAACTCGCGGGCAAAAAAGGTCCGTAATAACTCGCACCGTCGCGCAAGATTTTGCGCGTGATAACGACTTTCGGAAACGGCTCGCGCGTCATTTTCAAATGCGGATATTGCTTGTCGTCTTTTAATAAAACATTAAAACGCGGTTTGTGTTTCTTGATGAGATTCGATTCCAAAACGAGAGCTTCGACTTCGTTGTCAACGACGATAAATTCAAAATCGGCGATGCGTTTTACGAGTTCGCGGGTTTTATGGTCTTGTCCGCGCGAAGATTGAAAATATGAACGAACGCGGTTTTTGAGATTCTTCGCCTTGCCGACGTAGATGATTTTGCCGTCCGCGTTTTTGTGCAAATAAACGCCGGGCGCGGTCGGCAGATTTTTGAGTTTTTCCTCTAAAGTCATCACGTTAAATTTTAACGCAAAGACTCAAAGGCGCAAAGAGAAGGAGTTTTAACCACAGATTTGCACAGATGGACACGGATAAGAAAATGATTTTGTCAGATAAATTTAACCATCTTTGTTTTTACCTTATCTTGTGTTTATCTGTGAAAATCTGTGGTTAAAATTTCTCCGGCTTTGCGTTCTTCGCATCTTTGCGGGAAACTTTTTCTTTTGCGATGAAAACGATTTTAACAACTTCGCCTGCCGAAGCCGCCAAATTTATCGAGCGCGGCGGCACGGTCGCATTTCCGACCGAGACGGTTTATGGTTTGGGCGCGAATGTTTTCGATGAAAAAGCGATTGAAAAAATCTTCGCGGCAAAGCGGAGACCGATTGATAATCCTCTGATTGCTCACGTCGGAAATCTCGCGCAAATCAAATTTCTCGCGTTGGAAATAAATGAAACCGCCGAAAAATTTATCGCGGCGTTTTTTCCCGCGCCGCTCACTCTGGTTTTGCCGAAAGCGAAACGAGTTCCGTTTATCGCAACCGCAAATCTCGAAACAATCGGCGTGCGTATGCCGAAAAATAAATTGGCTCTGGAATTTTTGCGGGTGTGTGAAACGCCTGTCGTCGCGCCGTCGGCAAATCTTTCGGGTCGTCCGAGTCCGACGACTTGGCAGGCTGTTTATGAAGATTTGAACAATCGAATTGACTGCATTCTACAAGGCGCGGCGACGAAAATCGGTTTGGAATCAACCGTCGTGGATTGCACCGCAAGCGTTCCGCTCGTTTTGCGGGCGGGCGCGATAACTCTGGAAAATTTGCAGGCGGTTGTTCCCGAAACGCGCCTTTACCGAATTCAAAAAAACGAAGCCGCAAAAAGTCCGGGCTTGAAACACAAACATTACGCGCCGCAAGCGCGGGTCATTTTGATAAATCCGAAATCCGAAATCCGAAATCCGAAATTCGATGCGTTTATCGGATTGAACGAACCGAATTTCGATTTCGAGAAAATAAAAATTTGCGCGTCAGTCGAGGAATACGCGCACGAGATTTTTAATTTTTTCCGCGAGTGCGACCGCGAAAATATCGAAACGATTTACTGCGAAACGATCACCGAAAAAGGCATCGGTTTGGCGTTGATGGACAGATTAAAACGCGCTTCGGAAAGTTAATTTTTTGCTTTTAACAAGACGATTGCCGTATCGCCGTTGTCGTCTAAAGCTCGCGCTTCGACCCACGGACTTTCGACGACTTCGCGCACGTTCGAATGCGGAACGAGAACTAAAATGTTCGGCGTATTTTGATGTTTGAGTTCGATTGCCAACTGCACGAAATCATCGTAACGCTTCATTTTCCCGTCTGCGTCTCTGACTAATCTGCCCGCCGCGTAAAATTCGGCGTTATACGAAACGACGTAAAGATTAGTTATTTTTTCGCCTTTGTAACCGCTCGCATCAGCCGTCTCGATTAAACTTTTGACCGAATCACGCCGCGCATATTTCGGAACGACGAATTGTAAAGAAAGGGCGACGGCGGCGAATGTTAAAAACGCCAACGCCTGCAAAAGATATTTTCGGCGCGGCGATTTACCAACGAATTTATAAACCGATTCCGCCGTCAAAATTATCGCGGCAGGCAGCGCGGGCAAAATATAACCGGGCAGTTTCGAGCCGGAAAAAGTGAAGAAAACAAGCGGCACGAGAAGCCAAGCGAAAGCGAAAATGCGGAATGCGGAATGCGGAATGCGGAATGTTTTTCTCTGTGTCTCTGTGTCCCGACGTTGAAAAAATTCGTTGAAAAATTTCCAAAGTGCCGCGAGAAAAAACGGCAGCCAGGGCAGAGTCATCAACGGCAAAACTATAAAGAAAAACCAAAACGGCTGTGCGTGTTGATATTTGTCCGAGACGAAACGCTGAAAATGCTGCTGGATAAAAAACTCGTCAACGAACCGCCAACCGTGCGTTCGATACATCGGCGCATACCAAATTGAAGCGACGAGCAAACTCAAGAAAGTTCCCCAGAAAAAGCTGAAGATAAAAGTTTTAGACGGAAATTTCCGCGACAAAAGAAAATAAAACGCGACGACGGCAAACGGCAAAACGATGCCGACGAGACCTTTGGCGAGCAGCGCAACGCCGACGAAAAAGTAAAAAGTAAAAAGGCAAAAGTAAAAAGTAAAAGAGGATTTATTTTCAGTTTGGTCGGCGATGAAAAACGCGGCGAGCGCGGCGGTTATCGGAAAAGTTAAAATAATATCGAAGCGCGCGCCGCGCGAAAAAACGATTAAACCGATTGAAGATGCGGCGATAAGAGCAAGCCAATTTGCAAAATTATTTTCAGCCGAAGAGTTCACAGAGGACACCGAGAAAGCATTTTTATTTTTTCCTTCCCTGGGTTTCTCTGTGAACTCTTCGGCTGAAAATTTTCCTAAAATCCACAACGAAAAAATCGTTCCCAAACCGAAAACTGCCGAGCCGAAACGGGCGGCGAATTCCGACACGCCGAAAATTTTGTATGAAACGATTTCGAGCCAGTAAAGCAGCGCGGGCTTTTCAAACCAATTCGCGCCGCCGAGCGTCGGCGTTATCCAATCGCCGCGCGAAAACATCTCCCGCGCCACTTGCGCGTAGCGCGGTTCGTCCGGTCCGACGAGCGGAATTGAAAGACCGAAAAAATAGATGGCGACGATGACGAGGGCAAATAAAATCCAAATCAATCTTTCGGTTTTCGGTCTTTGATTTTCGGTCTTTGTCATTTCTTTCATCTTGGCGGAAAATAACAAGTATTGCCGAAAAACCACAGGCTTTCAAATTATGGAAATAATCCGCAATCCGCAATCCGCAATCCGCAATTTAAAAACCGCCGTCATCGGAGTCGGCTCACTCGGACGACATCACGCCCGCAATCACGCGGAAATCGCGCGAACCGGAAAAACCGAATTCGTCGGCGTGTGCGATGCGGACGAAGCGACGGCGCGTGAAATCTCCAGCGAAAACGGCTGTGAATTTTATACGGATTGGCGCGAACTGCTGGATAAGACGGACGCAGTTTCAATCGTTACGCCGACGGAAATGCATTGCGAAATCGCCTGCGCTTTTTTGGAAAAAGGCGTTCACGTTCTCGTCGAAAAACCGATTGCCAAAACATTAAACGAAGCTGACGAGATGATTAAAGCCGCCGCAAAATCCGGCGCGAAATTGATGGTCGGACATCTCGAAAGATTCAATCCGGCGATGGTCGCTTTGCGCCCGCACGTTACGAAACCACTCTATTTTGAAATTCACCGCGTCTCGCCTTTTCCGAATCGTTCCTTAGATGTTGATGTCGTTTTAGACGTGATGATTCACGACCTCGACGCGGTGCAATGGCTTGTCGGCGAATCGGTCGAAGTCTTGGCGATTCACGCCGTCGGTATTCCCGTTATCTCCGATAAAGTTGACGCGGCAAACGCGCGAATCGAATTTGAAAACGGCGCGGTCGCTAACATTACCGCATCGAGAATCGGCACGGAAAAAATTCGCAAAACCCGTTTTTATCAAACCGATTCTTACGTCGTTTTAGATTACGCGACGAAGTTTGCTTCCGTTACGTCGCTCGCGCCGAATGCCGTTCATCCGCTTTTGGGAATCAACGTCAATCGCTTGGAGATAAACGACATCGAGCCGCTTCGCGCGGAAATCGAGGCTTTTTTAAATTGTATTTTGAATGACGAAACACCGCCGGTTTCCGCGCACGACGGGCGACGCGCTTTGAGTTTGGCTTTGGGCGTTTTGACGAAAATTGACGAACACGCCGCGAAGATTTTTCCGAAATGAAATCAGAAAACATTTCCGAATTTTTACAGACGCGCATCGGGGCGAAAGATTTTCCTTCGGCGGTTTATCTCGTTGCGGAGCGCGGATCGGTTATTTTTCAAGACGCGCTCGGCTGCGCGGTCGTCGAGCCGGAAAAAATCGAAGCGAAAATTGACACGATTTACGATTTGGCGAGTTTGACGAAACCGCTCGTTACGGGTTTGCTCGGCGCGAAATTGATTGAACGCGGCGAGATAAATTTGGAGGACAAAATCTCGAAATTTTTCGCCGAATTCGACACCGACGAGAAACGCGAAATTACGATTGTAAATTTGTTGACGCACACTTCCGGCTTTCCGGCGTGGAGACCTTTTTATTTAATTCAAGGTTCAAGATGCGAGATTCAAAATTCGATTGCTTCCGAGCCGCTTGAAAATTTGCCGAAAGCGCGAGTCGTTTATAGTGATTTTAATTTTCTGCTTCTAGGATTTTTGCTTGAGAAACTCTACGGAGAAAGTTTAGACCGAATCGCGCAGAATGAAATTTTCGCGCCCTTAAAATTGGAAAATACTTTTTTTAATCCGCCGAAGAAATTGCAGAAACGAATCGCCGCCAGCGAAAACGGCAACGAATACGAAAAACAAATGTGCGTCGAGCTAGGATTTGAATTCCGAATTCCGAATTCCGAATTCCGCACTCAAATCGTTTGGGGCGAAGTTCACGACGGCAACAGCTATTTTATGAACGGCGTTGCGGGACACGCCGGACTTTTTTCCGATGCGTTCGGAGTTTTTAAAATCGCGCAGCAGTTTTTAGCCGAAGAAACAGTTTTATTAAAACCCGAAACTTGCAAACTCTTTCGCGCAAATTACACGAAAGGTTTGAACGAAGCGCGTTCGATGGCGTTTCAGCTTGCCGCGACGAAAGATTCGACGGCGAGCGAAGCGTTGGCAAAGGACAGTTTTGGGCATCTCGGATTTACCGGAACATCGCTCTGGATCGAGCCGGAAACCGAGCGAATTTGCATTCTTTTGACCAACCGCACACACGCCCGCGAGTTACCGTTTGCGAATATCAATGCGGTGCGGCGGCGTTTTCACGAACTTGCGAGTTCGGATTTGAAGATGCGGGATTAAAGTCGAAATACTTTGGACATCTTAAAACGCCGATTGATAATCAAAAAAAATAACTTCCCGAAACAGAAGTTTTTGCCGGAGAATAATAGAAATGAAAAAAATTATCATTGCTTTAATCGGTTTGTGCGTTTTGAGTTGTTCGGTTTGGGCGCAAAATTCCCGCATTACGCGACCGCGAATCGTCCAGAATCCGAATCCGCCGACAGTCTCGCAAAATGTTAATTCGGCGAGCCAGCCGACGAACGCCAAGCGTCCGCCCGTTTTAACCGGCGATACGAAAATGCCGACGGACGCGAGCCAGACAAAGAGTAATGAACCGGCGGCGGTCGAAGACGACGGCGATATTATCAAAATCGAAACGAATCTCGTAACTTTTCCCGTTTCGGTTCTCGACCGCGACGGCAGATTTATTTCCGGTCTGCAAAAACAGGATTTTCAAATTTTCGAGAACGGAGTCGAGCAAAAGATTGACAGCTTCGCTTCGGTCGAACAGCCGTTCACAGTGATTTTGCTGATTGATGTCAGCCCTTCGACGCAATTTCAGATTGAAGAAATTCAAGACGCGGCGATTGCCTTTGTCAATCAACTGCGCCAGAACGACCGCGTGATGGTTATCTCTTTTGACGAGCGCGTGCATATTTTGAGTCAGCCGACGAATAATCGAATCGTGTTGCGAAACGCGATTCAGCAAGCGGAATTCGGCGACGGAACATCGCTCTACGACGCGGTTGATAATGTTATCAATCAACAGCTTCGGAAAATCGAAGGACGCAAAGCCGTCGTGCTTTTCACCGACGGCGTTGACACGACTTCGCGGCGGGCAAATTATCAAAGCACCGTCAGCGAAACCGAAGAAATTGACGCGCTTTTTTATCCGGTGCGCTACGACACGATGGCTGATATGGGCGGCTCCGGCGGCGGAAATAATTACCCGAATCAGTATCCTCCGCGCGGGCGGCGCGGCGGCAGAGGCGGCGGCGGCAATATCGGCGACATTATCGGAATTATTTTAGGCGGCGGCAATGTTCAAGTCGGCGGTTATCCGCAGGGCGGTAGCGCGGGTTCGTCCCGCACCGAATATGAAACCGGCAGACGATATTTGGAAGAACTCGCCCGCAACAGCGGCGGCAGAAGTTTTGAAGCGAGCAACAATTTGGACGCGGCGTTTTCCGGCATCGCCGAAGAATTGCGCCGTCAATACACGCTCGGTTATTATCCCGAAACAGTCGGACAAAAAGGCGAACGACGGCAAATCCGCGTTCGCGTCAAGCGTCCGAATCTCGTCGTGCGGGCGAAAAACAGCTACATCGTCGGCGAGAACGACAAGAATTTTGCGGGAAAATGAAAACTTGAAATGAGAAATGAGAGATAAGAAATGAGATTCGTTTCTAAATTTTATTTCTTATCTCTCATTTCTCATTTTAAATATCGAGGTGCGGGCTAATGAAAAAATATAAGGCTCTGTTTGGTTTGGCAATCGTCTGTTTGAGTTTCTCATTTGGCAACGCTCAATCGCGCCGCGTCGCGCCTTATTCGGAAAGTTCCGACAAAACCAATAAGCGCGATCCGAAACCTGCCGAAACGCCCGCGCCGACACCCGAAGAAACTCAGCCCGTCAATAACAATCCATCCACAGCCGACGACAAAGACGTAATAAAAATTGATACTGACCTGGTTACGATTCCCGTCAAAGTTTCCGACCGCGGCGGCAAATTTGTCGCCGGTCTGACGAAGGCGGATTTTCGGATTATCGAAGACCAAACCGAACAGGAAATCGCTTATTTCACCAACGAAGAACAGCCTTTTACCGTCGCGCTCGTTTTGGATATGAGTTATTCCAGTACGTTCAAAATCACCGAAATTCAAAACGCGGCGATGGCTTTCGTCGCGCAGTTGCGACCGAACGACAAGGTGATAATCGTTTCTTTTGATCAGGAAGTTCACGTGCTTTGCAATCCGACGAGCGACCGCAAAGTTCTTCAGCTTGCCGTTAAAAGCACCAAGATCGAATCGGGAACGTCGCTTTATGACGCGGTTGATTTGGTTATCAATCGCGTGTTTAAGGAAATTTCCGGGCGCAAGGCAATCGTGCTTTTCACCGACGGCGTTGATACGACAAGCTATCGCGCCTTCGCGCAGAACAATCTGAGCGACGCGCTCGAACTCGACGCGCTCGTTTATCCGATTGAATACGATACCTATGGCGACGTTCAATCAATCAAAAATAAATCGGTCATAATTCCGCCACCGACCGCGAATCCGTTTCCCGTTCCGACCACCTCGACGCGCAATCCGCTTCCGTTTCCCGTTCCCGCGCCGACCGCGCCTGCCGGTACGCCGACGAGTCAAGGTACTTCGCAGGAAGATTACCGAAAAGCCGAAGAATATTTGACCGATTTGGCAAACCGCACGGGCGGGCGACTTTATAAAGCAAGCACGACCGCCAATCTCGCCGTCGCTTTTTCTCGCATCGCCAGCGAACTGCGCGAGTTTTACAGTCTCGGTTATTATCCGAAGGAAGAATCAAAACCGGGCAGCAAACGCGGCATAAAAATTCGCGTCAACCGCCAAGGTTTAGTCGTCCGCGCCCGCGATTTTTATATCGTCGGCAAGAAGTCGGGGAAGTAAAAATTGTTGAAGCAGAGATAAAATCAAGTCGGAAAACGAGACGTAAAGGTCAAACGTCTAATTGATTAAATATGAAAATAATCGGTTTTGCAATTTGTTTGGACAACGAAGGTTACAAGGCTTCTCTCGATGTAAGAAAAATTTATCCGATAGTCGAGCCGCTGAACAATGACCCGAAAGGTTATCTGCGTATAATAGACGAGTCCGAAGAAGATTACTTATATTGGGAAAAAGCCTTCGCGGTGATAAATTTGTCTCCGAAAATCCAGAAGCGAGTAAAACATAGTCTTTCTGTTATTTAAACAACCGTTCCGTCTGGAATCGTCGCGTCTTTCGGCACGATGATAATGCCTTCGCGGATAAACCATCTGCCGCCGTCGTCATCGAAGGTTTCAATGTTGCCGCTGTTGATGAGTTGGACGTTTTTGCCGATGCGGGCGTTTTTGTCAATAATAGAGCGGCGCACAATCGAGTTTTCGCCGATGCCGACGTGCGGTTTATTGATATTGGCGTTACTTTTTATTTCATCGAACGATTCAAAAAAATCCGCGCCCATAATAATCGAATTTTCGATTCGAGTGTTTTCGTCAATCCGGCTTCGCAAGCCGAGAATCGAATTTCTCGCATACACGCCGTTTAAGATACAGCCTTCGCTAATCATCGAATTATCAACGTCGCAGCCATGAACCTTCGACGGCGGCAGAGAGCGGCTGCGCGTATAAATCGGTGCTTCGGTGTTAAAAAAATCAAATTTCGGGAGAGGCGAGGCAAGGTCGAGATTGGCTTGATAAAAGGAACGAATCGTTCCGATGTCTTCCCAGTAACTGTCGAAAAGATAGGCTTGGACGTTTAATTCTTTGATTGCCGCCGGAATAATTTCGCCACCGAAATCGAACCGCGACGAATCTTCATTCAAGAGTTCGGTGAGACGTTCGTAATTAAAAATATAAATTCCCATCGAAGCTAAAAACGGACGTTTTTCGCTTTCTTCCGATGTCAAACCGAACCGCGTCGTGTCAACGCGCATCGCTTCGAGAGCGTCGCCCTTCGGCTTTTCCTTGAACTCGATGATGCGTCCGTCCGCATCGGTTTTCAGCAAGCCGAAACCTTGCGCGTCCTGCGGATTGGCGGGAACGACGGAAATCGTTACGTCGGCGTTCGTTTCAAAATGTCTGGCGAGAAATTTGCGGTAATCCATTCGGTAAAGATGGTCGCCCGACAAAATCAAAAAGGTGTTGACGCGAAAATCCCGAATATGCGGAATCATCTGACGCACCGCGTCCGCCGTGCCTTGAAACCATTCGGGACTGTCGCTGCGCTGTTCGGCAGCGAGAACTTCGACAAAGCCGCTCGAAAAAGAAGAAAAGCGATAAGTCTGCGAAATATGACGATTTAAGGACGCGGAATTATACTGCGTCAAAACGAAAATCTGCGAAATATCGGAATTGATGCAATTTGAAACGGGAACGTCAATCAAACGATATTTGCCGCCGAGTGGAACAGCCGGTTTCGCACGTTCCTTCGTCAAAGGAAACAGCCGCGAGCCTGCGCCGCCGCCTAAAATCACCGCCACCACATTTTCATACTGAGCCATAGAATTAAAAAGAATCGGTTTATTTTGCATATTCTACAATAAGGTTTCAAGTTTCAGGTTTCAAGTTTCAGGTTTATTAAAAACTAAACCGAAACTTAAAACCAACTCGGATTTTGACTTTTCAAGTCGAGCGTGATAATTTCCTAATTCACCGGGTTTGCCATAGCGTTTGTGCGGCAAACGACGCAAATTCGGCGGTAGTTGTTCTTTTCCAGTCTAAAATGCTTTCAGGCATCGCTGGTTTTTACAGCGATATGAAGGGGAAGCGAGTGAAAATCTCGCACGGTCGCGCCACAGTGAAGCGATTTCGGGTTTCGGATTTCGGATTGCGGATTTAATTCCGCGTTTCGGATTCCGCATTCCGCATTGCAAAGTCTGGAAACCAAACCGGAAGTCTTTTAGCCAAACCGCTCTCGCGTCAAGACGGTCGGCTTTAATCGGTGTCATTTGTTTTTCTCCTTATTTAGTGAAAAACCCTGTCCGTTTTGCCTTTCGTTGAAATGCGAAAAGCAAAACGGACAGGGTTTTTCATTTGCCAAACTTTAATCTTAAGAAACTTAAATACGACTTTTTCGTTCCGTGCTTTTTAGCTTTGCTGCTCGGCGCGTTTCTTTTCGCCGGCTGTAAAAATGAAACTCTTGTCGTGCGAGAAAACTTGCCGACGCGCGAGATAACCGACGATTTGGGCGCGAAAATAAAGCTGCCCGCGAAAGTTGAACGCGCCATTTCGCTCGCGCCGAATTTGACGGAAATCGCTTTTGCCGTCGGCGCGGGCGACCGGCTCGTCGGCGTAACGACTTATTGCGATTACCCGGAAGAAGCAAAAAAAATCCGCAAAGTCGGCGACACGCTAAACCCGAATATCGAAAGCATCGTCGCCCTAAAACCGCAAGTCGTTCTCGTCTCGACCGCCTCGCAAATCGAAACTTTTACGAAAACTCTCGAAGCGCAAAACATTGCCGTCTTCGTTACCAATCCGAATAGTTTGGAAGGCATTTATAAAAGCATCTATCAAGTCGGCGAGATTTTCAGCCGCGAAGAAAAAGCCGATGAAACGGTTGACGCGCTCCGGCGGCGCGTGGCTGATGTCGAGAGCCGCGTTGACACGACAAAGCAAGCGCGGGTTTTCGTGCAGATTGAAAAAAACTCGCTTTATACAATCGGCAAAGATTCTTTTATGACCGATATAATTCATCGCGCGGGCGGCGTGTCGGTAACGGAAAATCTGGCGACGGCGTATCCGAAAATCAGTCGGGAAACCGCGCTCGCCTTAAACCCGGACGCGATAATTTTGTCGGACAGCGAAGACAATCACGAGCCGAACGAAGTTTTTGCGAATTCTCCGGCGGTGAAAAATAATCGCGTTTTTCGCGTCAACGCCGATTTGCTGTCGCGTCCGGGACCGAGAATCGTGGACGGGCTGGAGCAGATTGCGAAAAGTCTGCATCCCGAAAATTTCAGATAAATTTTCGACGCGGAAATTTTTCAAACCAGATGAAAACCGATAAAGCCGTGAAAAATGAAAACAGAAAAACTTCGACATATTTTTTGCGGCTCGGCGGTTTGCTGTTTTTCGCGCTTTTGCTGACGATTTTCGTCGCCGCGCTTTTGGGCAGCGAAAAACTTTCGTTCTTCGATTTGAGTCAGCAGCAGCGAGCGATTTTGTTTGATATTCGTTTGCCGCGCGTTTTGCTCGGCGCGACGGTCGGCGCGTCGCTGGCGGTGGCGGGCGCGAGTTTGCAGTCGCTTTTGAGAAATCCTTTGGCAGAACCTTACTTGCTCGGCGTGTCGAACGGCGCGGCGTTGGGAACGATGCTGGCTTTCGTCTTTTTTGCCGAGTTTGAATTCGCGCGTCCGATTCTCGCCTTTCTCGGCGCGTCCGCGGCGACTTTTGCGGTTTATCAAATGGCAAAAAGCCGCGCGGGAATGAACACGGAAAGACTCGTTTTGTCGGGCGTGATTATTACAACTTTGCTTTCGTCAATTATCGTTTTGCTGACGAGTTTGCTCGATGCGGCAAAGCTCAGAAGTTTTACTTTTTGGCTTTTGGGCGATTTGTCGCAGGCGACGAAAAACGGATTTTATTTGACTTTGATTGTCGTCATTCTCGGCACGATTATTTTGTCGTCGCAGGCAAAGGCTTTGAATTTAATGATGATCGGCGAGCGCGACGCATTCGATTTCGGCGTGGAAGTCGGAAAGACGCGCTTGATAATTTTCGGCACGGCTTCGGCTTTGGTCGGAACGTCCGTAGCGGCGAGCGGCTCGGTCGGCTACGTCGGCTTAATCGTTCCGCATCTGGTTCGTTTGGCAATCGGCAGCGACAACCGAATGGTCGTTCCGTTTTCGGCGGCGGTCGGCGCAATTTTCGTCGTCGCGGCGGACACGCTGGCGCGAACCGTAATCGCGCCGCGCGAGCTTCCTGTCGGCGCAATTACCGCGCTCGTCGGTGCGCCGCTGTTTATTTATCTGCTGAGAAAAAACTGATGTTAGAAGTTCAAAACATCTCGATAAATTACGGCGTTTGCGCGGTTGTGCAAAATGTTTCTTTTGCGTTGGAAGCGGGAAAAATAATCGCCGTTTTGGGCGCGAACGGCGCGGGGAAAACGACGATTTTAAAATCTCTGAACGGCAATTTGCCGACGACGAGCGGCGTAATTTTTTTAGACGGAAAAAATTTAAATGATTATTCGCGGCGCGAAATCGCACAAAAAATCACCGTCATCGCGCAGGAAACCGAAACGAAATTTCCCGTGTCGGTTTTGGAGTTTGTCTTGAGCGGACGCTTCGCACACGGCGCGGCTTTCGGTTGGGAGAGCGAAACGGATTTACAAATCGCGCTCGAATGTTTGCGAATTTGCGATTTGGAAAATTACGCAAATCGTTTGATGAATCAACTGTCCGGCGGCGAACGCCAACGCGCCGTTCTAGCCCGCGCTCTGGCGACCGAAGCGGGAATTTTTCTGCTCGACGAACCGACGGCAAATCTCGATTTGGCGCATCAAGCGATGATGTTTCGCTTGATCAACGAGCGGTGCAAAAAATGCGATTCGGCGGCGGTCATCATTACGCACGATTTGAATTTAGCGTCGGAATTTGCCGACGAAATCGTTTTACTTAAAAACGGAAAAATTGCGGCGAAAGGCAAACCGGAAATCGTTTTGACCGACGAAAATCTATTTGAAGTTTTCAACGTGAAAGTTTTACTGGACGAAAATCCGGCAAGCAAAAAAAGGAGAGTTACGACAATCTATGAGTGAATTACGCGCTTTCAAATTACGAATCTCGGAAAGTTTTACAATTCGTAATTTGAAAGCGCGTAATTGAAAAAGGCAAACGATGCAAAGGAACGCGGCGCAAATCCGCGACTGCCCACGCAACCGTGAGGCGATTTGGGATTTACGATTTCGGATTTCGGATTTTTATTTTTAATCTGCAATCCGCAATCCGAAATCTCAAATCGAATCAGTCGGGAACTTTGAAGCGTTTGTTCAGGCACATAACCATTTCCGCGCTGGGCGGAACAGGAGAAATATGAAAATTATAAAAATTACAAGTTTAATTTGTTTTTTGACAATCGGAATTTTAGCGCAGCGAAGCGCAACCGTTTCGGGAAGATTGACCGACGAAGGCAGAGTGATTAGCAATCAGAAAATCAAACTCGTCTCCGCAGCCGAAACTTACGAAACGATGACCGACGCGGACGGCAATTATAAATTTGCGAGCATTGCGGACGGCAATTATTTATTGATTTATAACAACAAACAGGCGAGCGTAAAAGTCGAAAACGGACAGGTTTCGATTGCCGCGCTTGCCGAAACGGTCGTCGTTTCGGCGAACACGACGCAGACGATTGATGAAGTTTCCAAAACCGTAAATGTCATTGATTCACAAGAACTGCGCGACCGCGCGGATTTTTCGCTGGTCGAATCGCTGCGCTCGATTCCGGGCTTTCGAGTTCAGCAGCTCGGTGGATTCGGGAGAACGGCGAATATCAAAACGCGCGGTCTGCGAAATCAGGACACGGCGATTTTGATTGACGGCATTCGTTTCCGCGACGCTGCGGCGATTACCGGCGACGCTTCGCCGTTTTTGTCGGATTTCACTCTGACGAGCGTTTCGCGCATCGAGGTTTTGCGCGGTTCGGGTTCGTCGCTTTACGGCACGAACGCCGTCGGCGGCACGATTGATTTTCAAACGCCGAAACCGACGAGCGGCTTTCACGGGCAAATCGGCGGCGCGTTCGGCGGCTACGGCTTGGGACGCTTTCGCGGCAACATTTCCGACGGCACTGACGACGGAAAATTCGGTTTTAACTTGGGCATCTCGCGCACGGTTTACACCAAAGGAATTGACGGCGAAGACGACGCGCACAATACGAATTTTCAATCGCGCATCGAATATAATCCGTTTTCAAAAACAAATATCTCCGGTAGATTTTTCGTTACCGACGCATACGTTCGCCTGAATTCCAATCCCGACACAATCGGCGTTTTGCCCGCATCGAACGCGACGATAATCAGAGCCATTCCGCTCGTCCGCGATGAATTAAAAAGATTTGAAAACGGAACGCCGCGCGGCGCGTTAAATTTCGGCAGCGCGACTTTTATTCCCGACCAGAACGACCCGGACAATTCTCAAAAATCGCAATCGTTCGTCGGGCAGTTTGTCGTAACGCAAATTTTCAACGACAAATTATTTTTTCGCGGCTCGTATCAAGGCTTGCGAACGCGCCGAAAAAATGACAACGGTACGCTCGGCATCGGCTTTCAATCGGCTTCGACTTCCGTTTTTACGGGTTTGATAAACACCGCAAACGGACAATTTAACTACACGCCGAACCGTTTGAATGAACTGACTTTCGGTTACGAATACGAACGCGAAAAATACGGCAACGACGGTTTCACGCCGACCGGAACAGGAAATTTTTTCACCCGCGCAAAACAGTCGAGCAACACGATTTACGCGCAGGATTTATTGAAATTATTCCACGACAAACTGCAAATCGCGGGCGGAGCGCGGGCGCAGTTTTTCGATTTGAAAACGCCGCGTTTTAGTTTGAACAACGCGCCTTACGCGAATTTGACACTCGGTAATCCGCCCGCCGCATACACTTTCGACGGCGCGGCTTCGTATTTTTTCGAGCGTCCGGGAACGAAAATCCGCGCTCACGTCGGCAACGGCTATCGCGTGCCGAGTTTGTATGAACGCTTCGGAACTTTCTACGCGACGTTTCTAACGCCGAATCGTTTTGTGCCGATTGGCGCACCGGATTTGCGACCGGAAAGAACAATCGCTTTCGACGGCGGCATCGAACAGAACATATTCAAAAATCGCGCGAAACTTTCCGCAGTTTATTTTTACACGAAATTGCTTAACACAATCGGTTACGGGACATTGCCGCAGCCTGACCGTTTCGGACGCGATAATTTTTTATCGGGCGGCGGTTATCTGAATACCAAAGGCGGCATCGCCCGCGGCGGCGAATTCAGCGGGCAGGTTCGCGCCACGAGTTCGACCGACGTTTTCGCTTCATACACTTTCACGAACAGCGACCAAAGAGTTCCGCAGGTTACGGGAAACGCGAACATCGAAACGCTCGGCATTCCGAAACATCAATTTACCTTAGTTGCGACGCAGAGATTTAAACGCGCGTGGGTGAATTTCGATTTTCTGGCGGCGAGCGATTATCTCGCGCCGATTTTCAGCAATCAAAATTTTACGACTTACGTTTATCGCTTTCGCGGAAATCGGCGCGGCGATTTGACCGGCGGTTATACGTTTCCGCTTCGCAGCGAAAGATTGAATCTGCGCGTTTTCGGCACGATTGAAAATATCTTCGGCGATGATTACTACGAAAACGGTTTTCGCACTTTCGGTAGAAACGGGCGCGTCGGTTTGAGTTTCGGCTTCTAACGAAAGTTTAGAGTTTGCATTTTAATATACCTTTGCTTAAACGGTCAGCGCGTTAAAACGCGAACTCTAAACTCTTCTTTTGCATCGAAGAAAATGTTATACTGTTAGAAATTCAAAGAGGTGCAAAAAATATGAAAATGAGATTGTTGTTTATCTTGATTTTTAGTTTTGTCGCAGTCGTTTCCGCGTCAGCGCAAAATCAAACGGTAACAAACGAAGATTTGGAGAAGTTTCGTCAAAAACGTCTCGCGGCTGAAAAAGATTACCGCGAAAATTACGAGAAAATGGGTTTCCCGTCGCCCGAAGAATTAAACAAACAAATCGAACAAAGCCGCGTCGAGCGCAGGGAATTAGCCGCGCGTCTGCGGGCGGAAAAACTGCAAAGCGAACGCCTCGATTTGCAAAGACAAATCGCCGAAAGCGAAGCAAACAGCCACAATCTTCAATTACAGTTGGAAAATTCTTCGCGCTCCGACGATGACAATTATTATTCAAACTACGGCTTCAACGGATTTTACAATTTTCCGAATTTCGGTTTTCCCGCTTATCGCTCGAATCGTTTCAATCGCGGAAACTTCCGCAACAATCGTCGCGGAAATTACTACAACCAGCCGCGCGTCGAATATCGAAACAACCTGCCGGTCATCCTCCCGCCGCCGCCGCGCCCGATTTTCGCGCCGCCTGTTTCAAACGGCAGACGAAATTAAAAAGTAGATAATTTTGAATTTAGAGGAAACGCGGATTATTATAAAAGATAAATCCGCGTTTTGTTTTGACTGGATTTTATGAATAAAAAGCACCGCCAAACTTTGAAAGCGATTTTTGAAAATCCGGCGCGGTCAAATGTTTTGTGGCAGGATATTGAAAAATTATTGGAAGCGTTGGGCGCGGAGTTAAGCGAAGGGCGCGGTTCGAGAATAAGGATTGCATTAAACGGCGTGCGGTTTTTCATCGTCCGCATCCGCGTAAGGAAACCGACAAAGGCGCGGTTGTTTCGATGCGAAGATTTTTGACGGAGGCGGAAGTTAAAGAAGATGAAATATAAAGATTATGAAGCGAGCGTAAAGTTTAATGAAGAAGCCGAAATTTTTTACGGCGAGGTCATCAATACGCGGGATGTAATAACTTTTCAAGGCAGTTCGGTTGAAGAATTGAAAGAGGCTTTTAAAGATTCGGTCGAAGACTATCTGGAATTCTGCCGCGAGCGCAGCGAAGAACCGAACGAGCCGTTTTCGGGTAATTTTGTCGTGCAGCTTTCGCCCGAACTTTACCGTCAGCTTTCGACAAAGGCAAAACGCTGCGGGAAAAGTTTGAATTCACTTATCGAAGAAAGTCTGACTTTAATTAACGCATAAAAAATTATGAAAGAAGGTTGGGAAGCGATTATCGGAATGGAAATCCACGCGCAGCTTGCGACGGAGACGAAAATTTTCTGCGCGTGCGCGGCGAATTTCGGCGACGAGCCGAATGCGAATACTTGTCCCGTGTGTTTGGGTTTGCCCGGCGCGTTGCCGGTTTTGAACGAGCGCGTCGTCGAACTCGGCGCACGGGCGGCGTTGTCTTTGGGATTGAATGTTAATGAAACTTCGATTTTTTCCCGAAAAAATTATTTTTACCCGGACTTGCCGAAAGGTTATCAAATTTCGCAGTATGACAAGCCTTTTTCATCGAACGGCATTTTGGAGATTATGACCGCCGAGCGCGACGAGTCGGGACGCGCCGGAGAATTTAAGCCGATGAAAATTCACATCGAACGAATGCACCTCGAAGAAGACGCGGGCAAAAACGTCCACGAAGGTTTGCCGGAGGTTGATAAATTTTCATACATAGATTTGAACCGCGCCGGAACGCCTTTGGGAGAAATCGTAACCGCGCCGGATTTTCGTTCGTCGTGGCAGGCGTATGATTATGTCAATCACGTCCGAAGGGTTTTGCAATGGGTCGGAGCAAGCGACGCGGATATGGAAAAGGGAAATCTGCGCTGCGAGGCGAATGTTTCCGTCCGCAAAATCGGCGAGGAGAAATTTCGCAATAAAGTCGAATTGAAAAATTTGAACTCCGTTCGATTTATGCAAAAGGCAATCGAGTTTGAAATCGAAAGGCAGATTGCGGCGCACGAAGCGGGCGAGATCGTTAATCAAGAAACTCGTCTGTGGGACGAGAAAAACAATCAAACGCGCGTGATGCGCTCGAAAGAAGACGCACACGATTACCGCTATTTTCCCGAACCGGATTTGCAGCCGCTCGCCGTTTCAACGGAATTTATCGAACAAATAAAAGCGGAAATGCCGGAATTGCCCGACGCGATGCGCGATAGATTTATGAGCGATTACGAGCTTTCCTACGCCGACGCTTCGCAGATCGTTTCCGACAAAGATTTGGCGGCGTTTTATGAACAGGCAGCAAAAACGTCAAACAATCCGCGCGTGTCGGCGAATTTCGTTTTGTCGGAACTGACGCGCGAATTAAATAACGCCGGAAAATCTGCAAAAGATTCGCCCGTGTCGGCGGAAAATCTCGGCGAACTTATCAAGATTTTGAACGCGGGGAAAATCAACAACAATCAAGCGAAAGAAGTTTTGACGGAAATGTTCGCCAGCGGAAAAACCGCGCCGGAAGTTATTTCCGAAAAAGGTTTCGAGCAGATTTCTGATTCGTCGGCAATCGAAAAAATCGTTGACGAAGTTATCGAAAAAAATCAAAATCAAGTTATGGCTTATCGCGGCGGCAACGAAAAACTTTTCGGCTTTTTTGTCGGGCAGACGATGAAGGCTTCGGGCGGCAAGGCGAATCCGAAAATCGTTAATGAAATTTTGCACGCAAGATTAAAACAATGAAACTACAAAATAAAATCGCCGTCGTAACCGGCGGCACAAAAGGAATCGGGCGGGCAATCGCCGAGAGTTTATTGAAAGTTGGCGCAAGCGTTTTCATTTGCGCGCGTGATAAATCAGAACTCAAACGCGCTCTCGAACAAATGTCTACGTTGGGAAAAGTTGATGGCGAAGTGTGCGACGTGCGAAGCGAAGCGCAAGTTGAAATGATGCTTGCCGAAGCGATGAGAGTTTTCGGCGGCGTTGATGTTTTGATAAATAACGCGGGCATCGGCATCGCCGGAAAAACGGTTGAAGAAATGTCTGCGGAAGAATTTGAACAAACTTTGCAGACAAATTTGTTCGGCGTTTTTTACGCTTGCCATCACGCGATTCCGCTGATGAAAAAGCGCGGCGGAGGTTACATTATCAACATTTCTTCGCTCGCCGGACAAAACGCGCATCCGAAAATGGCGGCGTATAACGCATCGAAATACGGCTTGAACGGATTTACCGAAGCGATGATGCAGGAAGTCAGACAAGACAATATAAAAGTTACGGCAATTTGTCCGGGAAGCGTGAACACATATTTCGGCGGCAGAGAATCAACCGATAATCAGGAATGGCAAATTCAGCCGGAAGATATTGCACAGGTGGTGATTGATTTGCTGAATATGAACGAGCGAACTTTGCCGAGCAAAATCGAGATGCGTCCGAGCAAACCGCCGAAAAAATAATTACAACCGACAACCGACTGGAGCGCAAGCGTCCCACTTGCAGTAAGTGCGACAGGCGCGAAAAAAGTTTTAGCACGTAGAAGTTTTTAGCGTTCTCACGAACGCTTTGCAAGCGGGATGCTTGCGCTCCAGTCAATAAATTCAAGCCGCCAAATTTTTAATAATCCCGATCAACTTCGCTTCATCGAAAGGTTTCGTCAAATACTCGGAAACGCCTAAGTCGAAAGCCTTTTGTTGATGTTTTTGATTGGCGCGGGAAGTTATCATCACGACGGGAATCGCTTGCAGATTTTCCGCTCGTTTGAGCGACGCGAGAAATTCGTAACCGTCCATTCGGGGCATTTCCACATCGGATAAAATCACGTCCGGCAGTTCGCGCGAGTCCTGCAAAATTTCCAATGCGTCGAGTCCGTCTTTTGCCAGCAGAGCCGTCCAGCCAGCGTTTTTAATGATGTTCGAGGTCAGATGACGAACGCTCGGACTGTCGTCAACAATCAGGACTTTGAGTGCGGAGCGCGGAACGCGGAGCGCGGAATTCGCATTTTCGAGATGTGGTTTTTGAATGCGGCTTTCTTCTTTATTTTGGACTTTGGACTTTGGACTTTGGACTTTTTGTTTGAGCAGATAAATCAAATCCAAAACCGGCACGACGCTGCCGTCGCCTAAAATCGTCGCGCCCAAAATCTCCGCCATATTTTGCAGCGGATTGCCGAGCGGTTTGATGACGACTTCTTCGGCTTTAACTATTTCATCAATAATTAACGCGCACGGATTTTCCGGCGTTTTGAGCAAAAGAAGCGGCGCGTCCGCTTCATCCGCCGCAGACGGCAAACCGAGCAATTCGTTAAGGTGAAAAATCGGCGATTGCTCATCATTTTTATTTACCAATGACGCACCTTCGGCGTTTGACCACAAATTGCCGACGAGTGATTTTTGGCTGATATGCTTGACGATTTTCAAAGGCAGAGCGAAAATTTGTTCGTTCGCCTTCACGAGCAGCACGCGCGTTACGGCGAGAGCCATCGGGAGGCGAACGGTAAAAGTCGTGCCTTGCTGCGTTTCCGAAGCGATTGAAATCGTGCCTTGCTGCCGCTCGATATTTTGTTTGACAATATTCATTCCAACGCCGCGACCGGAAACTTGAGAGATTCGTTCGGCGGTCGTCAGTCCGGCTAAAAAGATCAGCGAAAATGCTTCTTCGTCGCTCATCGCGGCGGCTTGGCGTTCGGTAATAAAATTGTCGCGTACGGCTTTTTCCTTCAAGCCGTCGGCGAAAATTCCGCGTCCGTCGTCGGAGATTTTCAAGATGATGTGCGTGCCTTCGCTTTTGACGCGGACGCTGATTTGTCCCGTTTCCGGTTTGCCGAGCAAGCGGCGCATCTCCGGAGGCTCGATGCCGTGTGCGACCGCGTTGCGAAGCAGATGCAAAAGCGGTTCAATCAACGAATCGAGAATCTGCGTGTCAACTTCCAGATTTTCGCCTTCGATTTTCAACTCCGCCGATTTTCCTTCTTCGTCGCAAGTAACGCGCACCGTGCGCTGAAGGCGAATGCTGAGCGAGCCGAATGAAACGAGTCTCAGGCGAAGAAGTTTGTCCTGCATTTCTTCAATCAAACGGCGTTGATTTTCAAAAAGCAATTCGAGATTGCCGTGCAGATTATCGAGTTCGGTGTTGATGGCGGCGGTGTCGCTGGTCGTCTCAATTAACTCGCGCATCGTTTGATGAAAGTCAGTATAGCGGTCGAGTTCGAGCGAATCGAACTGAGACGGGGAGACGGGGAGACGGGGAGACGGGGAGACTTTTTTTGATGCGAATACCGCATATTCCCTTTCTCTCCGTCTCCCCGTCTCCCCGTCTTGTATTACGCCCGCGTTGAGCGTGCTGGCTTCAAATTCGGTTTCGAGTTTGTTGGTCGAATGTTGGAGGCGGCGCGTGCTGTTGTGAATTTCGCCGATTTGCTGTTCGAGTTCTGCTAACCGCCGTTCAAAAACCGAGCGGCTGATGACCAAACCGCCGACGATTTTCACTAAATCATCGAGTTTTTCGAGCGATACGCGAACGACGGATTTTGCCGGCTGTTCGCTGTTCGCTGTTCGCTGTTCACCGTCGTTTGCCGGTTGTTCGTTGCTCGCTGCTTGCTGCTCGCTCTCTGTTGGCTGCGGCTCGTTTTCTGCTGTCGGCGGCTCGCCCGTTTCTTGCGGCTGACTGCTGACGGTTGACTGTTGACTGCCGCTTTCTTTCAAAGAAGCCAGCAGCACATCAAAATCGGCGTAAAGTC
>JBPCMK010000056.1:0-4335 GCA_051002375.1 Pyrinomonadaceae bacterium | reverse complement strand
CAAAGCCTTTTTCCCTACGCGCCCACCCGACGCGCGCCGCGGCGAGCATCATCGAAGCGTCGAATTCGCCGAGAAGAGCGGCTTCGGGAAAAGATTTGACGAGCAATTTTCGCTTGTCGTCCTTGCGCCCGAAATACGCGATTTTCGTTCCATCCGGCGAGAAGGCGACGCGCTGCGTTTTTTCTTCGGACAATCGCGTCGCGCCGCCGCCTTCAATCGGAACTTGCCAGAGGCTTCCGTCCTCGGTGCGGTTGAAAACGACGAAGCGACCGTCGGGCGTTACGGTCGGACTCGATTCCCCGTCGCCGTTCGTCAGAGGCATTTGATTGCCGCCGTCCGCCGCGTCCATTCGCCAGAGGTTTTGCCGCCCGTTGCGGTTTGAGACATACACGATAAACCGTCCGTCAGGGGAAGCGGTCGCGTAGCGTTCGAGCGAATCGTTAACCGTCATCTGCCGCTTATCGCCGCCGTCCGCGTTCATTTGCCAGATGTCGGTTTTCGTCGTTTCCCGCGCCGGGAAAACGATTTTGCCGTCCGTCGTCCAATCAACATCGAACTCGGCTTTGGCAATCGGTCGCGCGTTCGCCGCCTCATCCGACGGCGCGATATAAACTGTCGAATTGATGTAGGACTGCATCGCTACGATGTGGCTAAAATCAGCCGACGCGCCGCCGAAGATCAAAGAATTCGAATCGTCCGTGATTCGCTCGGCGCGTCCGTCGGGCAGCGAAACACGCCAAATTTGGTCTGTGTCTTCGGCTTTTTCCCGCGCCGTAATCAATATGCCGCTTGCGTCAGGCAGCCAATAAATGTTCCTCAAATAATTCCATTTGAAATCGGTCAGCGGCGCGTTCGTTTCGGTTTCGAGATTATAAACGAACGGGCTGGAATCTTTGCTGCCGCCGTCGTATCTGCCGTTGCCGACGCAATATGCGATTTGCTTGCCATCGGGCGACCAAGCGATGGCGATGATAAAGCGCGGATTCGGACTCGTGAAAATTTTGCGCTCGTTTTGACCGCCATCCGCTTCGGCGATTGTCAAGACGCTTCCCGATTCGCCGAAGCGGACGAACGCGATTTGTTTGCCGTCGGGCGAAAAGCCGGTGCTGCCGTGAAAATTATCTACCACGAGCGTCGGCGTGCCGCCGAGAATCGAGATGCGGCTCAACTGCTCCTCAGCACCTTTTTTTGAATGCGAAAAAGAGACGTATTCGCCGTCGGGCGTAAAACCTACACTGTAAAAACTTTCGTCCGCCGACGAATAAAGCGAAGCACTTTTGCCGGTCGCCAAACGTCGCAGCCAAATCGTATTTTGGTTACCTTCGGTCGTGTAATATGCGAGCAGTTTTCCGTCCGGCGAGACCTTCGCGGAAAATGCGTCGCCCGTATCGGTCAGTTTCTCAACTGTCAAAAATCTTCGCTCGCCCATTTCATCGAATCGCTGCGAAAAGGTTTTTGAATGTTTGAGCAGGAAAAATCCGGTTAATAAAAAAATGCCGAGCGTGATTGCGCCGAACGAATAAAAAAACGGACGCGAGCCGATTGCGGAAACCACCGACTGCGAAATTTTGTCGGCGCGAGTTTCGGCGGAAAGAGAATTATCGGCAGGCGCGTTTTCGGGAATCGCGCTTCCGCCGATTTCGTTAATCGAATTTGCTGCGTTTTCGCGGCGGATAATGTCGCCGCCGTCGGAAGCGGGAATTTCGATTGTTTCCTTTTCCCGCAACTCGCCGTCCGCGATTTTTCTGACTTCGGCGATGAAGCGATAGCCGCGACGCAAAACGGTTTCGATAAAACGCGGCTCGCTCGCGCTGTCGCCGAGAGCGCGGCGCAAAACTTTGACGTTAAAGGCAAGATTGCCTTCTTCGACAAAACGGTCTTGCCAGATGAGCCGCATCAATTCATCTTTCTCGATTAAGCGTCCGGCGTTGCGGACAAACACTTCGAGCATATCGAAAACTTTCGGCGCAAGCGGCACGACTTCGCCGTCGCGTAGCAAAGTTTTCTCCGACGCATCGAGACGAAATGTGCCGAATTCGTAAAAATACCTTGCTTCCGGCTGCTGCATAAAATCGCTCATCGTTTTCTCATCGAAATCTCATCGGAAATACAAGACTCGCGCGGGCGAAAAACTTTAAATTCTTTTTATGAGTGCGATAAGCCGATTTTAACACGACTGACGATTATATTACCAAGAGAATTTTCGCATTCAGGAAAAAAAATATCTATAAAAATTTTACGGTAAGAGGTTAATTATGGAAAAAATACAAAAAAAGATTTCACGCTCTTGGGGCGCGACTATCGGGTATTTAATCGGCGCGTTAGTCGCGGGCGGCATATCGGTTCTGCTCTTTATGACAATCGTTGGAGGAGCGGTTACGTTCGGCATCGCATTGATTCCGGCAATCATCAGCCTTTTACTGTTTGCGATGTCATTCGGCGGTTCGGGTGTCAGCGTTTGTCCGAATTGCGCCGCGCCGCTCGACGGCTTGAGTACGAAATCGAACGACGGCGTTCTATGCCGCGCGTGTCATCGCTATTTTGAAGGAAAGGACGGATTGCTCTGGCAGACGGACGAGAACCGCGTCGCCGACAATCCGATTTTCAGTTCGCCTTTGCCGGAAGAGTTCGCTTTTCCGAAATACTGCTGCGTGTGCGGAAGTCCTGAGACAAGCCGCGAGACAATCAGTTACACAACCCAAAACGCATCGTCGGTGATTACCGCGCCGACGATAGGAGTTAGGACAGACACTAAAATTTCGGTTGGAGTGCCGCATTGTTCGCAGCATAAAGGCGGCGCGGCATTGAGCGGTTCGCCCGATAAGATGCTGGTTAGATTTCGCTCATATCCATACTTGCGGGCGTTTTGCCAGCTTAACGGAACTGTTCCCGCCTAAACGCAAAAAGTCCGGTCAATCGGGAAAGAGAAATTTGAAGCGAATAATTCGGGCAAGAAAAATTTGAAAAGGAGAAATCGTATGCTTACTTATAATTTCCAAATGCAGGTTGATTCTAAAATAGGTTCTTTTACCGGCGCGTTAACCGCTATAACTTCGGAAGACAGCAGACATCTATTCGGGTTGCTGGAGGCTGGTGAAAAAGGTAATTCGAGCGATTTGGGAGTATTTTTGTCAAATGTAAAAAAGCATAAGGATAAATCGCAAACTTTCAAAATTAAATGGAAACCGACGGAGCGAGGCAAGAGTAAATTCCTGAATCTCAAAAACGCCGCCAAAGGCGACAATACATTTAGACTGCGGCTGGCTTTGAGATTGGTAGATGATAAATTTGCCGCTAAATGGGCAGATTCTTTGGAAATATCAAATGCCGCCGTAAAAAATGTTTCTGTTGACGGGCGCGACGATCAGGAAGTCGTCGAGATTATTTATGATGCAAAATCAACGAATTGGGATGAAACGCTTAAAGACCAAAGCGAATAATCGAACGAAAATTCAGAGGCAAAAATTAGAGAGAGGAAAATTATGAAACAGAATTTGATTTACACAGTCGCGTTTTTAATCTTGACCACCGCCGCTAGTTTGCAATCGGCGGCGGCACAGTTTCCGATAAAAATTCCGAAGATAAAAATTGATAAACCGAAAATCGTTCAAGGAGAAGAATCAAACAAAACTGAAGTCGCAACGCCGGATGACGTGCAGACCAATCCGAACGCGCCACCGGATTATAACGCCAATCTGAACGTCGGCGATCAGGCGGTTGCCGTTGACCGTTTCAAAGACGTTAAGATGGTCAAAATCGTCGCTAAATCCGGCGCGGCATACAAAGTCGCCGAACTAAAATCGCCGGATTCCGTGCAGTGGTATAGCGCTAATTCCGTCTATCCGTATTTCGACAGCAACAAATTTTCCGAAATTATGTATGACTATAAAAGTTACGTTTCGCCTTATCTACCGTGTTTCGGCAAAAAGCACGATTTGGACGAACATCTAATAACGGTCGAAGGCTACAACGCTTTCGGGGCGCGTCATTTCGATAACGGAAAGGAAGCGCAGCAAACGCTGCAAGCCGAACAGCCGAAACTGTTGGAACTTGACAGCAAATTAAAAAGCATTTTCGGCGGCAGTATGCCGAACACTTTTCTGGAGTATTTATCAAATCCTTTCATCGTCGCGGAAATCGCTTCGCAGCGAGCCGAATATCTGAAATGCGTAGTCGGAGCGGAAGACGACAAACCAGATTTTCGTCTCGCCGTTTTCCTCGACGACATTAAAAAAGCTCAAAGCGAAGTGGACAGATACACGCCCGGAGATTTTTTATATCTGGTCAGCGAAGGCGATAACAGTGCCGCGCTGTTACGCGCCGTTTCGATGCGGG
>JBPCMK010000055.1:0-46809 GCA_051002375.1 Pyrinomonadaceae bacterium | reverse complement strand
GAAATGGACAATGCCAATCCAGAACTGGAGTCTGGCGATCAATCAAATGGCGATACTTTTCGAGGGCAGAATGCTGATTCCGGGACTGACAGAAAACTCATTTACACAAAATATCTGACACCCTCCTAAAATATGGTTAAGGAAAGTTTTGATTGCTCAAATTCTAATTTTTGACCGAATCGAAGACTTCCTTTAAGGCGCGTAGAACGTCGCGTTTCTCGTAACCGAGAAGTTTGTTAAAGCGTATTTCGAGGTTGAAAATTTTATTCGCCGAAACGTATCGAAAAGTGTTTATATCGGTTGCTGCGTGCGGGAAATCAGTATTATTTTCCACGCCGCCATTTTCAATTTCGGTAGTTTTATTTTTATCTGCGGTGTTTGATTTCTTGGGGCGAACGGCTTTCGGAATGAGAGTTTTGTTTTGAAGATTATCTAAAAACTCGTGCATCGCCGCTTCGTCGAATTGGCGGGCGATTTCCAAAAGCGTTGATTTCGATGCGATGTCGGCGCGGCGGCATTTTTCGCGGATTGATTCGGGCAAACCGGCGACCGACATAGATTCGGTGACGGTCGTGCGACTTTTGCCGATTTTTTTCGCAATTTCCTCGTGCGTGTAACCGAACCGTTCAGCGAGATAAGCCAATCCGTCGGCTTCTTCCCAGACGGTCAAATCCTTGCGCTGGAGATTTTCAATCAGAGCGATTTCTGCGATAGACTGCTCGTCTATATCGAGTTCGATACACGGAACTTCCGGGAGACCGGCGAGATTCGCCGCCCGCCAGCGTCGCTCGCCGGCGATAATCATAAAACTGCCGTCGCCGTTCGGCTTGACCAACAGCGGCTCTAAAACGCCGTTTTGTTTGATCGAACTTGAAAGCTCGGTCAAATCGCCGATTTCCGTGCGTGGCTGTTCTGGGTTCGGAGCGATTTGGTTGATGGGAATGATTTTCCCGACGGTGCGCTGCGAACGCGCCAAATCCTCGACGTAGTGCGAATCGTGGCGCATTTTGATTCCGACGGGCAAGCCTCTTTTAGACACGCTTTAAGACCTCCTTTGATAATTCCTGATATTCGATTGAGCCGGAAGATTTCGGCGCATATGTAAAAATCGTTTCCTTGTGAGCGGGCGATTCTTCGAGCCGTACGCTGCGCGAGATGGTCGTCTTGAAAGCCTTCTTGCCGAAGACCTGTCGGATATGTGCCTCGACATCTTTGGAGAGCGACGTGCGCTTATCGAAAAGAGTAACCAGCACGCCGATTAAATTCAATTCCGGGTTCGGACGCGAGCGCACTTTTTCAATCGTCTCCAGAAGGTCGTCAGTTCCCTCCAGTGCGAAATAAGACGATTGAATTGGAATCAAAACGTGCTTGGCGGCGACGAGAGCATTGACGGTAATCAAACCGAGCGTCGGCGGCGTGTCTATGAAAATCAAATCGTAGTTCGAGCGGACGGCTTCGATGCGGTCGCGCAGACGGAAAATAGCGTCGAAATCGCCGACCAGCTTCGCTTCCAACTTCGCCAAGTTTATTTTGGAAGGCACGATGTCCAAATTCGCCACTTTGGTCGGGTAGATATAATTTTCGCAAGGCTCTCCGAGTTCGGTGAAAAACTCAAACGCGCTACCGTTGATGTCCGCCTGTTCAACGAACGAAAGCGAACTGTTCGACTGCGGATCCAAATCGAGCAGCAAAACCCTTTTGCCCTTTAGAGCGCACGCGGCGGAAAGATTGATGGCGGTAGTGGTTTTCCCGACTCCACCTTTTTGATTGGCGATAACGATTATCATTACAAATAAAAATGCTAAAAACTAATAAGATTTTTCTAAATTAACCGATTAGGTCCGGCCAGTCTTCGGCGGCGGTAATTGATTCGTCGTCGAATTCCGTATCGCTTTTCGATGACGAAGCCGAAATATCCAAAACCTTCTGTTCGACGAAAATCGCGCAATCGAGCCGCAGAGCGAGCGCGATTGCGTCGGACGGTCGCGCGTCGAGAGCGAGCCGACGGTTTTTTTCGTCAACTAATTCGATTAAAGCGTAGAAAGTGTTGTCGCGCAAATCGGTGATGGTGACGCGCGTCGCCCGAAAACCGGCTTCGACGATAAAATTCCGCAGCAAATCGTGCGTCAGAGGACGCTGCGGAACGACCTTTTCGATTTCTAAGGCGATGGCGTTCGCTTCAAACGCGCCGACCCAAATCGGCAGAATAGCATCCGAATCAATTCCCTTTAAGACGACAATCGGTGTATTGGTATTCGGGTCCATAATTAACGCGCCGATTTTCACTTCAACTAACATATTTCTTTTTTTTTCTCAAAATCTTCAATAGCTTCCCCGCTTGAAAATCCATTTAACAAATTTCGCCGGATAAAGAATTAACTTTCGCCGCGGTGATTTTTACGCGCGTGATTTTCCCCAGAAGATCTTTCGAGCCGTCGAAATTGACGACTTTGTGGCAGGTCGTATGACCGGAAATCTGCCCGCTTCCTTTGGACGACGTTTTCTCAGCTAAAACTTCGAGACGACGGTCGAGGTAAGTCTGAAAGATTACATCTTGATTATATTTTTGAATTTTATCAAGTTCAAGAAAACGCCGCGTTTTTTCCGTTTCGGAAACCGCGTCTTCCATATCGAAGGCGGGAGTTCCGGGACGCGGCGAGTATTTGAAAATATACGCGGCATCGAAGCGGCAGTATTCAAATACTTTAACCGTCTCGAAAAAATCGCTTTCGGTTTCGCCCGGAAAACCGACGATCACGTCAGTAGTCAGAGAAATCTGTCGGGGCGAAACTTTGATTTTATCAATTCTCTCCAGATAATTCTCGATGGTGTGTCCTCGCCGCATCGCTCTTAAAATTCGGTTGCTGCCCGACTGCACCGGCAGATGCACCCAATTACAGAGATTTTCGTTTTCGTTAATCGCCTCGACTATATCGGGGTGAAAATCTCTGGGAAACGAGGTGGTAAATTTTATGCGTTCGATGCCGGTCGCGGCAGCCGCGCGGAGCAGTTTGGAGAAACCGGTCGCGCCTTTAAAATTTTCCAGACCCGAATCAGTCGGCGGGCGATAGCTGTTGACGTTTTGACCGATCAGATGAACTTCTCTGACTCCTTCGCGGCGCAGACTCGAAATCTGTCTGACGATTTCAGTCGCCGGCAGGCTTTTCTCGCGTCCGCGCGAAAAAGGAACGATGCAGTATGTGCAAAATTTATTACAGCCCTCGATAATCGGAACGAAGGCGACAGACGGCGAATGTCTCTGGCTTTCGGACACCGACCAATCGTAATTTTCCTCGCGCCCGCCCAAATCCGCGACGTTCTTTTCGCCGTTGATAACTTTTTCGATGGCGGACGAGACGCGCCCGACGGCTTTTGTTCCCAAAACGAAATCAATTCCGCGCGAAGGCGAAAAAAGCGTCTCGCCTTCGAGCTGCGCGACGCATCCTAAAACGCCGACGATGGTATTTTTAGAATTGCCGGAATCGTTTAGTTTACGAATTTCACCGATTCTCGAATAAAGTTTGTGTTCGGCTTTTTCCCGCACCGAACAGGTATTCAGTAAAACGACATCCGCCGCCGCCGCCTCGCCGGTCATTTGAAAGCCGTCGGCTTCGAGCGTCGTAGCGATTCTTTCGGAATCGGAGACGTTCATTTGACAGCCGAAAGTTTCGAGATAAACTTTTTTCATAACGCTCGTGTTAATTTCGGAATTTTAACAAATCAAAAATGAGTAAATAAAAGCCGCCGATAATAAATAATTAAATTATGAAATTAAATTTCAAAGCCCGCGATTTCGTTCACCTGCATCTACATACGGATTATAGCCTTTTGCAAAGCACAATCCAACTCAAGCCGCTCGCCAAGCGTTTGAACGAGATGGATATGCAGGCGTGCGCGATCACCGATTTCGGCAATATGTATGGAGCGATCTCCTTCTACAACACGATGAAGGCGAGCGGCATCCATCCGATTTTAGGTTATGAAGCGTATCTCGCCGCCGGCAGCCGTTTCGAGCGCGAAGCGCGTGTGCGGGCGGGCGAGAGACCTTTCTATAATCTGGTTTTGCTGGCGAAGGATTTGGAAGGCTATCAAAATCTCGTCTATCTGGCATCGAAAGCCTGCACCGAAGGAATGTTTCATAAGCCGCGCATAGATATAGAAATTCTAAGCGAGCGAAGTCGCGGTCTGATCGCTATCTCGTCGGGCTTTACCGGCAGCGTCTGGCATTTTCTGCAGCAGGAAAACCGAGCGCGCGCGGTGGACGAAGCGAAATTATTGGAAGATATTTTCGGGAAAGGGAATTTTTACGTCGAAATCCAAAATCGAGGCTTGGCAGAGGAGATAAAACTTCAAAAAGCGATTAGCGAGTTTGCTGGAAAAAACGAACTCCCGCTGGTCGCCTGCAACGAAGCGTTTTATCTGACCGAGGAAGACGCGCGGGCGCAGGAAATCTTAATGTGTATCGGCGAACAAAAAACGGTGAACGACGGCACACGGAGCGTTTTAGGCAGTTCGGAATTTTACGTCCGCGCGGCAAAAGAGATGTGGAATATCTTCGGCACGGAGCAGCGGTCCGCGCTGGAAAACACTCTGAAGATCGCGGAAATGTGTCAGGTGGATTTTTCAGCGTCGCCGAAGCTGACGCTGCCGCAGTATCCGATTCCAGCGGGAGTCGAATGCCGCACCACGGACGAGTATTTTGAAAAAGTCGTTCTCGAAGGCTTTGAAGACCGAAGGGCGAAGGTCTGGCTGCCGCTCGAAGCGGCGGGCGAGCAAAAATATCCGGTCGAGGATTACCGCGAACGTATAAAAAAAGAGATTTCGACGATTAAGGAGATGGAATTTCCGGGTTATTTTTTAATCGTCTGGGATTTTATAAGATATGCGAGAGAAAAGGGTATTCCGGTCGGACCGGGCAGAGGCTCGGCGGCGGGTTCTCTCGTCGCGTATTGTTTGGAGATTACGGACGTTGACCCGCTGCGATACGATTTGCTTTTCGAGCGGTTTCTGAATCCCGAACGGGTTTCGATGCCCGATATAGATATAGATTTCTGCGTGCGCGGGCGCGGCGAGGTAATCAACCACGTTTCGGATTTATACGGGCGCGAATCGGTTTGTCAGATTATCACCTTCGGAACGATGGCTTCCAAGGCGGCTTTGAAAGATGTCGGAAGGGCTTTGAATATGCCATACGCGGAAGTGGAAAAAATCGCCAAACTGATTCCGCCACCGGTCAGAGGTCGCAATATCAGCATTTCGCAGGCACTCGAACAAGTCTCGGAATTAAAAAAATTGGTCGAAACCGAGACGGCAGTCGGGGATTTGGTGGATTTAGCGAAAAGATTGGAAGGCTGCGCCCGGCACTCTTCGGTGCATGCCGCCGGGGTGGTCATCTCGCCGCGCCCGCTTCACGAATTGATTCCGATAACGATTTCGTCGAAAAGCGAATTAACGAGCCAATATTCGATGAATGATCTGGAAAAAGTCGGAATGCTTAAGATGGATTTTCTCGCGTTGACGACCTTAACCGTTATAAGCGATTGCTTAAAATCGCTTAAGCAAAAAACGGGCATCGAAATAAACTGGAGCGCGATACCGCTTAACGACGAAGCGACTATGAGACTATTCGGAGAAGGCAGAACCGAAGCGGTATTTCAATTCGAGTCAGCCGGAATGCAAGAGATTTGCCGTCGTCTGAAACCCAAAGAACTCGAAGATCTGGCGGCATTAAACGCGCTTTACCGACCCGGACCGCTCGACGGTGGAATGGTGGATGATTTCATCGCCCGCCACCGCGGAGAAAAGAGAGTACAGTATATCGTGCCGGAAATGAAAGAGATATTAAACAATACTTACGGTATTTTAGTGTATCAAGAGCAAATTATGCAGCTTGCCCAGAAACTCGGCGGCTACAGTTTGGGCGAAGCCGATTTAATGCGCCGGGCGATGGGGAAAAAGAAGCGCGAAGAAATGGCAGTCCACGAGGAAAAATTTATCAGCGGAGCGGTCGGCAATAATATCAAGCGCGAGAAGGCGGAGGCGATTTTCAAGTTGATGGCGCAGTTTGCCGATTACGGCTTCAACCGGAGCCACAGCGTGGCATATGCTTATATAGCTTATCAAACCGCTTATCTTAAAGCGCATTATCCCGCTTATTTTTATGCGTCTGTTTTATCCAATGAAGCGCAGGACACCGCCAAGATATATAAATACTCGAATGAGTTGCGGAGCGCGGGGTTGAAATTTCTGCCGCCCGATATAAACGAGAGCGACGCGGACTTTACGCCGCTCGACAACGCCGTCCGTTTCGGTTTAAGCGCGATCAAAGGCATCGGAGCGGGAAGTGTACAGGCGATTATCGAGTCGAGAAAGACGGGGAAATTTTCTTCGCTGTTTGATTTTACGGCACGGATCAGCCAAGGCTCTATAAATCGGCGCGGGCTTGAAAGCTTAATCGCCGCCGGAGCATTCGATTCGCTAAAGCCGTCCGAATTTGACGTAAATGCGTGGCGGGCGGGACTCTACGCCGGAGTCGAAAATGCTCTCTCATATGGGCAGAGACTATTGCAGGATAGACAGAGAGGGCAAAACGCGCTTTTCGGCGGACAAGACGATTCGTCCGATTTCCCGTCTGCGGAATTGCCCGCGGCGGCGGCTTGGACGGCGACCGAATTAGCCGCTCAAGAGAAAGCCGCCATCGGTTTTTATCTCTCGACGCATCCGCTCGATAATTACAAAAAAATCCTGAGCGATTTAAAAATACGAAACATTGCCGATTATGAAATTATCAAGCCGGGCGATAAGATAAAACTCGCCGGAATCGCTTCCGGTGTGCAGGTCAAGCACAGTAAAAAAGGCAATCGGTTTTGCATTTTTCGACTTGAAGACCAATCTACCGGCGTGAAATGTCTGGCGTGGTCCGAAGCCTTTGTAAAATTTTCCGATTGTCTAAAAGACAACGAACTTTTAATCGTCGAGGGCAAAGTCGAGTCGGTTGAAGGACAAGAAATAACCGTTATTTTGGAAACGGCAAAAAAACTCTCGGAAGCGATTTCGTTGAAAGCGAAAAATGTTTTTATCACATTGCCGGATAAAAACTTCGATGAAAAATACTGCGAAGATCTTTTCACCGTTTTGGGACGCAGCCGCGGAAGCTGCGAGGTATTTTTGAGTTTTAAGTTAGACTTTAATACGGCTCTCAAAGTATGTTCCAGAGCGATCCGCATACAAGGTTCGTCCGCTCTGGAAATCGAATTACAAAAGATGGGCTGTCAGGTCGTTTGGAATTTGTAAAATTGAAAAAGTCCGGGAAATCTAAAAGATGCTGGGTTAAATAATCGTAATTTGAATAAACAGATTGAAGTTAGATATGACAAAAGCGAAAACAAAAGAAGCGTTTGAGCGGGTGCAGACGGCGAGACATCACGAAAGACCATATACGGCGGATTTGCTGGCGGCGATTTTCGACGATTTTGTCGAATTGCACGGCGACCGCCGTTTTGCCGACGATGCGGCGATAATTTGCGGGTTTGCCGTTTTGGGCGAAACCGAAGTGGCGGTTATTGGGCAGCAGAAAGGGCGCGACATAAACCAAAGGCGTTATCGAAACTTCGGGATGCCGAAGCCGGAAGGTTATCGAAAGGCTCTGCGCTTGATGAAACTGGCGGAAAAATTCGGCAGACCGTTGATTACATTTGTAGACACGCCGGGAGCTTATCCGGGCATAGACGCTGAAGAGCGCGGGCAAGCCGAGGCGATAGCTTTTAATCTGCGCGAGATGGCAAATCTGAAAGTTCCCACAATCGTCGTTATATTGGGAGAGGGCGGTTCGGGCGGGGCTTTGGCAATCGGCGTGGGAGACCGCGTTTTGATGCTGGAAAATTCTGTCTATTCGGTGATCACGCCGGAAGGCTGCGCGGCGATTCTCTGGAAGGATTCCGGTCAATCCAGACAAGCCGCCGAATGTCTGCGTCTGACGGCGGATGACTTGCGAAAATACGGTTTGATTGACGAGATAATATCCGAATCGCACGATTGGAAGATACTTCCCGACGCAGCGGCGGAAAAGAATGCGGGTTTTACAAAAGTCGCGCGAAATTTAGAGGAAAAGATAATTTTCCATTTAAAAGAACTAAACGGGCAGGACGAGACCGGCAGATTAAAAAACAGATATGAAAAATTCAGAAATATGGGACAATGGGTTTCCTGAGATTCCCCTCGTCCTTTTTTGATTATTCGATTATTCGATTTCCTTTATTCGATTTAGCGAGATTCGATCTCGACTAGAACGGAATATCATCATCGGTCGGCGCGACGGAAGATTTGCCGTCGCCTTCACTGAAATTATTAGTTTCGGTAAAATCATCGCCGGCGGAGTCGGAGACCGCTTCGGAACTGCCTGTGTCGGCGCGTCCGCTGCCGAGAAACTGCATATCGCTCGCATTGACCTCTAAACTATGGCGCGAATTTCCCTCACGATCCGTCCATTCCTCGACACGCAGCCGCCCTTCGATATAGACGGGACTTCCCTTTGTCAGATACTTTGAGGCATTCTCTGCTTGTTTGCCCCACAGAGTAACCCGAAACCAGGTTACGACGTTTTGCATCTCGCCGGCTTTGTCGCGTTTTTTTTCGTTGGTAGCGACCGAGAAGTCGCAGACCGCGTTGCCTTGCGGCGTGTAACGAAGTTCGGGGTCCCGACCGAGATTTCCGACGACGATAATTTTATTAAAAGACATTTTTTTTCACTCCGACCGATATATTTTTACTCTGACCTATCTACTGTTTTTATTTTTTCCGGCAAACTCGGATGCTCTTTAAATTCATCTTCATCTCTATAAAGATTTGATCAAATCGCCGGACAAAATTTCTTTCATAAGTATAATATCAATAACGATGAATAACTTGCAAAACACCCTCGTAAATTTTGTACGGATAAATTTTATAACTTTGACGGCGGTATTTTTATTGTATCAGATTTCTTTCGCTCAAGAACCAAACGTCGCGCGGATTCGGGAAACAGTTCAAAAGACGGAGATGGATTTATCTAATTCTGCGAATCTCTGCTGGTCGTATTTGCCCAATCAGCCGCTGACGAGCGGCATCGCGTCTGATAATGAAAATAGCGTGTTTATTGCTTTTTATGGCGGGAGCATATCTTCGATTAGTCAAAATGCCGGAAAAAAAATGTGGGATAGTGATTTGGGCGGCGAGATAATTTCCAGTCCGCTCTATGACAGTAATCATATTTACATCCTCTCCCGTTCCCGTTCCGGGATTGAAAATATTGAAAATAGAGAATCTAAAGAGAGCATTAACTCTGAAAAAAAGAATGACTCGAATGTTATAGTGCGTTCGCTGAACTCCGTGAGCGGCGTAACCGAGTGGCAGACAAAGCAGCATATAGAAACTTCAGACGCTCATTCCGGTTCGCTCCAAAATGTAACTTTACATATTTTTGAGGGAAACTTACTGCTCATAACCGACTTCGGAAATTTATATTTTTACGATAAATCAGACGGGCATCTCGATCAAAAGATTTTATTAAACTCGAAATTATCCGCCCTTCCCTTTTTCACAGGAGATAAAATAATTTTAGGAACGGCGGATAAAAAAGTAATTTTGTATTCCTTGAGCGATAAAAAAATTTCGTCTATTTTTGAAGCATCTGCCGCGCCGACGGTTTTTTATTACAGTCAGACCAATGAAGACTTGTATTGGGGAGATAACAGAGGGCTGCTTGCCCGGCTTGATTTGGGGTCGAGCGGCGGCAGGAGAAACAAGAAACCGGACAAGAAACCGAAGTGGATATTTCGCAGCGGCGCGGCGATTTCAAATATAGTTTCGACCGCTGATTGCATATTGATTTCGTCGCTCGATAATTTTGTTTATCTAATTTCAAAGAGAGACGGGAAATTGATTTGGAAAAAAAGATTTTCCGACAAAATCATTTCAGAGCCGATGATAGACGGCAGATACGTTTTGATAATGCCCGATGCCGAGCGTTTCGGTCTGGTTCTAAATTTAAGCGACGGCGGGACAGTCAATAAATTCGCTCTGCCGGAAGATAATATCTCGGATGGCAATCCGATAAAAGTCGGAAATAAATTTATCTTTCCAGCCTTGCGGGGGCTTTTTGCATTCTCCGTAAATGGAGGCTGCAGTGTTGTCGGTCAGACGGCAAAAAAGCCGACTTAAATATTAAGTCGGCTTTTTTGTAATACTTCGTGTCTGCGAAAATTTATGCGCTTTTTCTCGTTTCTAATTTTTTCTTCGCATCTTTTTCTAATTTTCTAATTTTCTTGTTTTGCTTATTTTTCTTATTTTAGTGTGATTTGGAGTAATCGTTCATAATGGAGTATATCTCGTCTTTGACAATCAGCTTTTTCTTTTTGAGCGTTGTCTCCTCTAAAATTTCATCTTCGTTCGGATAAGTTAATCCTGCTAACTCGGTTAATCTCTGTTCGTATTTCTGATGTTTTTGTACAAGGTCTCTAAAACTCTGGTTTTCCTTAATCAACTCGTCTCTGACCGGATCAATTACCGTCATGTCCATAATTTTTTTCTCCTTCCTTTTGATTAAATTTCTGTCGCTTGCCGCAAGACGGTCGGGTTCTCCTGCCGTCTTTTCTCTATTTCTAATTTACAATACTGATACTATATCAAAAATATATTACGAATCAAGTTTTTGATTGGGAGAGTTGCCGGTCTAGTACGAGTTTCATAACGACTGCGTTTTCCGTCGGATTTGAATAAAATTTATTGCGTTTCTGAATTTTTTCAAAGCCTCTCTTTTGATAAAATTCGACAGCATCGAGATTTGATTCTCTAACTTCGAGCCAAACATCAGATGCTTTCTCTCTTGAAGCGACGCGCTTTGACTGTTCCAAGAGTAAACCGCCGACCCCTTTTTTTCGATAGCGTCTGATAACGCCTATATTCAGAATGTCCATCTCATAATTTTCAAACGGATGTAAAGCATCAGATGTCTCATTTTGTTCTGTGAGATGTAGACGGGCGATGAGAAACCCAACAATATCTCTATCTTCAATTCTGTCTGCTGTGGCTATCAATGCGATGGAGTTTTTTCTGTTTGCTTCTTGTTTGTAATCTTCCTCCGTCCATTTTTCTAAGCAGCATTCTCTCGCTATTTCTGATATGCGCCCGGAATCAGTCTCGCACATATTTAGGATTTTGATTTGAAAATCAGTCATTAACTCAATAACTCAGTATTTGATAGCAAGTGTGTTTTTTGAAGTCCGAAAGTAAAATTGAAAAATAGATTTTATGAAACCCAAACTCTATTGCATTATCAGACGCATTCTTTTGTTTGCGGTTGTTTTAATATAATTGCGCTGTTCAAAGCCCTGTTTAATCCGAGAGCGATTGCCAGATTAGCTTTTCCGCCGGTCGAACTGTTCGACTCGTCCGAGATTTCTATAAACCCGATTGCCTCTTTTTTTATGGCGTTTTCAGAGAGAAGTTTTTCAATCTGTTCCAAAATATATTCGGTTTTAGAAAACTCCTTCGTTCCGCTCCGAAAATCAATTACGCCTGCCTTATTCGAGACGGCGACGGTTCTTCGCTCGATTCCCGACTCGATTGAAAGAGTTATCATATCTTCCGGCTTTATCATTTTCTAATCTTTAATTATTATAGCGAGTTCTTCTCTGAAGAATTATTTCTTAAACTTGGAAAGCAAAACTCCTTTGACGCGCTTGAGCGACGGGACGAGACGGTAAAAAAAATCGCCTGTCTGATAAAAGACGCGCGTTCGATTGTCGAACTTCCCTTCCATCTCGACGGTCGCCTGAATCGGATTCGGCGGGATTCTTTTTTTTATCTGTTGTTTGAACTTCGTCCAATCGTTTAGACAATAATGCAGAGGCACGATTTTAACGTCGTTCGCCCATTCTTTCTCCAAACTTTTTATCAGCCATTCGGGGATTTCAATTTTCGTTCCGGCGAGCGGCGTGTCTTCTAAATTCAAACCGAGATATTTATTCGCCAAACCGAGCGTGCAGATTATCCATCTTTTTCTCGTTTCGCCGCAGACATCGAGACATCTCTCCCAATCGAAATCCGCCGGACGATTTTCAACCGCATAAAATATATCCCGAAGCCTTTCGCGGTTTGCGCCGCCATCAATTAGCCAATGAACGCATAACACGCGCAGATGGTCTTCGGGACACAGCACACGAATCGAAGTATCGCCGCATTTGACGATTTTTGATTTGGCAAAAAGCGTTTTAAAATCGAGACTGTCGAGATGTCTCGCTCCGCAATGCAAATCAACCCCCATTATAACCTCGAATTTTTTCGCTAATTCGACAGCTTTATCGTATTCGTCCGGGTTAATTATTAAATCAATGTCGTTGAAACGCCTCTCCGAAGGCTCTGTGTAAAACTGCGCCGCCCACCAGCCCTTAATCAAAACAGGCTTGAATCCGGCATCTTCAAACCGTCTCCAAACCTGCTTGATTCTGTATTCGTGAACTTTGTAGATTAATTCCTTCAAGTGTGTATTATCCGAACTTAAAGTTTAATCTTCTTTCATTTTCCATTCGCCAAACTTTTATGCCGGCGTGCCGCAAACATTGCCAGCGCAAGTTCCTATAACACAGCAAGTACCGCCGCAACATTGTCCAGCTTGCTGACCAGTACAAGCCGTACCGTTAACAGTCGAACAAGGCGTAACAGCCGAAGCCGACGAGGGCGCGACTAACGACGAAACTATCGGCAGCGCGATGACCGCCGCCAGACCGATTTTTTTAATTACTTCACGTCTCGACTGTCCGGCGAAGAAATTCGCTTCCACCTTTTTATCGAGCAAATTTTTTTCGCCCAGTTGGTCAATCGCCAGCCAGACTAATTCTTGCGGCACCTGCTTACCCGATTTATCGCCGAACAATTTCGTAATTTCCGCCACGGAATTCGTCCCGTCGCAAGCCTTCCACACAAACGCCGCCGTTTCATTTAAGCAGTGGGCTTTGTTTGTTTCCGTATCGAATACCAGAACTTCGTCGGGCATTTCCTGGATGACCAAGCCTTCTTTGCGGGCTGTCGGTCTCTGCGAGTCATTCATACATTTCTCCTCAAAATAAAATAATTTTTTTGTGTAAAACTTTTTTCAGGGGACGTTATATCGTCTCGGATTCAAAATAACTTAAAAGCGTCTCGGCGAATTCTCGGGCTTCGCCTCTGATCGTTTTGACGATTATTGCACGACTCATCAAATTATTCAATACTTGGAGAACAAATTTTGGCTTATTAGTCAAAGGAAAGGTATGCGGCAGAATCTCCATTATTCCTTCGCCCGCCGTCAAACGCTTCGGACTCCATTTTTGCGAGGCTTTCCGCCCGCTTTTGTACTTCGCAATCAAAACCATTCCGACCGGAATGGTTTTCGTTCCAGCTTTCGCTCCGAACGACTCAACCGGACAATCCGTCTGTATTTCGGAATTTATCGTATCGCGCATCGAAAGCCATTTCGGATATGGCTCGACGTTTCCGTCCGCGTCTAAAACCGCGTATTCGTCCGAATAATACGTCGCGCCTTTTTTTACCAATTCGGCAACCAGCGTTGATTTGCCCGCAAAACTCTGCGCCGGAATAATGATCGCCTTGTCTTTCCAACCGACGACTCCCGCGTGCAGAAACACTCTGCCGACGGCGAATTCCGCAATCGTCGTCCGAATCTCTCTGGCAATCGTGTTGAAAAAATTCTTTTCCTCCATTTTCTCGACTTGTTTTTCGCCGTTTCGATAAACCGCCGCTGCTTCGCCGTTTTTTGATTTAATCGTAAAATGATATTCGATTTCCCGCTCTTCAACCGGCTCGCAACCGTTCGGAAAAAGCGTCTCCAAAATTTTATAAATTTCCTCCAGATAAATCGCTTCGTCGGCTTCGATTCCGATTTTCACGCCGAAGGCTTGAAACTTTATCTGCCGTTCGTCGAAGACTTCGACGCGCTTCGATTTATCTTTGTTTGAAATCATAACCCGCGTGAAAACTAAAAGATTTGAGAACGAAAATCATAATTTGCCCGCGAAAAACACGAAAAACACGAAATTTAAAAGCAAAAAGCCAAACTTCCTTGAATCTTTTTTCGTTCCTTTCGTATGTTTCGCGGGCAAATTTCTTATCCTCGTATCAGGCAATTTTACAAGTTAAAACTATTCCGTCTATTTCGCAAATGATAAAAAAGTAAAAGTCCGAACGATTGCAGACAAATCCAAAAAATCAAGACCCCTCCGAACAAATCGCCTGTCTTAATCCACAAAATTAGCAGCAGAATATTCGAAGCCGAAATCGCGCCGTAGATGATCGCCACTGTCTGATGCGAAAAGCCGCCGATGACTAATTTTTGATAAATATGGCTGCGGTGTGCCTGCCAAACTTTTTCGCCTCTGAAAACGCGCCGCAAAAATGTGTAAATCGTATCGAAGACGAATAACCAAACCGCTAAGACGGCGATTATCGGAAGCAACGGAATGACCGGATTTAACGCTTCGCTGCGAACGCCTTCGATTTCCGTTTTCGCCAACAGCGGCAGCGCGGCAAAACTGTAACCCAAAAACGCGCTGCCGACATCGCCCATAAAAATTTTCGCCGGTTGCCAATTTTGAATCGTCAAGCCCAAACTCGAAAAGGCGATTATCCCGCCGTAAAATCCGATTGTCGGCAAACCGCAAAGCTCGCCGATCAAAAGCCAGCCGATGCCCGCGCAGACGGCTTGAATTCCGGCGATGCCGTCAATGCCGTCCATAAAATTGTAGGCGTTCGTCAGCCAGACGATCCAGAAAAACGTCGGCCACGCGCCGTTTATGCCGAAATTAATTTCATGGAAAAAAGGCGCGTGTATCTCCTGAAAATAGCCGAGCGTTAAGATAATAATCGCCGCCGCCGCCGCGTGAACAAGAATTCGCCAAACAAAAGAAATCGAATATAAATCGTCGAGCCAGCTGACCAGAGCGATAAGCGACGCGCCCAACAGATAACTCCAACGAAAATCACCCGAAATAAAAATCGTGTAACCTGCATAAGCCGACAAACAAATTAAAACGATTATCAGACCGCCGCCCCGCGCCGTCGGCGCGGTGTGCGAGCTTCTTTCATTCGGCACATCATATAAATTCCGACGTAGACTCCAGCGGCGAAACGCTTCGACTCCCAGATAGGAAATTAAAATTACACAGACATATAAAATTATTCTAAGAATCACAAAGATTTTTCGCTTCCAGAGCAGTCAAAATTTGGATAGCTGTTCAAAGTAACGCCTTCAGGCGTGAACTGACACTCATTCCATAACTGCTCTAATTTTTACTTTTCACTTTTCACTTTCTTATACCATTCACACTGCTTTTTTATCGCCTCTTTAATCGAAGTCTCCGGCGTGAAGTCGTAGGTTCGGGCGATTTTATCGGCTTTATAAATGTCTGCGGAAAGCCATTTTTCAATCGTGTCTTCTATTTTATCAATTTTCTTAATTCCGAAAAATTTTCGGTTTAGTCCGAAAAAGACTTCGGGCAATTTCAATGGAACGGAGAAGCCGTAGATTTTTTTATTCAAACCCACGGCTATCTCGTCCACAAAATCCCGCATTTTAATCGGCTTCGCTGCCAGATTGAAAATTTCCGTTCCGCCGCGTTTGTTCTTTAAAACTTTGACGCAGGCTCTTGCCACGTCGGTTTTGTAAATTAGAGACTTGTAATTTTCGCCCTTTCCAAGCCAAACAAATCGTCCTTTATTTATCGTCGTTATCAGACGCGCCGCGTTTCCCGCGCTGCCTTCGCCAATCACCGGCGACAGACGGAAAATCGTCAGCGGAAGATTATTTTTTTCGCAGATTTCTCTGCTCACGCTTTCCGCTTCCAATTTACTTTTCGCATATAAAGTCTGCGGATTTACATTCGAGTTTTCATCAAACGCCGAATCGGACACTTGCCCGGAGGAATTTTTCCCGAACGTCTTTTCTATTCCGTAGACCGCCGTCGAACTAATTAGTATAAAATGCTTCGCCTGCAATTCGACCGCGAGATTTACAATGTTGCGCGTTCCTTCGACATTTACCGCGTCAAACGATTCCTTTTTCGTCTCGCCGAACTGATGCGCTAAACCGGCTGTATGGATTATCGCGTTTATTTCGTTTCCCTGCTCGCCCGACGCAATCTCTAAAAGATTTTTATAATCGGTGATGTCGGCAGCATAACATTTCGATTCGACTCCGAAATTATCTCTTTTATTTTTCGTCCCGGAGTTGATGATTTTAACAACGGTAAAATTATTTTCGGAAAGTTCGGAAACGATTTCTCGCCCGATAAATCCTTTTGCTCCTGTTACTAATACTTTCATCTATTACTTTAAGTCGTATCTCTAAGCTATTCCATCTATAAGAAATACATTGCTCAAAATATATTTTCGTTATCGGACTCAATAGAATCAGATAGAAATGGGCGGCATTAAAAAGTTGTTAATTATTTTTCTTAAACGCCCGTCTATATTTTTCGATGGCGACTTCGACTGAATATTTTTCGAGTGCCGTCTGCCGGGCGCGTTCGCGCATCGCCGGAATTTCGGCTCGCTCTTCATAAATTTTCTCGATAACGGAAAGAAGCATCTGCGGTTCGAGCGGCGGCACAAACCAACCGATTCGGTCTTCTTCAATCACTTTCGCCACTTCGGAATCTTTTTCGACCAGAGCGAGAACCGGCTTGCCCGCCGCGAGAATATTATATGTGCGGCTCGGCATCGCCACGCCCGACATATTTTTCACCAGCGGAACTAATCCGACATCGCACGCATTCAGAAAAAATTTTTGCTCCTCGCGCGGACGCGGCGCGAGCAGCGTTACATTCTCCAGATTTCTGTTTTTTATCTGTTTCTCCAGCCATTTTCTTTTAACCCCGGAGCCGATAAACAAAAAGTGAAAACGCGAATCGTTTTTCAAAACTGCGGCGCATTCGACGACGCTCTCCAAATCCTGCGGGTGTCCCATATTTCCGGCATACAAAAATACGAATTTGTCGGCGATTCCCAAATCCTTCAAAAGCGCGTTGTCCCTGCGCGGCAGAGGCTCGACTTCTTCGAGCGATGCCCAGTTTTGAATCACACTGATTTTATCCGTCTGATTCGTCTTTTCGGCAAGCTGCCGTTTGACGAGTTCCGCCATATCGCGCCCGACGACGATGATTCTTTCAGCTTGCCAATATAACCAGCCGTTCATTCGATTCAAAAACTTTATAAAAGTCGAATCCGGCTTGGATTTGCCGACCGCAATCAGTATTTCGGGATATTTATCCTGTATGACCAGAGTATAACGCGCACGTCGGATTTTTGCCGCCAGTGCCGTAATAAACGGCAGCGAGGGCGGCGCGGAGACGACCAGAATGTCATCGTTCTTTCTAAATTTAAAGAGTGCCTTAAAAAACATCGCCGCGCCGAGCGTCAGCATATTTATCAAACGCAGAAAAAGAATGTCTTTATCGAGCGTCGTTCCCCAAACCCGAAAAATTTCCACTTTTTCGTGAACTTCCCGCTTCGGCGCGAGCGTTCCGCGAGCCGCGTAATTCGGCTGTCCGCAGATAACCTTAACGTCGAAATCCTCGGTTAATCCTTCGGCGATGCGCGTGAGATAATAGCCCGTCTGATTATCTTCCGGGTAATACAGTTCGGTCATCACCCAGAGTTTTATTTTGCTTTCGGAAAGGGAGTTCTCACCAGTTCCTTGCAGCCTTTCACCTTTTTCCATGCCCGCTCAACTTCAAATTTAATCAACTGACGTGCCGCCTGACGCTCGTATAGCCGAGAACGATTTTACTGACCGTCTGCGCGACGTTTTCCGCCAGATATTCCTTCGGCGCGTTCCAATTGACCGGCTGCGAAATCGCCATCTCGACCGATTGCAGAATCGAATTCGTTTCCGCGCCGCTCAAAATATTGCTGCCGCATTCGATAGTTTCGGGTCTCTCCGTAACGTCGCGCAGAGTTACGTTCGGAACGCCGAAAATAGCGCATTCTTCCTGCACCGTTCCGCTGTCGGTTAAAACCGCCAGGGCGTTTTTTTCCAATTTGACGAAGTCGAAAAAACCGAGAGGATCGAGCAGCTTTATTTTATCGGTCGCGGTTTTCAAACCGAATTTATCGAGTTTCTGGGCGGTTCGCGGGTGAACGCTGACGAGCATCGTCTTGCCGAATTTTTCGGAGACTTTCGACAGTCCGCTTAAAATTTTCGACAGCCGCTCATATTCGTCAACATTTTCCGCGCGGTGCAGCGTAACCAGAAAATAATCGAACGCCGCGACTCCGTATTTATTGAGCGCGTCGCTGTTTTCGATCTTCTCCGAAAAAATATCCAACACTTCCTTGATAGGATTTCCCGTAACGTATATGCGCTCGCGCTCGATGCCTTCGCTGACCAGATTTTCTTTGCTGCGCTCGGTATACGGCAGCAGAATTGTGCTGGAATGGTCAATTATGCGCCGGTTGATTTCCTCCGGCACGCGATTGTCGTAACAACGGTTTCCGGCTTCCATATGAAAAACCGGAATGCCGCGCCGCGCCGCCGTAATCGCCGAAAGCGCGCTGTTCGTGTCGCCTAGAATCAAAACTTTATCCGGTTTATATTTTTCTAAAACTTCATCCGTTTTCGCTAAAATTTGTCCGGCTTGGTCGCCGAAACTATTAGCTCTGATGGCGAGATGAACGTCGGGCGGGCGAACTTCCAAATCCTTTATGAAAATATCGCTCAAACTTTCGTGATAATTTTGTCCCGTGTGAACCATCGTATGGTCGCAGTATTGGTCGAGAATTTTCAAAACCGGACTGAGACGGATTATTTCCGGTCGCGTACCGAAAATGGTCATAACTTTCATATATTTTTGTTTTTTGTTTTTGTTAAATCTCTATTAAACTTCCTGTAATTTTTGATAGACGGAATTATCAGCCGCCATCTTTTTTATCATTTCCCGCCAACTCTCCGGCTCGAATCCGGTGGCTTCTCTAAATTTCGTCGAATCCAAACTTCGATCAATTTTATAATCCTCGAACGGCTCGATTTCGATATTCGTTTCGTATTCCTTATTGATTAAGCCGAGCAAATCGTATTTATTGATCGGCTCGCTCGAAACGTGATACAAACCGCTCAAATGCGGATGGTTTTCCATTGTACCAGCAATTATTTCCGCTAGAACAATGGTCGGGAAACCGGAAAAAACGGCGTTGAGATAACCTTTCACACTGCCTCCGCGCCGGCTTAGAAACCACTCGACCAAGCTGTGCGCGTCGGTGAGTTCCCGACCGATAATCGAAGTTCTGATGGTCAGACAATTTTTCGCCGTAATCTCGCCGAGATTTTTGCTTCTTCCGTATAAATCCGTCGCGTCGGGAACGTCGGTTTCGATATAATTCCCTCTGCTTCCGCTAAACACACAATCAGTTCCGATGGTTATCAATCGAAACCGATACTGTTTTGCTAAACCGGTTAAACGATGCGGAAAAATCGAATTAACCGTCAAACTCTTGATCACGTCTTCGGCTGCCGGAACTTGTTTTACGATTCCGACGGCGTTGACGACGACTTCCGGTTTGATTCGGTCAATCGCTTTTTCGACCGCGCTTATATTCTCGACGTTGACGTTTTCCAGAGTTTTTCGCCAATCGAAAATGCCGAATTCCTCGTATTTGCTTCTTTCGGATTTGACGGTCGCCCAAACATCGAATTTGTCCTGCCACATTTGAACTAATTTATGCCCCAGCATACCGCCGCCGCCGATGATTAAAACTTTCATTATTAAAGTGTTTTCTCAGTAGTCTCAAATTCGACCTTTAAAGTGATTTTTTTGCGGCTAAATGATTTATTGACATCAAATTATGACTCTAAACCAAACTTTCTTTTAAACCATATTGCAAAACTCTTAAAGTATTTTCTTCAATTTCCGGTTCTGCCAGCCATTGACAAGCGTATTCTCTGGCATTTTTTGATAGTTTTCTATAACTTAACTCGTCCAAGTTAATACAGAAGTTTATTATTTCATTCCACTTTAATGGCTGCTCCAAAGGCAGGTCCCAGCCGACGCGCTTTTCCTGCAAATTTCTCCAAGGAGTTCGGTCGCTGGTCAGTATCGGACAGCCTGCCGCCAGAGCTTCGATAAACACATGCCCGAAATTTTCTCCGAGCGTCGGTAAAACGAAAAATTGATACTCGAAAAGTTTTTCGAGAACTTCTTCGTAGCGCAGATGACCTTGATAATTTATCTCGATGTTTGACGGCAAAAGCGTTATTTTTTCCTGCGTCTCGCGCCAGTAAGATTCGTCTTCGATAGGACCGTATATATCTATCTTTAAACTCCCTTCTATGTTATCCAGATTATCTATCAGCCACTTGAAATTTTTTTTCCTCATATAACGCGAGAGAAAAATCATTTTCGCTTCGCCCGCCTTTTTCTTTGGCTTTAAATCTTGCCTGTAATCATTCAAAAGATGTCTCGACGGGATATTTGGGGCGATAAAAATTTTACCGCCGCGCCCCTTAAACCGTTCGGTTTCGAGAGTTTCGGGTTCGGCGGTGGTTTTCCAGATTAGATTTCGATAAAGTCCCGTAATCTTCGCAAAAGTCGTAAAAACTTTTTTCTTGGCGGGCTTTAGCTGTAACGCCCCGGCGGATAATTCACCTTCGGGAGCTAAAATTATTTTTACCGGCGGCAGGGCGTTTATCTTTCTCAAAATCAAAAGATAAACGGATAAAACGGAAAAAACGCTGTTCAGATAAATGACTTGCGGATGAACCTGCCAAACGAGTTCGCGGAGTTTCGAGATTTTCGCTTTATCCTTCGACATATAAAAGACTTTTGCTCCCGACATATCATTCCATTCGTTCACCTTTATTGTTTCGTAAGGTATTTTATCCGCGTCGTGATCAAAGGTGATTATGCGAAAATCGAATCTATCATGAAATCGCTCGACCGTGTGCGCGATTGTCCGCAAACCGCCGCCGCTTTTGTAACCGGGCAGATAATAATTACAGACGATTAAAATCGTGGGTTTTACGTCGAAACTATCTTTCGTCGTCATACTTTTTTATTTACGAGAATTTTCTATTTCTTCCGATATTTCTCGATACAGATTTTCGTAATCTTCGGCGATTTTTTTCGATTGAAATCTTTCAACATTTTCCAAACCGCGTTTGACTAGAGTTTCACGATGTTTTTTATCCATTATCAAACGCCGGATTTCGTTGCCGATACTTTGGAAATCGGAAGGTTCGGCTAAAGCCGCCGCGCCGCCCGCGACTTCCTTCAGAGGACTTATATTGCTTGTAACAACCGGCGTTTTCATCGCTTGAGCTTCGATGACCGGCAAACCGAATCCCTCGAAAGTCGAGCAAAAAGTTACTATATCAGTTTTTAGATACTCGTTTCTAATCTCCGAATCGTTTAATCCGAGTTTATTTTCGTAATTTATCCGATTGATTTTTAAAAGTTCCAGAATTTCAACGCTCAATTCCCCGACGATGACGAGGCGGCAGTTTATCCCGTTCAACGCCTTTATCAAATTCGGAATGTTTTTATTGTAAGTCGTCCCGATTTGTAAAAGCGTCGGGCATTCGGCGTTAAATTCTTTTTTCTCATCTTTTTCAACGGCGGAAAAACAATCTTGCAGAGGATTTTCGATGACGCGAATTTTACTTTCTTCGCAATTCGTCCATAAAACTATTTCTTTTTTGGTCGCTTCGGAAACCGCCGTGATGTATTTCAGCTTTTTTATCGGTAAATCGAAAAGTATTTTCTTTAAAATATATCTCCGCAGTCCTCGCCTGATATGCAGAATTCCCGCGTCGTGTATGGTCAAAACCGTTTTTCTTTTCGGCAAAACGAGCGCGATGTAATGGATGTGTCCGGTTACGTGATAGATATCCGCCTGCCCGCGTCTGTAAAATAATAAATTCTTTAGAGTTCCGAGAACGTCGTTTGAATAAGCGAGTTGTTGAAACGACGTTTCAAACTTTTTGGGGGAAAGGCTTTTGGCGATTTGTCTGAAAACTTTTTCGATGCTGACCGAATTCGATTTTTTTCTTTCGATGAAGTGTATTTTGATTTTCATACCTCTACGATTTATCCGAATTGTTTGGCGTTTCGCTTTGATTTTTTAACATCTCCAAAGAAATCGCCGTCGTGCCGATTTGCCCGACCACCAAACCGGCGGCTTTATTGGCAAACATCGCTGCCTCTGTAAAACTCGCTCCCGCGCCAATCGCCACTCCCAGCGCGGCGATGACCGTATCGCCCGCGCCGGTTACGTCATAAACTTCGCGTGCCGTTACCGGCAGATGCGTGATGCGTCTTTTTTCTTCAAATAATGTCATTCCCGCTTCGCCTTGCGTAATCAGCAATCCTTTTAATGAAAGTTCCGAACGCATTTTTTCCCCGGCAGTTTCGATAGTGGTCTGTTCGTAATCTTCCAGATGTTTCGCCTCCGCAACCTCATAACGATTCGGCGTTAGTAATGTCGCTCCGCGATATTTCAAATAATTTTTTCCTTTCGGATCAATCAATATACTTTTGTTATTTTCATTTGTAGACGTTATCAGACGCGACAGAATATTTTCCGTGATCGCTCCTTTGGCGTAATCCGAAACTATTATAATGTCAACTTTGTTCATTAAATCGCTAAGCGAATTCCAAACGATTTCCTCTTGTTCGGCAGACAATTTAACTTTCGATTCTTGATCTATTCGCACAATTTGCTGGCTGTGCGCGATGACACGGGTTTTAATTGTCGTTCGGCGGTTCGATAATTTTATCAGATAATCGGCGGAGACGTTTTGTTCGGCTAAAATTTCCGGGAAAAAATCGGCTTCCGCGTCTTCGCCGATTATTCCGACTAAAAACGCTTCCGCGCCTAACCCCGCGATATTTGCCGCGACATTTGCCGCGCCGCCCGCCGCCAAACTCGTATTTTCCAGATTGACCACCGGCACGGGTGCTTCCGGCGAGATGCGGTTGACGCTTCCCCACCAATAGCGGTCGAGCATTACGTCGCCGACGACCAAAACTTTGACCTTCGAGAAATTTTCGGAAATTTCCATAAATAAATAAACCACGAAGAATTTGAACGCGGATTTCAAGGGATTTGGCAGATTGGGGCGAATAAATCGCATAAAAATCAACGTCAATCCGTCCAATCCTTTGAAATCCGCGTTCAAAATTTCGAGTCAATTATTTCACACCAGACGTGAGCGATTAAAATATGCGCCTCTTGAATTCGAGAAGTTCGATTCGCCGGAACTAAAATACTTTCGTCGCACAAGGAAGCGAGCTTTTTTCCAGACGCTCCGGTCAAACATAAAGTTTGACAGCCGATTTGACGGGCGGACATCACGGCGGAATTCACGTTCGGCGAATTTCCGCTCGTGCTGATTGCCAAAAGCAGATCGCCTTTTCCGGCTAAGGCTTCGACTTGTCTGGAAAAAACTTTCTCGAAATCGTAATCGTTCGCTAGAGCCGTTAAAGCCGAAGTATCGGTGGTCAGAGCGATTGCCGCCAAAGCCTTTCGCTCGGTTTCGTATCTGCCGACAAACTCCGCCGCGATATGCTGCGCGTCAGCCGCACTGCCGCCGTTTCCGCAAATTAAAATTTTGTTTCCCTTTTCAAATGTTTCATAAATAATTTCGGCGCACCGTTCGATGTTTTCAATCTCGCTGCTCAAAAGTTTTTCGATGACCCGGCAGTGAGATTTCAATGCGTTTTCAATCGAACTTCCCGAAATCGCCAACAAAGATTTTTTATCGTCTCCGGCGTTTTTATTTTGAATTTTTTCAACCAACGCGCTTGACGAGTAGCCGTTTTTTAAAGCGAGAGAGAAAACTTTGCCGCCGTAACTCTCGACGAAATTCGCGCCGATGATTTCGTTTTTTTGCCAATCGCCGCCTTTCACCAAAACGTCCGGCTTGATTTTTTCGATCAGACTTTCCGGCGTAGTTTCATCGTAGATATAAACCTCGTCAACCGAACGCAGATTTCGCAAAATCGCCGCGCGGTCTGCCTGCGAAAAAAAAGGGCGCGGCTCGCCCTTGATTTTGCGGATTGACGCATCGCTGTTGATTCCGACTATCAATTTCGTGCCGAGCTGTCGGGCGCGTTCGAGCAAATCAATATGACCCGGATGAATTATATCGAAACAACCGTTTGTAAAAACTACCACTTCCATTTTTTAAAAAGCCTTCGGCACTCTGCCTTTCGGTTGAAAAAACCACACGAAAATAACTCCGACGACGGCAAGCAAACCGTATTTTATTAAATACGGAATAATCGTCCCGTAAAAACCTTCGTAGGAAACGCTCGTCAGCAATATAAAATAAACCGCCGAACGCCAAAAGGAAAACTCTTGATTTTCGATCAAGGAACTGTATATGACGCTTAGAATGAAACCTAAAATAAACATTCCCAAAGGCACGCCGAACGGTCCGAAATTACGCAGAAGGTCGCCCATCGGCGTAATCGTAAAGGAGTTTTCCCCATAATTAAAATACAAATCGGCAAACTTGCGCGGGTCCGAACCGACCGGCTTATCTTTCCACAACGGTCTCGGAATAAAAAACGTGAGACTGTCGTTTCTGATATTGTCCTTCAAACCGTAGCTTTCTTCATATGGTTCTAATTTTTCATAATTCGAGACGATGACGGCGAGCGAACTGACCGCTTCGATTCGTTCGGTGATTGCCGCCGCGCCTTCCGATAGATTCTGGGTTAAATCCTGATCGAATAATTTATCGAATGTAACGGCGATATTGTTGACGTATTCGTCGAAACTGACGCGATCTTCGGTCTGTTTGATATTACGAAACGTCGTGCCGTAAATCATTCCGACGACCAAAGCCATTACCAGCAGAATGCTTCCGGCGACGTAATGCCTGAGCGCGAGACGCTTGACGGAAAGAACGAAGGCGCACGCCACCATAAAGAAAACTTGTATCAAACTTCCTCGATTGCCCTGAAAAGCCGACTTGGTGAGCGAAGTCGCCAGCAACAGACCGACGACGGTATAGTGCAGAATATTCAATTTTTTAGTTCGGAATATCACCGTCCACAGCAAAAAACTCGCCTCCAGCCAAAGCAGCGTCAAAAGAAATATCAAGCCGTCGAATTCGCCGATTTGATCAACCTTCTGATAACCGAGAATTCCGAGACCGAAAGCGATGATGCTGTTGCCGAGACCGATTGCCAAAAGCAAAATGCCCGGCAGGATAACCGCGTCCGGCTTCCAATTCCAGATTGGCAAATAATCTCTGATTTTTTCGCCCGCCTTCCGGCTGTATGGAAAAAAGCAGCCGAGCGTCAAGCCGCCGAAACCTAAAATTACATACACTAAAGTCAGAGGCAGATTATATCTTTCGTCTTCGACAAAGGTTAGATAAAACGGCTGCGACAATCCGCTCGCCAAAATCAAACCGCCGAAAAAAAACGCCGGTATAAAATACGACCAAGACGCGAAAACAATCGGGTGAAAAAAATTAAAACGCTTTTTGTGAATCAGATAAATATTCGGCGCGGCGAGAACTATTCCTAATAAAACGACCCACGGCATCAGATACATATCCTTAAACGGATTGTCCGCGTCGTCGGTCATATAAAAAAGTGCCAAGCCGCCGACGACAATTATCGCCGCGATTATCGCCAGCGGAAGGAATATAGAGATATCCTTATTTTGTATTAAATTAGGTTGTGTTCGCGGATTATACATATTCGACCGTTACAAGGTTTCCGGTTTATCTTCAGCCGACGATTTTTAATTCCGAAAGCCGTTCCCGATACTGGTTTTTAGGCACGCAGAGAACATTCGCCCCGATTTCGTCCGCCGCAAATCCTTCGATTTTTATGAGCCGGGCGTTTATCTCGTCAATCGCGTAAAAATCATATTCGCTTTGACTTTTAATAAACTCGATTAAATCGTTTGGCAGATAATCGAATCCTTTCGTCGTGCCGAGTGCCATCTCGATTACCCAAATCGGCGGCACGGCTTGTTTGAAAAGTTTCTTGGCTCCTTCGAGCATAAATAACTCCGCGCCTTCGATGTCCGCCTTGACAAAATTTACATTCCCGACTTTGCCGCTTTTCAAATAGGAATCAAGAGTTTTCATTTGAACCGTCGAACTTTCATATTCACGATTTTCAAATTTCGAGAGCGAAGCGTGTCCGTCCGGTAAATTATCAAAGACGAAAATTTCAACTTCCTTTTCGCTGTCTCCCAAGGCGAAATTATTTAAATAAATATTTTCAAACGAAGAATTTAATTTTACATTTTTTTCAAGCGCGGCGTATGAATGCGTCATCGGCTCGAAGGCGTGGACGCTGCCGTTCGCCCCGACCTTTTTTTGTAGAAGCGTCGTATACCAGCCGATATTCGCGCCGATGTCCAAACAGACATCTCCTTCTCTGACGACCTTGCTGATAACTTCCGTTACCGCCCGCTCATATTCGCCCAGAAAATAAACCGTCTGATACGAAAACGGCGCGGGATTAACCAGCAATTTCCGCCCGTCGAAGGTTTCGGTTAAAATCTCTTCCGGCGTTTCTCCGGCAAAATTCGCCGCCAGCGAAGCGAGCCGGTATTTCCCTTTTCTAAACGGCGAGTGAAAAGTATAAAATCGAGTGATTTCTTGTATCAGTCCCCAGCTTTTTCTCATTGCAAAATTACAAATTCTTAAAATTATCTTCTGCGGAAATGATTATTTTATTCGTTATTTAATCCGCAAACCGCAATCACGCCGTCGCTCAGTTGCGGAGAAAATTTAACGCTCGCGTCGTTGATCAGATTATACAGCCAATGCGAATGCGGACGATGTTCGGGACCGAGATCGTAAAAAGCGAATTCTTTTACTTTGAGATTTTCTCGCTCCACAATCATATTTAAAGTTTTATACGAGTAATACGCCACGTGGTCCGGGTGAACCGGCTCGTTCGCGCCGCCTTTGCCGCGCAAGCCGTAGATAAAAAATCTCATTCCGCTATAAGCGTTTATCGTCGTTATCAAAAGATTTGTGTTCTCGTTCATAAATCGTTTGATGCCGCGCAGAAAAAGTCCCGGATTGGAAAGATGCTCGATCATCTCGCCCGCGACGATGACATCGAAGGTTTCGTCTAAATCGGCTTCGTCGAGTTTTTCCAAATCGCCCTGATGCAGATTCGTCTCGCCGGATTGTCTTAAAATTTCGAGTCCGTCGCGGTCGAAATCGAAACCGTGCAATTCCCTCGAAACCTTTTTCAAAACGAAATGCAAAAGCATCTCGTTTTCAATCGAGATTTTCGTATATGGATAATTCGTGCAGCCGAGATGCAGAACCTTTTTACCCGCGCACAGTTTTTTGATGAAATCAACTCTGTCAACTAATTGAAATTTACTGCTCATTCAAAATTATTCTTCGCTTTATTTATTATAGACGCAAGCCCTTCTTCGAGTGAAATTTGCGGCTGCCAATTCAAACGCTTTTTGATTTTAGTAATGTCGGCTTCGGTATCGTGAAGCTCGTTTTGGTTTGTCTGCCGTGCGCCGATTTTCAAAAGATTTACGTCCGCCCCGGCGATTGCCCAAATTTTTTCGGCTAAATCACGAAGCGCAATCGCCCGCCCGCTGCCGACGTTGAAAATCTCGCCTTCGATATTTTCCGCCTCCAAGACTTTTATCATAGCATCTGCAAAATCAGTTATAAACAGCAAATCGCGTTTTTGCGTCCCGTGCGACATCTCGAACGATTCGCCTTTGACAGCGCATTCGACCGCCTGCGAGACAAACATTTTCGGCGGCTGCCCGCTGCCGTAGATCGTGAACGGACGCACAACGACAATCGGCGTATTGTAATTTTTATACAGCGCAAGCGCGTATTCGACGGCTTTATTTTTTGAAACCGCATATTCCGAAATCGGATTTGTCGGCATCGTCTCGACTTGCGGAGCAGTTTGAAATCCGTATTCGTCCGCCGTTCCGGTAACAATAATTCTTTTGACATTTATCGTCCGCGCCGCTTCGAGTAGATTAACCGTCGCTTGAAAATTATTTTCTACGAGTTCATTCGTTTGCTGATTCGCCGCGTGCGTAATGCCCGCCAAGTGAACGATATAAGCGGGACGAAATTTTTCGAGAAAAATTTCGACGGCGGCGGCATCAAGCAAATCAATTTTTATCAAAGCCGGATTTTTTACGCTTCGCGCGGAAATTTTATGTTCCGCGCCGCGTGCCAGAATCGTCGGGAAAACGCCTTTTAAAATTAACGCTTCAACCATATGTCGTCCGAGAAATCCCGTTCCGCCGGTTATCAAAATTTTTTCGTTCGAGATATTTTCAAACATCGCCCTAAATCTTCAAGCTGTCGTTTTGAGAAAATTTTTATACCACTCGATTGTTTTTCTTAAACCTTCGTCCAGAGTGTATGCGGGTTTCCAACCGAGCAGACGACGGGCTTTTCCGGCATCGAGATATTGGTGCGGAATTTCGTTTCGGGCTTCGCTCAAAACTGTCGGTCGGAGATTTTCGCGCCCGACGAGATGCAAAATTTTTTCCGTTAATTCCAAAACTGTAACTTGAATTTCATTGCTGAAATTAAATGCTTCGCCGATGATTTCCTTTTCTTTCGCCATTTTTTCCGCCAGATGCAGATAAGCCAACGCGCCGTCAACAACGTAAAAATAATCACGGATATAGCTTCCGTCGCTACGTATTATTGGTGATTCGTTTTTCAGAGCCGAGCGTATCGAACCCGGAATAAGACGATTCCAATTCAAATCGCCGCCGCCGTAAAGATTGCCGCAGCGCGTTACGCAGACGGGCAAATCGTAGGTCCTGTGATAACTCTGCGCGATCAAATCGGCGCAGGATTTACTCACGTCATATGGATGACTTCCCCGAAGCGGCGTTTCTTCGGAATACGGCAAATTTTCGTTGATGCCGTAGGCTTTGTCGGAAGATGCGACGACGATTTGTTTGACGAGCGGCGAGCGGCGGCACGCTTCTAAAAGATTCCAAGTGCCGCGAATATTCGATTCAAACGTCGAAACCGGATTGCGGTTGGCGATGCCGACGATGGTCTGCGCGGCGAGATGAAATACGGTTTCGATTTCGTATTCCCCCAAAACTCTTTCCAGCAAATCGCGGTCGGCTAAATCGCCCCGAATAATTTTTATTTTCGATGTCAGATTCGCCTGCACGAGTTCGGCTTCGGGAATCCAATCGCGCACGAGCGCGACGACCGAAGCGCGTCTTTCAACCAAACTGCGAACCAGCCAGCTTCCCAAAAGTCCGGTCGCGCCGGTTACGAAAACCGTCCGGTCAGTCCAAAATTTGTTCATATTTGTAGGCAATTTTTATTTTCAAAGATTTATAAAATGTCGAACCGCGACCGTTAAACTTTTACTTTATATAAATTGATTAAACCTTTTATTTTAACAATTAAAAATAAAACTTAAAGTGTCGAATCACCAAATTTTCCAAGGCGCGTTTCCTTCTGCCCATAAAGTTTCCAACATTTTCCATTCGCGGAAAGTGTCCATCGGCTGCCAAAAACCTTCGTGCGGAAAAACCATTAATTCTCCGTCCTCGGCTAATTTACGCAGGGGACTGTCCTCCAGTGACAGAGTTTCATCATCGCTTAGATATTTTTCAACAAACTCCGGCTCGAAGACGAAAAAACCGCCGTTGATTAAGCCTTGTGTAATTTGCGGTTTTTCGGCGAAAAATTTTACCCGATTGTTTTCCGTTTCGAGTTCGCCGAATCTTCCCGGCGGGCGAACGCCGGTTACCGTGCCGATTTTTCCGTGCGAGCGGTGAAACTCAATTAATTTTTCAATATCCACGTCGCCCAAACCGTCGCCGTAGGTTAAACAAAAAGTTTCGCCGTTCAGATATTTTTTTACGCGGTTTATTCGCGCTCCGGTTTGCGTGTGTTCGCCAGTTTCGGCAAGCGTTACTATCCAATTCTCCAACCGCTCGTTTTGATGAATTTCGATTTCTGATTTCGCGCCTAAACTTACCGTGCAGTCGTTCGTGCGAACTTTAAAGTTGATAAAATAATCCTTGATAATATGTCCTTTGTAGCCGAGACAGAGAACGAATTCAGAGAGACCGAAGGCGGAATAAATTTTCATAATATGCCAGAGAATCGGGTGCGAGCCGATTTCCACCATCGGTTTCGGTCTGACGTTCGTTTCCTCTCTTAGACGAGTTCCCTGCCCGCCGCATAAAATAACAACCTTCATATTTAACTAAAATTTCTAATAGATGCTGCGAGAAATTATATTTATAATTTTAACACAAATAAAATTCACACGGTTTTGAACGCCTTCCGTGTATATAAACTTTTTAGCCATTGCTTTTCGTTTTCCGAGAGAAATCCGGTGAGCAGCAAAACAGCGGCGTAAACCAAACTGCTTAAAAACGCTCCGCCCAAAAAACTCGTCCACTTAACGGGCGTATTATGGAAAATTAAAATCTGAACTATCGAAGCGAAAATCGCCGCCGCGCCGATCATCAATAAATTGCTTTGCCAGAATTTCCATAAAATTCTGCCGAAAACTTTTTTCTCGATGTATAAAATTCCCGGAATCAAAATCAAAACGCCCGCTAATCTTGCGAATCCGACTCCTGTAATTCCGTAATCTTTTATCAATAAAATCATCAAGGGAACGCTTACAGCCAACCAGCCGAATGTCAGAAAGGTGGGAATTTTCGGCAATCCGACACCTTCGATAATTTGAAATGAAATTATGACCACCGCCAGAAAACCGAAAGTCAAAGCGTGCGTTATCAAAACGTCGGAAGAGTTATGTGCGAAGTCCGCACCGAGCCAGAGATATAAAATAAAGTTTCTCCCGTTGATTAAAGTCAGACACAAAAAAGCGGCGAGCATCAAAACGATTTTCGTCGCCTTCGTGTAAATTCTCAAAAGTTTGATTTTGTCGCCGAGCGCGTCCGTTTCGCTCGACAGAGGAAAAAGCACGATGGAAATGCTCGTGATAAAAGCGTGTATGTAAATCCCTAGATTTAGAGGAATGACATAATAAGTTACGGCTTCCGCTCCGAGTTTGCCGGCAATCCAACTTCGCTCGAAAAGCAGCATAAAATTTGCCAGAACTTGCGTAACGATAACGGCGGAACTGTATTTTAAGACGAGCCGGATAATTTCCTTCGGAAAGCGAACGGTCAATCTGAATTCGGGCAGAAGGCGACGCGCGTAGAGATAAAAAACCAAACTGCTCAACATCGTCAAAAGAAAAGTCCACGCCAGCAGCATTTCGATTTTTTGATTAAACCAAACCAGCGCGATATTGCCGACGGCTAAGAGCGATGTCGTGAAAACGGTGATGTATGAATAAATGTCAAATCGGTGAATCGCCTGAATAACCGAGCTAAAAACCTGTGAAAGCATCGCTGCGAAAACGATTCCCGAAGCGAAATAAAAAGCCTTGATCGCTTCGTCTTGTAAATTTTCTTGGATATGCAGAACATTAACTACAAACCAACGAGAGAAAAATACGAGAAGTATCATTCCCGTTCCGCCGACGATTAAATTGAGCAGCAGCGTGGCGGAAATAATCTCGGATATTTTTTCTTTTCGATTGGTCGCTTGAAACTCTGAAACATATTTGATGACGGCGCGTCCGATGTTGAAGGTGAACGAATAACTGATAAAACCCAAAACCAGAGCGTAGACACCATATTGTTCGATTCCAAGACCGCGCACGATAATCGGCGTAGCGATAAAACTCAAGCCGAGCGGCAGAAACCACGACAGAAATCCGTAGATGATGTTTTTTAATAAGCTGTTTCGCTTCATCGCGGTTATTCAAAATCGGAAGAACGATAGTTTTACCAATCCACGCTCTCGTAAAGCCTGAGCATTTTACGACCGATAACTTTTTCCTCGAAATTTTCCAGCACGAGCTTCTGCGCGTTTTCTCCTAATTTTTCACGCAGAGATTTGTCATCTGCCAATTTGCCGATTGCTTGAACTAATTCTTTCGCGTCGCCGGCTTCGACTAAAATTCCTGTTTCGAGCGGTTTAATTACTTCAGGAATCGCATTAACATTTGAGGCGACGCAGGCTTTTCCAAGTGCAATCGCCTCAATCAAAGCGACCGGCAAACCTTCCTGAAAACTCGGCAAAACGAATAAATCTGCCGCCTTCCAAAGCGTCAGCAAATCGCCGCGACTCGTTCCGATTTCGTCAGCCGAAAGAAACCGGAAATCATTTTTGACGTTGTATGTTTCAATTTTTTCGATAATTTCCTTTTGAAGCGGAGCAGTTCCGAGCCAAAAGAAAAACAAATCGCTTCTTTGTTTTTGGAGAATTTCAATCGCCTCTAAAAAAACCCAACAGCCTTTTCGCTCGATAAACTGCGCGACGTTGCAAATCCATTTTTTATCAGCCGGAAAATTATATCTCTCCGCAATCTCGCGCCGCGTTTTATTTTCCTTCAAAGCCGTCTCAATTTCTTTTATATTGACGCTCGAATATACGATTTCTATTTTTTTAAAGTTATCCTCGCTGACAAACGGGCGCAGACTTTTCTTTACGTCAGAATTGGAAGCGGCGAGATGAAAACGGCTCGAAGCATCAAGAATCACAAATTTTAATTTCCACAAAATTCGTTTCGCGTAAGAGATTTGCGGAATTGCCGTGTGAAACGTAACGAACACATTGGTTTTTGTAATCAAATAAAACAAAAGAGCGAAACCAGCCCAAGGCGCAACGTCTATCTGCACAATCGAATTTTTCAAATCCAGATGAGAAAAATGTCTCGCCAAAGAAAGATTTGCCAGAAAATCATTTAACCGCCGCTCGATTCGCCTTCCAATCGTTTTGGCTTTTGAAAAATCTATTTTCCCTTCAAAGAAATCGTATTCGACATTATTTTCTTTTAAGTAATTAAGAATTTTTTTATCCGAACCTTTCGGCAAAATAACTTTTACATCGAAATCTTCCGAAACGCTTCGCATCAAGCCGAGAAAATAAATTTGCACTCCGCCCCATTCCAGATAATTCCAAACAAAATAAATTTTCTTTCGAGCGGATTCGGCTGATTTTATCTGTTGGTATTTCAAGCAATTTCTTAAGAGTTAGAATTTAGACCTTTAATGTAATTCTTTAGGCACTCATTAAATCGGCGGCTTTAATTTGAAGATTCGTCAATTTTTAACGACGGCATTTTTGTAAGTTATCGCCAAATCCGGCTCTTTTTGTTCATTCTCCGGCGAAACGCCAAACAACCTATTCCATCCCCAACGAATAAAGAAAATCCAAAAAGCCGCAAAGCCCTGCAATTTTGTCGGTGCGCTGTAAAGGTAAAAATAAAATCGGTGAATTAAATTATGCCCGTCTTTTTTATTTAGAAAAAGCGTTTTTATTTTTTGTTTTAGCGGCAGACTTAAAACTTTTTTCGGAGCGTAATTCGGCTGACAAAAAACCCTCGCCCGCGGTTCGATAAGCAATCGCCAGCCTTTTTTATTGATTCGTCTGGTGTATTCCGCGTCGCCATATTGCGCCGACACGCCCGGATTCAATAATCCGACTTCTTTGATAACTTGCGCCGGATACAAAATGCAGTTGCCGACGATTACCTCGACTTGCCAAGGTTTTTGCGGAATCGTCCAAACAGTTTGATTTTGCCAATATCGCCAGCCGCCTTCAAAGACGTTCCATTTCGGCGAAACTTGAAAAACTTTGTGCGGCGTGTCCCACAAAAGCAGTAATGCGCCAATCACCGAACGCGGATATTTCTCCGCGCATTCTATTAAACGCCGAAGAAATTTCTCGTCGAAAATCGAGTCGTCGTTGATTCCTAAAATATAATCAGGATTATATTTTAGCGCGGTTTCAATGCCGAGATTCGTTCCCGCCGAATACCATAAGTTACCGTCGCCTTCGACGATTTCAACTTCGGGGTAATTTTCTCGAATCGCCCCAGCAGTTCCGTCGGTCGAGCCGTCGTCAACGATGATAATGTGAACGTCCAAGCCCGCGCGGTCAATTCTCGAAAGGCTTTTCAAACACTGCAAAGTCAATTCGCGGCGATTATGCACGGGCGTTACGATTTCAACTCTCTTCATCTAATCCATCAATTCCAGACACTTTTCGACGGATTCGGTAACCTTCAAGGTCGGCTCCCAGCCCAAAGTTTCTTTTGCTTTACTGACATCTGGAATTCTCGTCCGCACGTCGTCGGAAAAAGACATTTTCGATTCAAAATGCAATCCGTCGCCGTTGCCGCTAATTAAATTTTTATCTTTGGCGGAATCGTAAATTATATTCGCCAAATGTTTCATCGTAATCGGTTCAGGATTGCCGAGATTAAAAATTTGATTTTCCGCCCGTTCGTCGAAAGAAAAGTCCGCGATCCCGCGTGCCACGTCGCCAATCCAAGTGAAGCATCGAATTTGTTCGCCGTCGCCGATAATCGGCAAATCGGTTTTCTTCTCCAAAATTATGTTTTTGATGTAGTCGGCGAAAACGTGGCTCGTTCCCAATTCGCTTTCGCCTTTTTCATACGGCGTGATGATATTGAACGGTCGCCAGATAACATAATTTATTCCGTATTGTTTATGAAAAGCCTGCGTCAGACGTTCGCCGACAAGTTTGCTCAAACCGTAATCGGTTGACGGAATCAGCGATGAATCCACATCTTCTTCCTTGCTCGGATGCGTCTGACATCTTTCATAAACCATCGAAGAACTGATGTAGATCATTTTCTTAATGTTATTCTTTAACATACTCTGCAAAATGTTTTGATGCAGCGCAATGTCTTTCGATAAAATATCAGCCGGATATTTATGAAAACCGCCGACACCGTAAATCAAAGCCGCCGCTTGAATAACAGCATCAACGCCTTTGACCCCTTCGTCAACAAAATCAACATCGGTTAAATCGCCACGAACAAATTCGTAATCGCGCTCGCGCTCGATTTCGCCGTAACGCGCGAAATTATCCGCGCCGCGAACGATATGACCATTTTTTATAAGCAGCGGAATGACCGCCTGCATTAAAGAACCTTCTGAACCTGTAACAAGTATTTTCACTTTCTCATCCCCTCGAAAACCGTAGTTTTATAATTTTTATTGTCATTAACTATGGCTTCAAACAAACTAATGTTCAAGCCGAGATTTTTTATCAAAGCCGAAATCGCGCTCGTATCTTTCGGCAGACACATTCCGCCGAAACCGCGCAGATTGTCGTTGCAGTCGAGATATTTATTGTAAATATGGTCGCGCTGCACCATCGCGTTTTTGATTTTCGTGTAATCCGCGTCTTTCGCCTGACACAATTCGTAAAACGCATTGGCAAAAGTAATCAAAGTCGCGTTATAGACGTTATTAAAGTATTTCGAGATTTCCGCTTCGGTCGGCGAGAGTTTGATAAATTTCTGCGGAAAATATCCGTGCGATTCCTTAACTTTTTCAAATACTTCGTCCGAATCAGTGCCGATAATACAAATGTCGTGATTGTCCGTAAAATCTATAATCGCCGCCCGCTCGCGCAAAAATTCGGGAACGTGGCAGATTTTTTGATTGCCGTATTTTTCCTGAAGCATTCGCGTCGTGCCGGGAACGACGGTTGATTTAACCGCGATTATTCCCGGATACGAATGCTTCTCGATTAACTCTTCGATAACGCTTTCCAAAATCGAAGTGTTACAGTTGCCGTCTTCGCCCTGCGGAGTCGGCACACATAAATAAACTATTTCCGCGTCCGTTACGTCCTCGATTTTCGTCCCGTCTTTTATGTCGTGCCAGCTAACTCGATGACCGAGTTTTTCAAAGCCGTGCTTGATGGCTGAACCGACGATTCCTAGTCCTATAATTCCAATTTTCATATTTTATATTTTCAAAGTTATTAGAAGTTACGAAGTTGAAACAAAGGATTCGGAATAGATTCGAGACGAAAGTTGATAACTGTTAGATTTTATCTCTTATCTTTTATTTACTCCGAAAGTAAGCCTTCTACTTTCGACAATTATTTTTCAACGTCGTAATTCCTTTTTATAAATACACACGCAGTTTTAGCGCGTTGTTTCGCTTTAAATTTCTTCAAAACAATTATTTTGTTTTGCATTTATTGATTGATGAGTTTGTTGGAAACTAATTTTTATTTATTGTAAAACTTCCCTATACAAACAACTTTACAAAGCGTTTGCGCTTTTGTTCAAATTTTCTTTTTGCGCCGAAAGGCTTTCTTTTACTTGTTCTTCAATCCAAATATATGTTTTTTCCAAACCAACTTCTAAAGATATTTGCGGCTCCCAGCCGAGAACTTCGCGCAATTTCGTGTTGTCGGAATTTCTGCCGCGCACGCCTTGCGGACCTTCAACGTATTTTTTCGTGATTATAATTCCGGCGATTTCCGCGATGATGTCGGTAAGCCGGTTGATTGAAACCATCCGGTCTTGACCGAGATTTATCGGTTCGGAATAATCGGAGCGCATCAAGCGGTAAATTCCTTCGACGCAATCGTCAACGTGACAAAATGAGCGCGTCTGTTCGCCGTCGCCCCAAATTTCGATTTCAGTTTTGCCGGTTAATTTCGCAACGGCGATTTTGCGGCACATCGCCGCCGGAACTTTTTCGCGTCCGCCTTCCCAAGTTCCTTTTTCGCCTAAAATATTGTGAAAACGAACGGTTCGCGTTTCGATGCCGTAATCTTTTTGATAATGTCCGCACAGAATTTCTGAAATCAATTTTTCCCAACCGTATGCGTCTTGCGGCTGCGCCGGATATGCGTCATCTTCTTTGAGCGGCTTCACATCAGTCTCGGACTGCAGCGATTCGTTATAGACGCAGGCAGAACTCGTGTATAGATAACGCTTTGCGCCGTTGGTTCGCGCCGCTTCGAGCGTATGCAGATTTATCAATGAATTGTTATAGAGAATCTGCGCGTTGTGATTGGCGATAAAACCCATTCCGCCCATATCGGCGGCGAGCGCGTAGACTTCTTCGATGCCTTGCGTCGCCTGCAGACAATTTTCCCACCGGCGCAAATCTAAAATCTCGAATTCGTCCGCGTCGGTTTGTGAAAATTCGGGATGCTTTATATCAACGCCGCGCACCCGGTAATTTTTATTTTTCAAGTATGTAACCAGATGACTGCCGATAAATCCGCCCGCGCCGGTTACTAAAACTTTCTTCTGCCTTTCCATAAAGTTTCAGGTTTCGAGTTTCGAGTTTTAGGTTTCCGGTTAAAATATAAAAATCGGAAATCTAAAACTTGAAAGCTGAAACCTGTCTTATTTATTCTTCGTCATCGTGCCGGTAGCTGTCCCGGTGATAATAGCTTTGATAATAGTAATAATTATCTTGCGAGCGCAGATTGACGTTGTTGAGAACGACACCAAAAATCTTCGCGCCGATGTCCATCAATAATTGTCTGGAACGCCGGACAACCTGCCGCGAGCTTTTGCCGGCGTTGACGACCAGAATCACGCCGTCAACCATCGAAGCGATTAAAACGCCGTCGGTGAACGAAGCAATCGGCGGCGAATCAACGACGACGTGCGTGTATTTCGTCTGCAAAATTTTCAGCAGATTGGACATCTGCTCCGAGCCGATAAGTTCTGCCGGATTCGGCGGAACCGGTCCCGAAGGCAAGAGATGGAGTTTCGCTTCTTCGTCGTAATTTATAATATCTGAAATATTTTCGTCCGACAGTTCGCTCGCCAAAAGCGTGCTTAAACCTTCGGCGTTGCTGATGTTGAAAACCGAATGCAGGCGCGGGCGACGCATATCTGCATCAATTATCAAAACCTTCGCGCCCGTTTGAGCGAGACTGATCGCGGTGTTTATCGCCGTCGTCGTTTTTCCTTCCGACGGCAGACTAGATGTGATAAGCAGCGATTTCGGCGCGTGTCCGGCGGTCGAAAGTAAAATCGAAGTTCGCAGTTGGCGATAGGCTTCCGCCAGAGACGAACGCGAATCGTTATGAATCAACAATTCGGAAGTCGGGTCAACCGCCGCGTCTTCGCCGTCCTCTTTCGCCCCGACAAGCAGCAATTTTCGTTTCGGCATCGAATCAATTCGCGGAATCGCGGCGAGCGCGGGCAGTCCGAGATAAGTTTCGATTTCTTCGGTCGTGCGAATCGTATCGTCGAGATATTCGAGGAAAAGGGCTAAACCCATTCCGAATAAAGTTGACAAAAACAACATTCCCATAACGGTCGTCAGACGGCGCGGCGAAATCGGCACGTCCGGCGGAATCGCAATTTCCGCCACCGAAATATTGTTGTCGCTGCCTTTGGCGGCGATGTCGTTCGCGTTTTGCGTTTTGGTCAAATTCTCCAAAAAACCTTTTTTCGTTTCGACATCCTGCTGAAGAAGTTTGAGCGCGACACCTGATTGGTTTTGCACTTGCGCCTGATTATACTGCTGGTCGAAGGAAGCGCGGATTTTATCTTCTTTGGCTTTGGCGGAGAGATATTTCGTTCGCAAATTATTCAACAAATCGCTCGTCGTCTGTTTGCGAAACGAAGCTAAATCAGCATCGTTTTTATCAACCGCTTTTTTCAATTCGCTTTGCAGCGTATCAATTTGCGTGTCAACTTCTTTAACTTCGTCGGCGTTCGGCGTGTATTCCTGTAAAAGTTTATTTCTTTGCGCTTTGAGTTCGGCTATTTTCTTTTGCGTATCGTTAGTCAGAGAGCGGCGGTTGTTTTCTATTTCAGTCGTGTAACGCTGCGTCAGTTCTTCGGCTTTCGACTGCAGGTTTTCGCTTGATTTGCCGATTTCGTTATATTCGGCTTCGGCGTTTTTGCGGTCGTTTTCCGCGTCGAGCAACTGCTTATTTAAAACCGAAAGACTGTCAAGAGCAATCGTGTGATCTTTATCGGTATTAAGTATGCCGCCTTCTTTGGTGAGATTGAAATATTTATTTTCGCCTTCTTTTACTTCCGATTGCAGATTAGCGATTCGCTGCTGCAAAAAATCGCTCGTCTTGCTGTTTGTTCCGGTGCGCTTTTCCTGATTGGCTTTGACAAAAACTTCGCCGATGCCGTTGATGACAAAGGCGGCGAGGTCCGGGTCGGTATTGTTATAAGCGACCTCGATTAACCGCGTATCTTTGTTAGTCGTTCTCGTTTCCCGAACCGGTTCGACACCGAGATTTTTTTTGATAAGGTTGACGTATGGAGCGAGTCGGATAGCTTCCGCAATATCTTCCGAAGAGGCGAGCGAAGAACTCGGCGAAACCGAAACTTCATCAACGCCGCTGCCGGATTTCTTCGCGTCCGTGCTGGCAAGCCCGATGGCTTTGAGCAGCGAGCGCGTAACCGAAACCGAATCGTCGGTTTTCATTTTTTGAAATTCCTTGTTGCTGTCGAGACTCAGTTCTTTAACGACGCGGCGCAAAAGACTTTCGCTGCTGAGAAGCTGTAGTTGCGTATTAAAATACGAAGCATCCTGACTCATCAAAGGCGAACGGCGTTCGCTGACCACCAAATCTGGATTGGATTGTTCCAAATCCACTTGAATAACCGCCCGCGCTTGATAAAGATTCGGCTTGCGAGCCATATAAATCGCCGTCAAGGTCGTCATTAAAACGGCGATTCCGACGACCAGCCAAAACCTTTTGCGGATTATTCTCCAATAAGCGATAAATTGAAATCCGTCCGGCGCGGCAGCGTCCCGATACGCGCCGTAACTTCCGGTCGCAGATGGCATCTGCGGCTCGAACGGTCGCTCGATCTCGACCGTTTCCGTCTGTCTCTGAATAATTTCTTTGGTGTTTTTCATATAAACTACGGCGTTGGAAGTTTGAAAAAAACATTCGACAAACCGTTAGTAAGTATTTTAAATACTCCCTTTTGAACAGTCTTTATGTTATCGTTCGGAACTTCCACAATATCATTCGCCTGCAAAACCGGATCGGCTATTTTTTTATCTTTAATATCCTTTAAATCGTAGACTAATTCGGTTCGCAGAGGGCTGTCCGCTTCTTGTCTCTGAATTTTGACTTTATTGGTTTTGGCAGTTGATGTCAGCCCGCCGCCGATGGCGATTGCCTGCGTTAAAGTTACAGGGTCTTTCAAAGAGATTTTCGCCGGTTTGATGACGTTTCCGACGACGTATGCTTCTTCGGCTTCCAACACCGAAACAATATCGCCCGGCTCCATCCAGGGATTTTCGTTGCCCGTCATCACGTCTTTGACTTTATAACTGAAAAATTCAACTTTATCGTCCGTTGATTCGCTGTCTCCGCCGCAGCCGGCGACATTGCCGACTCGCGCCACCTGAATTTTCGCACCGGCTTTTTCGACCTTCGGACCGCCCGCGAAAGCGATCAATTCCAAAAGGCGTATGCGGCGGTTCAAATAAAAATTGCCGGGCTTTTCGACCGCGCCGATGACCGCGAACGGCTGTGAACGCTGCTCGATAACGCGGACATTGACGAACGGATTTCTCAAATAATTTTTATAATACGAGGCGACCGTATCCTGCATTTCCCTTTCGGTTTTGCACACGGCGACAATCGGCTGGTCAATTTTCGGCATCAGAATCGTGCCGTCGGAACTAACATTAACCGCAGGCAGCGAAAGTTCCGGGTGTCGAAATACCGAAACTTCTAAAGTATCCTGAAATCCGATGCGATATTTTTCATCGCTCGGCGGCTTGACCTGAACTTGTTCGTTTGAATTTTTGTCGGCGACCGCCGTATGCATATCGTTTATTTTATTCTCCGCCGATTTCGGGTTTTCCGCATTTTGTCCGAAAATGCCGTTTATAAAAAGACCGTTTAAAAATATGACGGCGCATAACGCCGGTAAAAATTTTACTGCTTTCATTTTGTATTACTCCGTATTGGTTATTCTGCAACGGGAAGGAATTTTAAGCCTTAGATTCTTTTTTCAACGCAAAAGTTTATAATTTTTCAACTCAGAGTTATTGTAACAAAATAACTTGGAAAAAGGCATTCTAGCAAATCGGCAAAAAAAGTTGTAGTTTATAGACTTCTCAAATCAAAAGTTTTTACAATTTCTCATTTTAAGTTAAAATTGCCGTTCTCAGAAGATTATGGAAAACATCACGCCGATGCTTCGGCAATATCTGGAAATCAAAAAACAATATCCGGGAACGCTGCTTTTTTTCCGGCTCGGAGATTTTTACGAGCTTTTTAATGAAGACGCGGTAACGGGTTCGCGCGAACTCGACATCACTCTGACCGCCCGCCATAAAGATTCTAAAAATCCGATTCCGATGTGCGGCGTTCCGCATCATTCGGCTGCCGGATATATTTCAAAATTAGTAAAAAAAGGTTTTCGCGTGGCGATTTGCGAGCAAACCGAAGATGCCGGAAAGGGCATAAAACTCGTACGGCGCGAAGTGGTTCGGATTATCACGCCCGGCACCGCTGTTGATTCGCAGATTGTCGAATTGAAGGAATCAATCTACTTAGCGGCGGCGTGCGCGTGCGGCGAAATTTACGGCTTGGCTTTTCTCGAACTTTCGACCGGCGAATTTTCCGCGACACAGATTTCCGGCGCGGATGCTTGGGAGAAAATACGCGCCGACATCGAAAGCTATGCTCCGCGCGAACTTCTGTTTCCCGAATCGCTGCGAAAAACAATCGAAGATTCGTTCGGCAATTTGCTTCAAACGAATTCGCCTTCGTCCGCCAACGTCGTTTCAATCGCTTCTCCGAAACTTTCTAAGTTTTCCACCACGCTGACGGCTTTGGACGATTGGCTGTTTCAAACCGAAGATTGCGAGAATCTTCTAAAACGTCAATTAGCCGTTCGGGATTTAGACGCTTTCGGTCTGAATTTAAAACCGCAAGCCGTCCGCGCGGCGGGCGCGTGTCTGCATTACGCGCATGAAACACAGCGCGTCGCCGCCGAACATATTTCTGACATCAGTTATTTTGAAACCAACGATTTTATGGTTTTAGACGCGATAACGCTCAGAAATTTGGAGATTGTCGAATCGCATCAAGACAAAAGCAAAAAGACATTACTTAAAGTAATAGATGAAACTGTCACCGGAATGGGAGCGCGGCTTTTGCGTTCGTGGCTTCTGCGTCCTTCGATTCGCCGCAGCGAAATTCAAACGCGGCTGGCGGCGGTTTCGGAATTAACCAATCCGATGCTTCGAGACAAAATTCGGTTTTTGCTGAAAGAAGTCGCCGATTTGGAAAGATTGGTCGGCAGATTAAATCTCGGCACAGTCTCGCCGAGAGATTTAATCACCCTCAATCGTTCCCTTTCCAAAACACCAAATATCAATTCTTCGTTATCAGACGCGCAGAGCCTTCTGCTTCAGGTTTTGCGCGAGAATATATTTGAACTTCCCGAAATCAGAAATCTGATTGAAATTTCAATCTCGGACGAGCCGCCTTTGAATTTTGCCGACAGCGGCGTGATTCGCGTGGGCTTTAACGCGGATTTGGACGAATTGAGAGAGATTTCGCGCTCCGCCAAACAAACTATTGCCGCTTTTGAAGAGCAAGAAAAAAAACGCGCTGGAATACATAACTTAAAGATAAAGTTTAACAATGTCTTCGGTTATTTTATCGAAATTTCCAAAGGCAATCTTTCGCGCGTTCCAGATGATTACGAACGCCGCCAAACCTTGACCAACGCCGAAAGATACACCACGCCGCAATTAAAGGATTGGGAGAGAAAAATTCTCGGCGCAGAGGAAAAAATCAAGGAACTCGAAGCCGAAATTTTCCGCGAAATTCGATTAAAAGTTCAAAAGGAGACGAAAAATCTGCAATCAACCGCCCGCGCTCTAGCGACGCTCGACGCGCTTTCGAGTCTTGCCGAAACCGCGACGCGCCGCAATTACGTCGCGCCCGTTCTGCACGACGGCGACGAAATCGAAATCAAAGACGGCAGACACGCGATTGTCGAAGCATTTAATACTGATAATTTTATCGCCAACGATTTGTTGATGAATAATTCGACCGACCGCCTTTTGATAATCACCGGACCGAACATGGGCGGCAAGTCCACGATTTTAAGACAAGTCGCCATCATTCAAATTCTCGCTCAAATCGGCTCGTTCGTTCCCGCCGCTTCAGCGCGTCTGCCGATTTTAGACCGTGTTTGGACGCGCGTCGGAGCAAGCGACGATTTGGCTTCCGGGCGTTCGACCTTTATGGTTGAAATGACCGAAACGGCGACGATTCTGCACAACGCCACGCCGCGCAGTTTGATTTTGCTTGATGAAATCGGGCGTGGGACTTCGACGTTCGACGGGCTTTCGATTGCATGGGCGGTCGCTGAATATCTGCATAATTCGCCGGAACATTCGGCGAAAACTTTGTTTGCGACGCATTATCACGAATTGACCGAGTTAGCCGAAATTCTGCCGGGAGCGCGTAATTATCAGGTAACGGCGACGGAAAAAGACGGCGCGGTCGTGTTTCTGCACAAACTAAAACGCGGCAAGGCTTCAAAATCCTACGGCATCGCCGTCGCCCAGCTTGCCGGTTTTCCGGCGCAGACGATTGCGCGGGCGAAGACGGTTTTAGCCAAACTCGAACAATATGAGTTAGCGGTATTTTCCGAAGCCAAACAAATTGATAAATCGCTCGAAACCGCCGTCGGTCGTGCTTCGCAAAGTAAAATGGCGGCGCAGTTTTCGCTTTTCGCCATCACCAATGAAAGCGTCATTGACGAATTGCGCGAGTTAAAAATCGGCGAAATATCGGAAACCGAAGCGAAGAAAATCTTAAAGGAAATGCAAAAACGTATCGTTTGATGCGAAAGTTTTATATTAGAAATCACTTTAACGGTCGAAAACTCGACGCTTTATAAACTACTTTAACCTTGTTGCAATTCGCGCTTATTCTTTATGATTGAAAAACTTTTATCTCTGCCGCTCGAAGGTAAAATCGGGCAGCTTTTTTTTATCGGAATTCCCGAAGCGGAGGTCAACGCTGACGTAAAGGAATTTCTGCGTGATATTTCGCCCGGCGGAATATGTCTGTTTGCGAGAAATATCCGCGATGCCGCGCAAACCCGCCAACTGCTCGAAGACGTTCGGGAAATCGCCTCCATCGAACCGATTATCAGTCTCGATCAGGAAGGCGGATTGGTTGACCGTCTGCGGCGAATTATTACGCCGATGCCTGCGCCGAGTTCGCTCGCCACGCCGGAAGATGCGAAAACTCTCGCCGTTCTGACGGCGGAAATCGTCAGAATTTTAGGCTTTAATTTGAATTTCGCGCCCGTCGTTGACGTGATTGACGAATTTCGAGGGAAAACTTACAACGGGCTTTATTCGAGAGCGTTCGGAAAATCGAAAGCTGAAGTCGTCGAATTCGCCGCTGAATATCTCAATAATTTGCAGGAAAATGGCTGTCTCGCGTGTCTCAAACATTTTCCCGGTCTCGGCGCGAGCGAGGTTGATTCACACGAAGAATTACCGATTGTTTATTTGACGCGCGAAGAGCTTTTCGAGGTTGATTTGCTTCCTTATCGTCGTCTGATTCCGAACGGAAACGTCCGCTCTATAATGATTGCTCACGCGAGTTTTCCGCGCTTCGACTTGCAGGAAACCGACGAGAATGGCAAACTTTTACCGTCTTCGTTGAGTTATAATATCGTTACAAAACTTTTGCGCGAGGAATTGGGCTTTCAAGGATTGACGATTACCGACGATTTGGAAATGGGCGCGATTGTCAAAAATTACGGAATCGGCGAAGCGTGCCGGATGGCGATTTCGGCGGGGGTTGATATGCCGGCGATTTGCGCGAATGCTGATGCAATCCGCGAAGGTTATAATTCTATTTTATCAGCTGTCAAAAACGCAGAGATTTCCGAAGAGCGTATAAACGAATCTTTGCGGCGAATTGCCCACCTCAAATCTTTTCTGCAGCCGCCGCTTCCATTCGACATCGAACGACTGCAAATTCTTTCGGATAAAATCGCCGAACTCAATGCGAAAGCTAATTCTATTTAAGGAGATTCATTTAATTTGTCTAAAGCATTTATAATTTTACTTTGCGCCTGTTTTATTTTTTCATATTCCTGTCGGACGAAAAGCGTTGAATTCGTAACAATCGCTTTGCCCGAAACATTTTCTTCATTCGATACATTAACTACCACCAATTCAGACGCGGCAGCCGAGCGAGTTCGCGCTTTGATGTTTAATTCTTTGGTCAGGAAAAACGAAAAATTTGAATACGTCGGCGAATTAGCCAAAGAAATTAAGCCTTCCGAAGACGGAAAAGTCATCACGTTCGTTTTGCAGGACAACGTAAAATTTCACAACGGCAAGGAATTTACTTCTGCGGACGTTAAATATACTTTCGAACAGCTTTTCAAAAGCAACGGTTACAAAGCGGGCGCGTTTGTTGACACCATCGAAGACAAAAGAGTTCCGCATATCGTTTCGATTGACACGCCCGATGCGAAAACCGTCGTTTTTACGTTGAGCCGCGCTTCTCTGCAAAATCAGCTTTTATCGAATTTGGTCGCCGTGCCGATAATTCCCGAAGGCACGGTCGAGCAGCAAAAAAATCATCCGGTCGGTTCGGGAGCGTTCAAGTTCGTCAATTTTGACTCTTCGCAGAACATCGTCGAACTCGAAGCCAATCAGGATTATTGGGAAGGCGCGCCGAAGGTGCAGAAAATCCGCGTTAAAACCGTAACCGATTCCAATTCGCTGCAAGCCGAACTGCAGAGCGGCGGCGTTGACCTCGCACCGCTTCCGACCAATCTTTCACCCGATACTTTAAAATCGCTCGGCAACAATCCGAATTTGAATGTCAAACAATTTAACGGTTCGAACATTCAATATCTGCAATTTAACACGCAAGCCGTGCCGTTTAATAACGTGAAATTGCGGCAAGCCGTCGCGTATGCCATTGACCGCGAAAAAATTATTAAGGAACTGCTTTTCGGACAAGCGACCATCGCATATTCGATTTTGCCCGTCGAATCTTGGGCATATAATCCGGGAACGAAATATAATTACGATCCTGAAAAAGCTAAACAACTACTTCAAGAATCAGGTTATAAAGGCGAGAAAGTAAAGTTTAACTTTCCGGCTGGAAGCACCGCCACCAATCAATACGCGCAGGTTATCCAAAACTCTCTCGCACAAATAGGTCTAAATGTCGAAATCGAAACTATCGAACGACAGGTTTTGCTCAAGCAACTCGCTCTCGGACAATATCAGATGTATACGGGCATATGGGTCGGCGGCAATCAAGACCCGATTTTCCTAAACGATTTATTCACGACGAAAAAAATTCCGGGCGAAAAAGTCAGTTGCTGCAACCGGAGTCGTTACAGCAACCCGGAAGTTGACAAACTGATTGACCAAGCGTTTAATTCAAACGACCGCGAGCAGGCGAAACAAGCGTATTTCAAAGCGCAGGAAATTATCAGCAGCGACGTTCCGATGCTTCCGCTCTGGTATCCGGCGAATATGGTCGTCGCTAACAAACGCATCGGCAACATCAACGTCAACGCGAGCGGCGACTGGAGTTTTATCAAAGACATTACCGCCGACGCGAAATAAATTTCTTTAGACTTGACAAAAAATTTTGAGTTTGTAGAATTATCACTTGCGACGCGGGAGTAGCTCAGTGGTAGAGCGCGACCTTGCCAAGGTCGAAGTCGCGAGTTCAAGTCTCGTCTCCCGCTCCAAATTTTTTTGAAGGATGAGGGGTGAAGGATGAAGGATGAATAGGATTTGTTTCATCCTTCATCCTTCACCCCTCATCCTTGTTTTCGGCGGCGTAGCCAAGTGGTAAGGCAGAGCTCTGCAAAAGCTTTATTCATCAGTTCGATTCTGATCGCCGCATCCAATATTTCCTCTAAAAATTTCTTTTCC